>JASGDF010000228.1:0-7315 GCA_047607345.1 Pseudomonas sp. | reverse complement strand
GGTCTGCGGGGCTGGCGCCGGCTTGCCTTCCAGCGCCGCCTTGGCGCGCGCGGCCTCCTCGGCGCGCGCGCTGGCGGCCAGCTCGGCATCGGACATCCGCACTTCCTTGCCCGGCAGCAGGGTGTAGAAGTCGTACTGGGTCTGGCCATCGGCCGGCTTGGCATCCGGTTTCTTCGCCGGCTTGGGCAGCTCGGCCGGCGCGTCCACGTCGGCGTCGGCGACCGGGGCCGGCTGCGCGTCCGGATTCGGGCGCGGGCCGACGCGCAGGAAGCCGTCGCCCTCCTTCTTGAACAGCCCCGGCGCGGCCAGGAACACCACTGCGGCGATCGCCGCACCGGCGACCAGCCACACCCAGCCGGGCGTGCCGTTGCCGGTGTTGCGCCGTGCCTGACTCTTACCGCGTCGCGCTGCCATGACTTGTTCTCTCTCCAATCACTGCGATGGGACCTTCCGGTCCGTCACATCTTTTCCGGTGCGCCCACGCCCAGGATCTCCAGGCCGTTGGCCAGCGCCTGGCGCGCGGCCAGCGCCAGGGTGAGCTTGGCGTTGCGCTCGCCGGCCTCGTCCACCAGCACCGGCGTGCCGTGATACCACGTGTGGAATGCATGCGCCAATTCACGCAGGTACTGCGCGACCAGGTGTGGCTCCAGCGCCTCGCCGGCGGCCTCGACCACCTCCGGGTAGCGCGAGATCTCGGTCATCAGCCACAGCGAGGTCTCATCGTCCAGCCGCGCCAGGTCAACCAGGCCGGCGGCCTGGTCGTAGTCCAGGCCCTTCTCCTGCGCCTGGCGCAGCAGGCTGCACACGCGCGCATGCGCGTACTGCACGTAGAACACCGGGTTGTCGTTGCTCTGCTGCCGCGCCAGGTCGATGTCGAAGGTCAGCTGCGAGTCCGGCTTGCGCGCGATCAGGAACCAGCGCGTGGCGTCGCGGCCGGCCTCCTCGATCAGGTCGCGCAGGGTGACGTAACTGCCGGCGCGCTTGGACAGCTTCACTTCCTCGCCGCCACGCATCACCGTGACCATCTGGTGCAGCACGTATTCCGGCCAGCCCGGCGGGATGCCGACTTCCAGCGCCTGCAGGCCGGCCTTCACCCGCGCCAGCGAGCCGTGGTGGTCGGCGCCCAGCTCGGTGATCGCGCGCTCGTAGCCGCGCTGCCACTTGGTCAGGTGATAGGCCACGTCCGGCACGAAGTAGGTGTAGGTACCGTCGGACTTGCGCATCACCCGGTCCTTGTCGTCGCCGAAGTCGGTGGACTTCAGCCACAGCGCGCCGCCTTCCTCGTAGGTGTGACCGGAGGCGACCAGCTTGCGCACCGCCTCCTCGACCTTACCGTCCTTGTACAGCGAGCTTTCCAGGAAGTAGATGTCGAAATCGACGCCGAACGCGGCCAGGTCGTGGTTCTGCTCGTTGCGCAGGTAGGCCACGGCGAAGCGCCGGATCGACTCGATGTCCTGCGGGTCGCGGGTACCGGTGACCCGCATGCCTTCCAGGTCCACCGTCTCGCCGGCCAGGTAGGCATTGGCGACATCGGCGATGTACTCGCCGTTGTAGGCCTCGGCCGGCCATTCGGCGTCGCCCGGCTTGAAGCCGCGCGCGCGCGCCTGCACCGAGCGCGTCAGGTTCTCGATCTGCACGCCGGCATCGTTGTAGTAGAACTCGCGCTTGGTGTTCCAGCCGTTGGCTTCCAGCAGGCGCGCCAGGCAGTCGCCGATCGCCGCGGCGCGGCCGTGGCCGACGTGCAGCGGGCCGGTCGGGTTGGCCGAGACGTATTCGACGCCGACGGTGCGGCCGTTGCCGGCCAGCGCGCGGCCGTAGTCGCGGCCCTGCTTGATCACCGTGGCCACTTCGCGCTGGTAGGCGCTCGGGGCCAGGTGGAAGTTGATGAAGCCCGGTCCGGCGATCTCCACGCGCGACACCTCGGCACTGGCGGGCAGCGCCTCGACCAGTGCCTGGGCCAGCGCGCGCGGGTTGCTGCGCGCGGCCTTGGCCAGCAGCATCGCCGCGTTGGTGGCGAAGTCGCCATGCTCGCGGGTCTTGGGGCGCTCGACCACGAAGTCCGGCGGCAAGGCGTCGGTGGGCAGGGTGCCATTGGCGCGCAGGGCTTCGATGCCTTGGCCAATCAGGGCGCGGAGTTGGGGTTTCACGTCGGGGGTCTGCTTGGAGCAAGAAACGGAGGATTTTAACCGACCGCGCCGGTCGTGGCCCTGGCGACGGTTCAGGTGGACGGCGGGCCGGTAGAGCGGAGCTTGCTCCGCTGGGGCTTTCCCCGGTACGGCGCCAGCGGCGCAGGCTCCGCTCTACAGCCAGCCTCGGCTGGCCAGCGACACCGGTGGCCCGTCGCCGATGACGAAATGGTCGAGCAGACGCACGTCGACCAGGGCCAGCGCGTGCCGCAGCCGCTCGGTGACGGTGCGATCGGCCTCCGATGGCTCCGGGTTGCCCGAGGGGTGGTTGTGGCCGACGATCACCGCCGCGGCGTTGTGGGCCAGGGCGCGGCGCACCAACTCGCGCGGATGCACCTCGGCGCCGTCGATCGTGCCCTGGAACAGTTCCTCGAAGGCCAGCGCGCGGTGGCGGGTGTCCAGGAACAGGCCGGCGAACACCTCGTGCGGCCGCGCGCGCAGGCGCCGGGCGAAGTAGAGGCCGGCGCTCATCGGATCGGTGAGCGTGCTGCCGCGCTCCAGCTCCGCGGCGAGGTGGCGCTGGCCCAGCTCCAGCGCGGCGGCCAGCTGGCAGGCCCGGGCCGGGCCCAGCCCGCGCAGCCGCGTCAGCTCGCGTGGCGAGCGGTCGAGCAAGCGACGCAGCGGCCCATGCGCCTGCAGCAGATCGCGCGAGGTCTGCACCGCGTCGTGGCCCTTCAGGCCCGAGCCGAGGAAGATCGCCAGCAGTTCGGCATCGGAGAGCGCGCCGGCGCCACGGGCCAGCAGTTTCTCGCGGGGACGTTCATGGGTAGGCCAGTCGCGGATGTGCATATGGCCAGATTGCCGCTGTACATGCGCCGGAGGCATCAGTCCGCAACGGCGCTTGGGCTAATCTAGTTGTCCTTGAAACGGTAGGAAATCCCCGACGTGACCGGCTCCATTCAGGCACGCCCTCTGGACGGACAGCGCGTGCTGCTGTGCGTCGGCGGCGGTATCGCCGCCTACAAATCCCTCGAACTGGTGCGGCGTCTGCGCGATGCTGGTGCCCAGATCCAGGTCGCGATGACCGAGGCCGCGCAGCAGTTCGTGACCCCGCTCAGCTTCCAGGCCCTGTCCGGGCAGCCGACCCGCACCACGCTGTGGGACGGCGCCGCCGAGCAGGCGATGGGACACCTCGAGCTGGCGCGCTGGGCCGGGCGGGTCGTGGTCGCGCCGGCCACCGCCGACCTGCTGGCGCGCCTGGCGCACGGCCTGGCCGACGACCTGGTGAGCACCCTGTGTCTGGCCACCACCGCGACGCTGACGGTGTGCCCGGCGATGAACCACCGCATGTGGCTGCACCCGGCCACCCAGGCCAACCTCGCCACGCTGCGCGCGCGCGGCGTACAGGTGATCGGGCCGGAGGACGGCCCGCTGGCCGAGGGCGAGTCCGGTCCGGGCCGGCTCAGCGAGCCGGACGCGATCGTCGCCGCGCTGGTCGCCAGCCAGGCACCGGCCACTGCTGTCGCGGTGGCTGGCGGTCGTCTCGAGGGGTTGCGCGTGGTCATCAGCGCCGGTCCCACCTACGAGGATCTGGATCCGGTGCGTTACGTCGGCAATCGCAGCAGTGGCAAGATGGGCTATGCGTTGGCCGCCACCGCCGCCGCCCAGGGCGCCGAGGTCGTGCTGGTCAGCGGTCCGGTGCAACTGCCGACCCCGGCGGGGGTGAGCCGGGTGGACGTGCGCTCGGCCGCGCAGATGCGTCAGGCCGTGCTCGGCGCGTTGCCGGCCGACATCTACATCGGCGCGGCCGCGGTGGCCGACTATGCGCCGCGGCGCGTGGCTGACCAGAAGATCAAGAAGACCGGCGACACCCTGACGATTGAGCTGGTACGCACCCCGGACATCCTGTCCGAGGTCGCTTCGCAGACCGGTACGCTCAAGCTGGTGGTCGGCTTCGCCGCCGAGACCCATGACGTCGAGAAGTACGCGCGCGGCAAGCTCGCCGCCAAGCATCTGGACCTGATCATCGCCAACCAGGTCGGCATCGCCGGCGGCGGCTTCGAGAGCGACGACAACGCCGCCACCGCCTACTGGCAGGGCGGCGAGCGGGCGTTCCCGAGCAGCAGCAAGGCCGAGCTGGCCGAACGCCTGCTCGACCTGGTCGCCGAGCGGCTGCAGGCATGAGCGCACCGCAGCCCTTGCAGGTGAAGCTGCTCGACCCACGCTTCGGCGATGCCTGGCCACTTCCGGCCTACGCCACCGAGGCCAGTGCCGGTATGGATCTGCGTGCCGCGCTGGACGCGCCGCTGGTGTTGCCGCCTGGCGACGCCGCGCTGGTCCCCAGCGGCCTGGCCATCCATGTCGCCGACCCGAACCTGTGCGCGATCGTGCTGCCGCGTTCCGGGCTCGGGCACCGCCACGGCATCGTGCTCGGTAACGGTACCGGCCTGATCGATGCCGACTATCAGGGGCCGTTGCTGATCAGCGTGTGGAACCGGGGTCGCGAGTCCTTCACGATCGAGCCGGGCGATCGCATCGCCCAGCTGGTGGTACTGCCGATCGTGCGCGTGTCCTTGCAGGTGGTGGATACTTTTGCCGACAGTGCGCGAGGAGCGGGTGGATTCGGCCACACCGGCGTGCGCTGACAGGGGAAGCTCGAGATGAGCGAGGCACACGACGGCCGGTGGCGATCTGCCGGGGGGCGCAGAGCTGCGCTGCTGGTGGCGGCGCTGCTGTTGTTGGCCGGATGGTTCGGCTGGAGTGGTTACGCGCAGTGGCGCGCCGGCGCGGTCGCCGAACAGGTTCGGCAGGCGCGTGACCAGGCCGTGGGCGGCGTCGCGCGGGCGCTGTCCGCGCAGACCCGCCAGCTGGATGGTTTGCTGAAGGAGGCGCGCGTTGCCGCGGCACTGGCTGGCGGTGATGCCGACGCGGTGACCACGCTCGTCCGTGCCGGTTTCCCCGGCGCTCAGGACGTGCAGGTGCTGCCCGCGGACCTGGCCGAAGGCTATGCCTGGCCCGAGCGCTTCGGCTATGCCCGGCTGGGGCTGCTGGAGGGAGCGCAGGCGGGCGGCCGGGCGTTGGCGCAGGTGGTCCGCGATGACGGCAAGCCGCAGTTGGGCGTCGCCGCGCCAGCGCGGCTGGCCGGATCGCCGGTGCTGGTCTATGTCCGCCTGCCGCTGGCCAGGCTGACCGGGCCGCTGGACGCGGTCGCGCTGCCGTCGCAGGCCTACCTGGCCCTGCGCCAGGGCGGTTACGAGGTGGCGCAGAAAGGCGCGCAGGCATTGGCCGGCGGTGCCGAATCGCTGGCCCGGCCTGTCGGCGAGACTGGCTTGCGCGTCGCTGCCGCGATCAAGGAAGCCGAGGCCGGGCCGTTCGGCACCGGCACGGTATCGGCCCTGGTCGTCGCCGTGTTGCTGGTGGTACTGACGGGACTGGTGGTCGCGCTCGGCCACGGACGTCTCCAGCGGTTGCTGCGACCGGGTTCGGCATCGGCGGACATTGCCGACGAGCCGACCTTGCTCCAGGCGTTGCAGGCGCTTCCCGCGGTATCCGATGAGGCCGCCGCCGATAGGACCGGGGAAACGGTAACTGCGTCGCCACGGCAGGTGGAGCGAGGGATCTTCCGGGCCTACGACATCCGTGGCGTGGTCGGCAGCGAACTCACGCCAGCCGTGGCCGCGTTGGTCGGCCAGGCCATCGGCAGCGTGATGCAGGCTCAGGACCTGCACGAGGTCGTGGTCGGCCGCGACGGGCGGTTGTCCGGTCCGGAACTGTCGATCGGGCTGATCGAGGGCCTGCGCCGCGCCGGTTGCCGGGTGATCGACATCGGCCTGGCGCCGACGCCGGTGATCTACTTCGCCGCGCACCACCTGCGTGTCGGCAGCTGCGTGGCGGTGACCGGCAGCCACAACCCGCCGGACTACAACGGTTTCAAGGTCGTGATCGACGGCCAGACGCTGTCCGGCGAGGCGATCGCCGAGCTGTACCGGCGCATCGCCGAGGGCCGGCTGCACCGGGCGGCCGAGCCCGGCGCGCTGGAGCAGCGCGACGTCGCCGACGACTACATCCAGCGCATCGCCGACGACGTGCAGCTGGACCGCCCGCTCAAGGTCGTGGCCGACGCCGGCAACGGCGCCGCCGGCGAGATCGCCCCGCGCCTGCTTGAGGCGATCGGTGCTGAAGTGGTCCCGCTTTACTGCGAGATCGACGGCAGCTTCCCGAACCACCATCCCGACCCGAGCGAGCCGCACAACCTCGAGGACCTGGCGCAGATGGTGCGGCGTTTCGACGCCGACCTCGGCGTCGCCTTTGACGGTGACGCCGATCGCCTGGGCGTGGTGACCCGGGAAGGCACGATGGTGTTCGCCGACCGGCTGCTGATGCTGTTCGCCGCCGAGGTGCTGCAACGCAACCCCGGCGCATTGGTGATCTACGACGTGAAGTGCACCGGCAAGCTGAGCGATTTCGTGCTGCGCAACGGTGGCAGCCCGATGATGTGGAAGACCGGCCACTCGCTGATCAAGGCCAAGATGCGCGAGACCGGCGCCGAGCTGGCCGGCGAGATGAGCGGCCACTTCTTCTTCAAGGAGCGCTGGTATGGCTTCGACGACGGCCTGTACGCGGCCGCGCGTCTGCTCGAGATCCTGGCCCAGCGCGAGCAGCCGTTGACGGACGTGCTGGCCGAGCTGCCGGCGAGCGTGGCCACGCCGGAGATCAAGGTGTCGGTCGAAGGCTCGCCGCATGCCCTGGTTGAGCGCTTCATCGCTGCGGTCGGCACCGAGGACGCAATCCCGTTCGCTGGCGCGCGGCTGTCGACGATCGATGGGCTGCGTGCCGATTTCAGCGACGGCTGGGGCCTGCTGCGCGCCTCCAATACCACGCCGGTGCTGGTGCTGCGCTTCGAGGCCGACAGCGACGCTGCCCTGGCGCGCATCCAGGGCCTGTTCCGCGCGCGGCTGCAGGCGCTGCTGCCGGAGGCGGCGGCGACGTTCTGACATTCACCTGATCCCCGCCGGCGCACACTGCTGTCCGGGGAAATCCTGATCGTCGCTCCCGCGCAGGCGGGAGCCCAGGGACTTGCGCGGCGATCTGCACGAAAGTCCCTGGATCTGCGATCTCCGGCCCGCGCGCATAGCGCGCGGGCGTTCGCCCGGGTGCGAGCCAGTGGCTCGCAAGCCACCCGCCCTCTC
>JASGDF010000227.1:0-16164 GCA_047607345.1 Pseudomonas sp. | reverse complement strand
GTTGCCCGGCAGCGACAGGCCCAGCGCCTCGGTCAGGCAGTTCATCGAGTTGGCGGTGAACATGCCCGAGCACGAGCCGCAGGTCGGGCAGGCGCTGCGCTCGACCGCGGCGACGGCCTCGTCGGAGGCGTTCGGGTCGGCGGCCATCACCATCGCGTCGATCAGGTCGAGCTTGTGGTCGGCCAGCTTGGTCTTGCCGGCCTCCATCGGGCCGCCGGAGACGAACACGGTCGGGATGTTCAGCCGCAGCGCGGCCATCAGCATGCCGGGGGTGATCTTGTCGCAGTTGGAGATGCACACCAGAGCGTCGGCGCAGTGCGCGTTGGCCATGTACTCGACCGCGTCGGCGATGATCTCGCGGCTGGGCAGCGAGTACAGCATGCCGTCGTGGCCCATCGCGATGCCGTCGTCGACCGCGATCGTGTTGAACTCCTTGGCGACGCCGCCGACCCGCTCGATCTCGCGCGCGACCAGCTGGCCGAGGTCCTTGAGGTGGACGTGGCCGGGCACGAACTGGGTGAACGAGTTGGCGATGGCGACGATCGGCTTGTGGAAGTCGCCATCCTGCATGCCGGTGGCACGCCACAGCGCGCGGGCGCCGGCCATGTTGCGGCCGGCGGTGGAGGTCCTGGAGCGATACTCGGGCATGGTGATGCTGCGGTCTGGCGGGCCAGCGGCTGGCGGGAAATACCGTCTATTTATACGGGATTTCCTTGGTTGCGCCTGCAACGGTAGTGGCCGGGCCGCTGTCGCCCCCGGATCGCGGGCTGTGCGCTGACAGGGGGAAGCGGGCATCATGGGCGGCTGAATGACAGGAGAGAGACGCATGAAGCGATCGAAGACCACTGCTCTGCTGCTGATGGGCGCCGCGCCGCTGCTGTTCAGCGCCTGCCAGCGCGAGCCCCAGGTCCAGGTGCAGGAAGGCCTGTACACCTCGGTGGACAGTTGCGTGGAGGCCACCGGCAACCCGTCTGAATGCCGCACCGCGTTCGAGCAGGCCCGGCAGCAGGCCGCCGACGCCGCGCCGAAGTACGCCAGCCGCGCCCAGTGCGAGCAGGACTATGCCGCCGACCAGTGCGTGGAACAGCGCACCTCGGCCGGGCATTCGTTCATCGGCCCGATGATGGCCGGTTTCTTCATGTCGCAGATGCTGAACAGCCGCGCCGGCCTGGCACAGCCGTCGGCCGCACCGGCCTACCAGGACCGCAACGCCGGCTGGGCGCGTCCGGCTACCGCGCCGGGTACCGGTGGGCTCAACACCGCCAGCGGGATCGGCGCGGGCAAGTCGGCGCTGACCCCGGTCACCAGCACGCCGAATCGGGCGCTGACGGTCAGCCGCGGTGGCTTCGGCAGCACCAGTGGCAGCCGCGGCAGCGTCGGCGGCTGATGCGCCGCGTCCCGATCGTCGAGCGCGGCGACTGGCGCGCGCAGGCCGCCGAGTGCGGCTTCCGCTTCCATACCATCGATGGCGAGCGCTACTGGGACGAGCGTGCCTACTACGCGTTCGGGCTGCGCCAGATCGAGGACGACCTGGAAGACCCCAGCGCCGAGCTGCATGCGATGGCGCTGGACCTGGTCGGGGAAATTGTCGAGCGCGAGGCGCTGATGCAGCGGCTGGCGATCCCGGAGCCGCTGCGCGACTGGATCGCCGAGAGCTGGCGCCGCCGCGAGGGCCACCTGTACGGCCGCCTGGACTTTGCCTACGACGGCCGCGGTCCGGCCAAGCTGTACGAGCTGAACTACGACACCCCGACCTCGCTGTTCGAGGCCGCGTTCTTCCAGTGGCAATGGCTGGAGGACCAGCGCGCCAGCGGGCGGCTGCCGGCGGCGGCCGACCAGTTCAACTCGCTGCACGAGGCGCTGGTGGAACGGTTCGCGGTGCTGTCCCCGCAGTTGCCGCCGCCGCTGTATTTCGCGGCGGTGCGCGAGTCGGAGGAGGACCAAGGCACGATTGCCTACCTGCGTGACTGCGCGGCGCAGGCCGGCCTGCACGGGGCGGCGATCGCGATCGAGGACATCGGGCTGTCGGAGGATGGGCGCTTCACCGACCTGGACGACGTGGTGATCGGCTCGCTGTTCAAGCTGTATCCGCTGGAGGACCTGTTCGCCGAGGACTTCGGCCGCGCGCTGCCTGGATCCGGCCTGCGCCTGCTGGAGCCGCCGTGGAAGGCGCTGCTGAGCAACAAGGGCGTGCTGCCGCTGCTGTGGGAGCGCCACCGCGGACATCCCAACCTGCTGGAGGCGCACTTCGACGACGGCGGCGCGCTGCCGCCGGGCTGGGTGCGCAAGCCGCTGCATTCGCGCGAGGGCGCCAACGTGACGCTGCACCTGGCCGACGGACGCCGGCTGGAGAGCAACGGCCCGTACACCGGCCCGTGCATCCGCCAGGCCGCGCATCCGCTGCCGGCCTTCGAGGGCCGCCATCCGCTGGTCGGCAGCTGGATCGTCGGCGATGCGGCCTGCGGCATCGGCATCCGCGAGGACGACGGCCCGATCACCCGCGACAGCGCGCGCTTCGTGCCGCATGCGATCGTCGAGGACGGTGCGCCGGGGGTGCTGTATGCGTGAGCGTTGCTTGTGGAAGGGACTTCAGTCCGCGCTGCAGGAGAAGCGGCGGGCCATGATGTACGGCGCGCCGCCGTGCGAGGCGATGCTACCGTCGCGGGTTGTTCTGTGGGAGGGACTTCAGTCCGCGCCGCAGGGAAACCGATGGGCCATGATGTACGGCGCGCCGCCGCGCGAGGCGATGCTGCCGTCGCGGGCTGTTCTGTGGGAGGGACTTCAGTCCCGACGCTTTCCCAAGCAAGCCCGGTCGGGACTGAAGTCCCTCCTACAAGGACGCCCGGTGCCGTGGACACCTGCCTGACCTGCCGCGACGACTGCGGCGCCTGCTGCATCGCGCCGTCGATCACCTCGCCGCTGCCCGGCATGCCGCAGGGCAAGCCGGCCGAGGTGGCCTGCGCGCAGCTCGATGCGCGGATGCGCTGCCGGGTGTTCGGCAGCGCGCAGCGGCCGGACTTCTGCGGGCGGCTGCGACCGTCGGCCGACATGTGCGGCAGCTCGCGCGAGCAGGCGCTGGCGCTGCTGGGCGAGCTGGAGCGGATGACACAGCCGTAGCGGCCCTTGTAGGAGCGACTTCAGTCGCGATGGGGCTTGCATGCGAATCCCTCGCAAAAGCACCGCACATCCCTGTGCGGGGATTCAAGGGAAAAGCCCCATCGCGGCCGATGGCCCGAGGCCACCCGGAGCCGCTCCTACGCAAAGCACTGCTGCTTCAGGTCTTGCCCAGCTGCGCGTACACCGCATCGCGCAGGTCGTTGACGAAGCGCCCGGACATGCCCTCGTACAGCGTGTTGGTCAACGCGATCACGCTCAGCTTGCGGGCCGGGTCGACGAACCAGTGGTGGCCGTAGACGCCGCCCCAACGCCAGGTCCCGGGCGATTCGGGCGACTGCGCCGCCGCCGGGTCGCGCAGCACCGAGAAGCCCAGGCCGAAGCCGGTGCCGGGCGCGGCGGCATGTGGGGCGATCTGGTCGCGCGCCATCTGCGCGGTCAGCCGCGCCGGCAGCACGTCGCCGCCACCCGCGCGCAGGGTATCCAGCAGCCGCATCAGCTCCTCGGCGCGGCCGACCATGCCGGCGCCGCCGGAGGGATAGGCGGCCGGATCGAGCGCGCGTGCCGGGTCGAACGCCACCCCTGTGGCGCCGGGCACCAGCGGCACCTGCTCGGGGCCGCTCATGCGATGTGGCTGCGCGCCGGCGTCGTTGACGTAGACCGCGGTCAGGCGCCCGGCGTCGGTGGCGTGGAAGGTGGTGTCACGCCAGCCCAGCGGCTGGCCGACCAGATGCTGGACCGCCGTGGCCAGGGGGCCGTCGAAAGCGTGCTCGACCACCGCGCCGATGACGTCCACGCCCAGCGAATAGTTCCATTGCGTGCCGGGCGCGAACAGCAGCGGTGCCTGCGCGAGCCGGCGCAGGTTTTCCTGCAGGTCGAAGCCGGGCCGGTCCAGGCCGTCGGACACGCCGAGCCGGGTGTAGGGGCGATCCTCGCCGGTTTCCTCGAAGCGGTAGCCCAGGCCGGCGCTGTGGCTCAGCAACTGGCGCGGGGTGATCTGCGGCCGACTGCCGTCGGCCAGCGCCGGGCGGAAATCCGGCAGCCAGCGCGTCACCGGCGCGTCGAGATCGAGCTTGCCGCGCGCCACCAGCGCCATTGCCGTGGTGGCCACCACCGGCTTGCTGACCGAGGCGAGGCGGAACAGGGCATCGCCGCGCATTGGCAGCCTAGCCTCGCGATCGGCGAAGCCGGCGATGCGCCGATGCAACGGCTTGCCGTCGTGCTGCACCAGTACCACCGCGCCGACCAGGCGGTGCTCGGCGAGCGCGCGGTCGATCGCCGCGTCGATCGGTGCGGTGTCGGCGCGATTCCGGGCGAGCGCATCCAGCGGCAGCGCGAGCGCGGCACCCGCCACGGCCGTGTCGCGCAGGAAGCGACGCCGGTCGGCATCGGGATGGTGGGACATCGGGGCATTCCTTGGCGGCGGGGGGCTACCGTAGGAGGTCATCGTGCGGGCCCGCAAGCGCAACGATGGGATGCTGCGATGCGCTTGCCAGGGCGTTGCATCATGCGGCTGCTTCTCCCGCTGGCGGGAGAAGGTGGCGCGCAGCGCCGGATGAGGGGGCTTTGCGTGTTTCCGGGATTCTCCCGCATCCGCGCTTCGGGCAGCTTCCCCCGAAAAGGGGGCCGTGAGCCCCGTCAACGGGGGAACGGACAAGCCGGGGCGCTAGCGCGCCAGCCGCGTCATCGCCTCGCCGATGCCGTCGGGGGTGAGCGGGAACATGCGCTGCTCCAGCAGCTGGCCGACCATGCCGATCGACGGCGTCCAGTCCCAGCGCTCGCGCGGCAGCGGATTGATCCAGGCCAGGTGCGGGAACTGCGCGGCCAGACGCTGGAACCAGATCGCGCCGGGTTCGGCATTCCAATGATCGCTGGCGCCGCCGGGATGGCTGATCTCGTAGGGATGCATCGATGCGTCGCCGACCACGATCACGCGGTGCTCGGCCGGGTAGCGGTGCAGCAGGTCCCAGGTCGCGACGCGGTCGGCCGGCTGCCGGCGCGCGTGCGTCCACACGTGCTCGTACAGGAAGTTGTGGAAATAGAAGTGCTCCAGCCGCTTGAACTCGGCGCGCGCGGCGCCGAACAGCGCCTCGGCGGCCTGTACGTGGTCGTCCATCGAGCCGCCGATGTCCAGCAGCAGGATCACGCTGACCGCGTTGCGGCGTTCGGGACGCATGCGCACGTCGAGCAGCCCGCCTTCGCGCGCGGTCGCCGCGACCGTGGCGTCCAGGTCGAATTCCTCGGCCGCGCCGCTGCGCGCGAACTTGCGCAGGCGCCGCAGCGCCAGCTTGAGGTTGCGCGGCGACAGCTCGGCATCGCCGTCCAGCTCGCGGAAGCTGCGCTGTTCCCAGACCTTGGCCGCGCTGCGGTTGCGGCTCTCGCCGCCGACGCGCAGGCCGCCGGGGTGGTGGCCCGCGTTGCCGAACGGGCTGACCCCGCCGGTGCCGATCCAGCGGCTTCCGCCGGCGTGGCGATCTTGCTGCTCGGCCAGGCGTTCGGCGAAGCGCTGCATCAGTTCTTCCAGCGAGCCGAGCTGCTGCACCCGCGCCTTGTCCTCCTCGCTGGGCTCGCGGCCGAGCGCGGCGCGCAGCCAGTCGTCGGGAATCGCCGCGCGCAACGCTTCCGGCGGCGCGGCGGCGACATGATCGAGGTAACGGCCGAAGGCGCGGTCGAAGCGGTCGTAGTGGCGCTCGTCCTTGACCAGGACGGTGCGCGCCAGCGCGTACAGCGCCTGCGGCTCGGGATCGGCGACGCCGGCGTCGAGCGCGCCGAGCAGGTCCAGCCACTCGCGTGGGGTGACCGGCACGCGCTCGGCGCGCAGCGCGTGGAACAGGCACAGGAACATGCGCGCGCGCTCAGCGCCCCTGGCGCCGGTGCAGGAACATCAGCCGCTCCAGCAGCTGCACGTCCTGCTCGCTCTTGACCAGCGCGCCGGCCAGCGGCGGCAGCGCCTTGGCCGGCTCGGCGTCGGCGAGCTGGCGCGCGGCCAGCTCGTCGGCCATCAGCAGGCGCAGCCAGTCGATCAGCTCGGAGGTCGAGGGCTTCTTCTTCAGGCCCGGCACCTCGCGCAGTTCGAAGAAGGCGCGCAGCGCGCGCGACACCAGGGTGCGGTCGATCGCCGGGAAATGCACGTCGACGATCCGCCGCAGCGTGGCCTCGTCGGGGAAGGCGATGTAGTGGAAGAAGCAGCGGCGCAGGAACGCGTCCGGCAGCTCCTTCTCGTTGTTGGAGGTGATCAGGATCACCGGGCGGTGGCGCGCGCTCACGGTCTGGCCGGTCTCGTGGACGTCGAACGCCATCCGGTCCAGCTCGTGCAGCAGGTCGTTGGGGAACTCGATGTCGGCCTTGTCGATCTCGTCGATCAGCAACACCGCGCGGCGTTCGCTCTCGAACGCCTCCCACAGCTTGCCCTTGCGCAGGTAATGGGCAATGTCCTGCACGCGCGGGTCGCCGAGCTGGGAGTCGCGCAGCCGGCTGACCGCGTCGTACTCGTACAGGCCCTGCTGCGCCTTGGTGGTGGATTTCACGTGCCAGGTCAGCAGCGGCGCGCCGAGCGCGGCGGCCACTTCCTCGGCCAGCAGGGTCTTGCCGGTGCCGGGCTCGCCCTTGACCAGCAGCGGGCGTTGCAGCGCGATCGCCGCGTTGACCGCCTGCATCAGTTCCGGGGTGGCGACGTAGCGCTCGGTGCCGGCGAAGCTCATCGCGCGGCCTCCATGCCGAGGTACTGGTCCTTCAGCCGCACGTAGTGGTCGGCCGAGTAGCGCAGGCCCTCGATGTCCTGCTCGCTCAGCGCGCGCGCCGGCCGTGCCGGGTTGCCGACCCACAGCTCGCCCGAGCCGACCCGCTTGCCAGGCCCGACCACCGCGCCGGCGGCGACGAAGGCGTTGGCCTCGATCACCGCTCCGTCCAGGATCACCGCGCCCATGCCGATCAGGCAGTAGTCGCCGATCGTGCAGGCATGGATGATGCAGCCGTGGCCGACGGTGACGCCCTCGCCGATCAGGGTCGGATAGCCACCTTTGTTGTAGGGACTGTGATGGCTGACGTGGATGATGCTGCCGTCCTGGATGTTGCTGCGTGCGCCGATGCGCACGTGGTTGACGTCGCCGCGGATCACCGTGCCGGGCCATACCGACACGTCCTCGCCCAACGCCACCTCGCCGATCACGCTGGCGGCGGCATCGACGTAGACACGTTCGCCCAGTTGCGGGAGCTTGTCGAGGAAAGGGCGGATCGGGGCCAACGGCGTTCTCCAGCGGATACAGGATGATATGGCGTGGATGATAACCGGCGACCACTGAAAGCCTCCGTCCGTACTTCGGCCAGAAACGCGTCGCGGCAACCTGGCTGATGCGATCGCCGCCGTGCGCGCGGGATGCTGGCGGGAGTTTCTGGAAATGCCTGCCGAGGACTATCTGAACGAGTCAGCCTTTGCGCGCGGTTTCCGCGCGAGGCTTCCGTTCTTCACGGGAATGACGACGTGTCGAGGAGATCCTAGACGATAGTCGTAGTGCCATCATTCGATAAACGAACATCAAGACGATATTCGCACTTGAATGCTGCGGTGCGATAAAACTAGCTTCTCTCCCCCGTTCCAGCGATCCATCCCTGACAGGAGAGAGCGGCATCCGACGATGCCGGAGTCAGGTACGGGGAAGGCCGCCGGACGTGCGCCGCATCGCGGTGCATGGTGTTTGCGAGGGGTTTTGCCACAGCCCGCGCTGGCGTGCGCTGGTGTCGGTGCGAGCCCCTCGCAGGAGCGCGGCACATCGATGTGCCGGTGTCCTTTCCCGTGGAGAGTTGCATGTCCCGTTTCATTCCCCGTCCCATGCTGCTGCTGGTGCTGTCGGCCCCGGTACTGGCGCAGGCCTACCAGGCCGAACCGCCGGACGCGCCGCGCGAGGTGCTCAGCGTCGACCGCTACGCCGACGACGGCGCTCCCGGCTCGCTGCGCTGGGCGATCGTTACCGCCAACCAGGCGCCCGGGCGATACCGGATCGAGATCGCCGGCGTCGGCGCCGCGCCCTACGTGATCCGCCCGGCCTCGCCGCTGCCGGAAATCAAGGGCCCGGTGCAGATCGTCGGCCTGCCGTGGGCGCGCCAGGGTGAGCATGTCGCCATCGATGGCTCAGCCTATGTGAAGGGCGAGGGCACCCAGGCCTGTCCCGGCGCCGAGAAGGGCCAGTACGGCACCAACGTGCGTACCACCACGTTGCCCGGGCTGGTGCTGCGCGACACCCAGGGCGTGGAGCTGAGCGGGCTGGAGATCCGCAACTTCTGCATCGGCGTGCTGCTCAACCGCGCCAGCGGCAACGAGATCCACGACAACCGCATCGTCGCCAACAAGGGCGGTGCCGGGGTGATGCTGACCGGCGACGACGGCAGCGGCCAGTCCACCGCGACCACCACGGTGCACAACCGCATCGTGCGCAACGAGTTCCTCGACAATGGCGACGGCCTGGAGCTGACCCGCGGCGCGGCCTGGAACCTGGTGGCCGACAATGTGTTCCGCTCCACCGACGCCAATCCCGAGCCCTCGCAGGGCATCGAGATCCTGTGGGGCAACGACAACACGGTGCTGCGCAACCGCTTCGAAAACTACTCCGACGGGCTGCAGATCAACTGGGGCAACCGCAACACCATCGCCGCCAACGTATTCACCGGCAATTCCAACGGCCTGAGCATCACCGGCCGCGACAACGTGGTGGACGGCAACACGATCAGCGGCAACGGCATCGGCATCGCGGTGCGCCCGCAGCCGGCCAGCGAGGCCAACCGCTTCAGCGCCAACCTGATCCACGGCAACGGGTTGAAGATCGAGCGCTGCCAGGCCGGCGGCGCCTGCGTGCCGGGCCAGAAGCGCGGCGCGATCGTGTTCGGCGTGCCGGGGCTGGAGCATGCGATCTTCGTCGGCTCGCGCGGCATCGGCGTGGACACCGATCCGGCCAAGCGCGCGAAGATCTGCTCGGACCACGTGCACGAGGACTGCCAGCCCGCGCCGAATCACGATCAGGCCGCGCCACGTCTGCGCGCGATCGTCGGCAAGGGTGCGGCGCGCGAGGCCGATGGCGAGGTCACCGGCCGACCCGGCCAGAGCGTGCGGGTCGAGTTGTTCGGCAACCGCAACCCCGGTACCGACGAGGCCGAGGTCTACCTCGGGGCGGTGCAGGCCACACTGGGCGCCGACGGCGTCGGCCGCTTCCGCTTCCGTCTCGATGCCGCCGCGGCGACGCTGCGCAACCTCACCGCCACCGTCACCGATGCCGATGGTGCGACCTCGCCATTGAGCGCGCCGCTGGCGCTGCACTGAATTCATCTTGAGACAACGCCGATGCCTTCCATCTCCCGTCATTCCCTCGCTTGCCTGATCTGCGCCGTGCTGGCACCGCCACTGGCGCAGGCGCAATCCGCCACCGATGCCTATACCGGCAAGACCCTCACCGGCGACTGGGGCGGCACGCGCAGCGACTGGGCCGACAAAGGCTTCGCGTTCCGCGCCGACTACGTCAGCGAGACGCTGGGCGTGGTCGATGGCGGCTACGGGCGCAATGCCACCCGCTACACCCAACAGGTGCGCGCCGGCTTCGACCTGGACATGGGCAAGCTCGCCGGCTGGGACGGCGGCACCTTCCGCTTCACCCTCAACGACCGCCGCGGCCGCAGCACCTCGGCCGACCTGGTCGGCAACCGCTTCCCGATCCAGGAAGCCTATGGCGGCCAGTACACCCGCTTGAGCGAGTTCAGCTACGACCAGAAGTTCAACGACGGCAAGTCGTACTTCAAGCTCGGCTTCTATGCGATGGGCAACCAGTTCGGCGCGCACACGCTGCTGACCAACTTCGTCAACGCCGCGTTCTGCGCGCACCCGCTGGCGATGTCGGGCAACAGCGGTTGGTACAACTATCCAACCGCGCGCTGGGGCGGCGAGGTGGCCCAGCAGGTCAGCGGCGACGTCAACGTCCGCGTCGGCTGGTTCCAGGTCAATACGAACCTGGCCGGCGACAACGTGCACAACGCGTTCCGGCCGTTCGTCGAGGGCACCACCGGATCGCTGTTCCCGCTGGAGGTGACCTGGAAGCCAGGCGCGGGCGGCGCGTATCCGGGCGTCTACAAGTTCGGCGGCTACTACGACTCCTCGCGCACCAGCAGGAAGGGCCTGGATACCAGCCCGACCACCGGCCGCGACGGCGCCTACGTGCTGGTCGAGCAGAAGCTGTTCAGCCCGGGCGGCGATGCCAACCGCGGCCTGACCGCGTTCGCGCAGTACATGCAGTCCGACCGCGACACCGCGCAGATCCGCAGTTGGTACGGCTTCGGTGGCGTCTACCAGGGCATCGGCGCGCGCAGCCAGGATCGCATCGCGCTGGGCTACATCGGCGCGGACATCAACGAGCGGCTGCTGGATGCGCGCCGGGTCGCGCTGCTCGACTCGGGTGTGGCCGCGGACGCCTCGCAGTTCCTGCTGAGCACCGCCGAGGAACTGTACGAGCTGTCCTACAGCTTCCAGGTAAACCCGTGGCTGATGATCCGTCCGGACCTGCAGTACATCGTCAATCCCGGCACCTTCTCCTACAAGCAGACCGACAACGCGCTGGCGATCGGCGTGCAGGTCAAGGTCACGTTCTGAACCGCGCCGCGCGCGCCTGTCCGCCGTTTCCACGAGGTTTACCGATGAGCATGATCCAATCCCGCGTTCCCGCCGCCGTCCTGGCCGCGTTGCTGGCGCTGGCCGCCGGGCCGGTACTGGCGCAGGCCGCCGCCTCTGCCGTCCCGGCCACCATGCTGCCGGCGACCAAGGTGCTCGATGTGCGCGGCGTGCGCATCGGCGAAGGCGCGCCCAAGACCATCGTGCCGATTACCGCGACCAACGCGGAGGAGGCGCTCGCCCAGGCCGCGCGAATCGGCGCCAACGCCGATACGGATCTGGCCGAGTGGCGCATCGACTACCTGGACATCGCCCTGGATGGCAAGGCGCTGGCGCGGCTTGGGCCGCAGGTGGCCAGGGCGCTGAACGGCAAGCCGATGATCCTGACCTTCCGCACCCAGGCCGAGGGCGGCACCAAGCCGATCGCCGATGCCGACTACGGCAAGCTCTATGCGACGTTGCTGAAGGCGCGCTTCGCCGACCTGATCGATGTGGAGATGTTCCGCGACGAGGCGGTGGTCAAGCGGCTGGTCGCGCAGGCGCATGCCGCGGGCGTGTACGTGGTGATGTCCAGTCACGACTTCAAGAACACGCCGGATACCGCCGAGATCGTCGCGCGCCTGCGCAGCCAGCAGGCGCTGGGCGCGGACGTGCTGAAGATCGCGGTGATGCCGCACGACGCCGGCGACGTGCTCAAGCTGCTCGACGCCACCTGGCAACTGCGCGCCAGCAGCGATCGCCCGCTGCTGACGATGTCGATGGGCGGCACCGGCGTGGTCTCGCGCCTGTCCGGCGAGACCTTCGGCCAGGCACTGACGTTCGGCATGCTCGGCAAGGCCTCCGCGCCCGGGCAGGTCGAGGTCGGGCGGCTGCGCGCGGTGCTCGACACGATCCACCAGGCCAGCAGCGCCGCGCGCTGAGCCGCGCATCACAGGAGTTCGTTCATGAGCCAAGCCACCGCCGCTGCTTCCTCCGTCGTGCTCGAGCGCATGAGCCGTTTCCAATGGCTCGCGATCGCGATCTGCGTGCTGCTCAACATGCTCGATGGCTTCGACGTGATGGTGATGGCGTTCACCGCGCCGCACGTCTCGGCCGACTGGCTGCTGTCGGGCAAGGCGCTCGGGCTGATGCTCAGCGCCGGCCTGGTCGGGATGGCGCTGGGCTCGCTGTTGCTGGCGCCGCTGGCCGACCGGATCGGCCGGCGCGCGGTGATCCTGTGGTGCCTGGCGATCCTGACCGTCGGCATGGCGCTGTCGGCACTGGCGCGCGACGCGTGGCAGCTCGGGCTGCTGCGGGTGTTCACCGGGATCGGCATCGGCGGCATGCTCGCCAGCGTCGGGGTGATCGCCGCCGAGTACGCCG
Organism: Pseudomonas sp.; assembly: GCA_047607345.1. GTDB lineage: Bacteria > Pseudomonadota > Gammaproteobacteria > Xanthomonadales > Xanthomonadaceae > Pseudomonas_S. The sequence goes on along the minus strand of JASGDF010000227.1, from coordinate 4,043 downwards.
ACACCAAGTGGCGCAGCACCGCGGTCGCGTTGCAGGCCACCGGCTACCCGATCGGCGCCACCCTCGGCGGGCTGCTGGCGGCGTTCGTGCTCGAACACTGGAGCTGGCACGCGGTGTTCCTGCTGGGCGCGGTGGCATCGCTGCTGTGCGTGCCGCTGGTGCTGGCCTGGCTGCCGGAATCGCTGGACTTCCTGGTGACGCGGCGCCCGCCCGGCGCGCTGGCCCGGCTCAATGCGCTGCTGACGCGGATGCGGATGGCGCCGCTGGCCGAACTGCCGCCGGCGCCGGCGCGCGCCAGCGCGGACAGACAGGGCTACGCGGCATTGTTCATCGGCGAGTTGCGCCGGCCGGCGCTGCTGATCGCGCTGGCGTTCTTCCTGCACATGTTCGCGTTCTACTTCGTGCTCAGCTGGACGCCCAAGCTGCTGGTCGCCGCCGGCGTGTCGGCGCAGCAGGGCATCACCGGCGGGGTACTACTGAACCTGGGCGGCATCGTCGGCGGCAGCCTGTTCGGCTGGCTCGCTTCGCGCCTGCCGCTGACCCGGCTGACCGCCGCCAGCCTGCTGCTGGCCGGCCTGGGCATGGTGCTGTTCGCCGGTTTCAATACCCGGCTGGGCGTCGCGTTCCCGGTGGCGTTCGCGATCGGCGCGGCGCTGTTCGGGGCGATGGCCGGCCTGTACGCGGCCGCGCCGGCGGTGTTCGCCCCGCAGGTGCGTACCACCGGGCTGGGCTGGGCGATCGGGATCGGCCGGCTCGGCGCGATCCTCTCGCCGTTGACCGTCGGCCTGCTGGTCGATCGCGGCTGGTCGCCGGCGACGCTGTATGCGGTCTGCGCGGTACCGCTGTTGCTGGCGACCGCAGTCTGCCTGTCGTTGCGGCGCGCCGCCGCGCGCTGAATCGCGTAAGCGCCGGCCGTCCCCGGGACGGCTCGCGCGCAGTGCGTGTTCCGTTGCGAAGATCTTCCCGGTGAGGCTGCGCGGCCATGTGCCGATGCCGCGCATCGGAGCCCGGCTGCCGCAGCGGCGCGCACGCGATGCTGCACTGCAACTTGCCACAATGATTATTGTCAATAACCATTATCGAAACTAACAGAGTGCGTGGTGCCGGAGCGGGCGTGTCAACGCCTGCCCAGGGCCGCGGTGCCGATGGCCGGTAGTCGAGTCCGGGAGGGTTTCGATGCAGCAGCGAGGCGGTGCGCAGCGTCAGCGAGGCGGCATCGGGTCCCGGCCGATCGGGCTGGCGATCGCCGGCGCGGCCGCGTGCATGGCTGGGGCGACATCCGGGCGCGGACCGGTCGGCGCGGGCCAGGGCCTGCGTTATGCTCCGGGCAACGCTTTGCATCCATGGCACGCCGCACTTGAGCAGCACGCAACTCCCCGAAAGCAGCGAACCGGCCGAGCTGATCGACCAGGTTCGCCTGACCCGGCTGCTCGGCTTCCGGCTCACCCGCACCGAATTGCAGATCCGGCGGATGTTCCTGGAGTGCGTGCGCGCCTACGAGCTCAAGCCGGTCGATTTCTCGGTATTGGTACTGGTCGATGCCAACAGCGGCGCCAACCAGCGTCAATTGGCGGAAGTGCTGGATGTTTCGCCGCCCAACCTGGCGATCGTGATCGCGCGGCTGGTCAAGCGCCGGTTGTTGCGCCAGGTGCGCGGGCGTCAGGACCGGCGCATGCAGCACCTGTACCTGACCACGGCCGGCAAGGCCCTGCTGGACCAGGCCGAAGCGGCCGTGCAGCAGATGGAAGCGCGCCTGCTGGAAGCGCTGGGCGGGTCCGGCGGGCGCTCGCTGCTGCGCGCCCTGGACCAGCTCTCCCGGCTCGGGCCGGGCTGACTCTCACTACGCATCCGCGCTTGCTGCTTGCGCCTGGCATCCGCGCATCGGCGCGGGTACGTGCTGCCGCGCGCAAGCGCGCGCCACTGCCGCTCCCCTTTGCTTCTCCCCCCGCGCTCGGCCGTTCGTTCCATCCTGTCCAGGAGAACCTTTGCCGTGAATCCTGCTTCCATTAGCGTCGCCGTATCGCCGCGCCCGCGGCACCTCGCCTGTGCCCTGCTGCTTTCGCTTGCCTGCGCACCGGCGTGGGCGCAGAGCGTGCCGCAGACCGCCCAGCTTTCGAATGGGCTGAACACCGGAGGCACCAGCTTCCTGGATGGATTCACCCGCACCGATCCGGGTTGGGCGATCGTGCAATACGCCCGCTTTTCGCGCCTGGACGCGATCAAGGACGCCAACGGTGACGACGTGGCGGCGTTGCGCGATCCCAGGATCGATTCCACGCTGCTGCTGACCCAGGTTGCCTACGTGACGCACTACACGCCGCTCGGCGGCGTGCTCGGCTTCACCGCGCTGGTGCCGCTGGTGAACCTGCACGCCTCGTTCGCCGCCGACAGCCTGGCGCGGCTGAGCGACAACGGCTTCGGCCTGGGCGACATCACCTTCGGCCCGTACCTGCAGATGCAGCCGGTGGTTCGCGATGGCCGGCCGGTGTTCGTCCAGCGCTTCGAGTTCGACGCGGTCGCGCCGGTCGGCAAGTTCGACCGCGACCGCGATCTCAACCAAAGCTCGGGCTACTGGTCGCTGATCCCGAACTGGGCGTTCACCGTGCTGCCCACGCCGCAGTGGGAAATCAGCGCGCGCCTGAACTACGTCTACAACTTCCGCGCCGACAAGGCCGCCAACGCGCCGGTGCTGGACGGCTTCACGTTCCGCAACGGCCAGGCCGGCGACGCGTTCTGGGTCAACTTCGCCAGCTCCTACGCGCTGGCGCCGGCGTTCCGGCTGGGTGTGGCCGGCTACTACCTCAAGCAGCTGCGCGACAACCGCACCAACGGCCAGCGCGTGGCCGACACCAAGCAGAGCCTGCTCTACCTGGGGCCTGGCGCCTCGTGGCAGATCGACGCGCACAACATCCTCAACGCCAATCTCTACCTGCCCGTGGAAGTGAAGAACGCGGCCTCCGGCCCCAACCTCAACTTCCAGTACATCCACGTGTTCTGAACCGGATATCTCGCGCATGAACCTGCTCAACAAGACCCTGGTGGTGACCGGCGTGGCCTCCGGCATCGGCGGCGAGGTGGCGCGGCTGGCGCGCTTCCACGGCGCGCGCGTGATCGGCGTGGACCGCAACCCGGTCAGCATGACCCTAGACGGCTTCCACCAGGCCGACCTGGGCGATCCGGCCGCGATCGACGCGCTGGTCGCGCAGCTGCCCGAGCGCATCGACGCGCTGGCCAACATCGCCGGCGTGCCCGGCACCGCGCCGGTGGCGCTGGTGGCGAAGGTGAACTACCTCGGCCTGCGCCATCTCAGCCAGGCGCTGCTGCCGCGCATCGTGCCCGGCGGCGGCATCATCAACGTCGCCTCGATCCTCGGCGCGGAATGGCCGCAGCGGCTGGAACTGCACCGCGAACTGGCCGAGACGCCCGACTACGCGGCCGGCGAGCGCTGGCTGGAGGCGCATCCGGTGGCGCAGGCCACCTGCTACCAGTACTTCAAGGAGGCGCTGATCGTGTGGACCGCGCGGCGCTCGCGGGACTGGTTCGCGCGCCATGACGTGCGCGTCAACAGCGTCGCGCCCGGCCCGGTTTTCACGCCGATCCTGGGCGATTTCGTGACGATGCTCGGGCCGGAGCGGGTGCAGGCCGATGCCGGCAAGATGAAGCGCCCGGCCTACGCCGACGAGGTCGCCGAGGCGATCGTGTTCCTCGCGTCCGATGCGGCGCGCTGGATCAACGGGGTCAACCTGCCGGTCGACGGCGGCCTGGCCGCCACCGCGATCTGATTGCGCCGCGTCCTTCTTCCTTTTCTCCCGAGGCACACCATCATGGACATCTCCACCACTCCCCTGGCGCATGCCGCTACCTGGCAGGGCAAGCTCTTCGATGGCGACTGGATCGACGCGGCCGCTACCCTCGAGGTGATCGAGCCGGGCTCCGGCCGGCCGCTGCACACGGTCGGCAAGGCCGGACCCGGCGAGGTCGGCGCCGCGGTGGCGAAGGCACGCACCGCGCAGCGCGCCTGGGCCGCGACGCCGCCGCGCGAG
>JASGDF010000226.1:0-22580 GCA_047607345.1 Pseudomonas sp. | reverse complement strand
TACTCGGCCGGCACCTCGATGCCCATCAGCCCGTTCTCGCCCAGCAGCCGGATGTTGTCCAGCGGAAACTCGCCGGTCCGGTCGAAGTGCTCGGCGCTCGGGGCGATCTTCTCCTGGGCGATCCGGCGCGCGACGTCCTGGAGCATCAACTGCTCTTCGCTGAAATCAAAATCCACTGCAACATCCTTCGTGCCACGCTCGGGGCACCTTGGGGGAGGGAGCGATGCGCCGGTTCCGGCTCAGAACAACATCGCGTAGCGGACCTGTGCGACCAGATCGTTCTTGAAACCGCCTTCGACCTTGACGTCGCGGCCGAGCAGCAACTGCAGCTGCGATTTCGGCGTGATGAAGGTACTGCCGACTATCCGCACCTGATCGTTGCGGGTGCGGGTGCCCGCATAGACGCCATCGACGTACTGCTCGCCACCCCAGCGCCCGGAGTAGCCGACCGAGACCGAGGTGGCCGGGCTGAACTGGTAGCGCAGATAGGTCTGGATCTGGCTGGACTCGTCCTGCTCGATCTTGACCCCCTGATGGACCTTGCTGCGGGTGAACGCCATATCGACGATGGCGTCGAAGAACACACCGTTGCCCAGGCCCTGAATCAGCGCCGCCTGCGGAGTGACCACCCAGGTTCCGGTACTCAGGTTGACGTTGCCCAGCTGGTAGTTGCCGGTGGGCGCGCCGACGAACAGGGTGACGCCGACGGTGGTGCCGGTCGGATCGGACGAAGCCAGAGGATAGAGCGTCGCGCCGACGGTCAGGTCGCCGACGCCATTGCTGACCGGCTGGTCCACACCGGCTATCCGCGCGGTCGGGATCGTGGCGAACGGCACGAAGAACTGCACCGAGGTTCGCATCCCCGCCACTTCCTGGTAGGACACGCCGCGCACCAGTCCCAACAGGATGTCCGCGCGCGATTGTGGCAGCTCGCCGATACCGTCGAGCCTGAGGCTGCTGGCGCTGCTGTACTGGCCGTAAAGCAGGAACAGCTTGGTTCCGCTCGGGAACCAGGTGTAGTCGGCCGGCGAGCCATCGATCGCCAGGCACGGAGCCGACAATGACAACAACGCTGCCGCACTCGCCGCCAGTGATGCGTTCTTGTTCAATTTCATGGTTTTCCTCCCGGTTTGCATCGACCACCTCGGATCGGCCGTCCGGACGGACGTCCGTACCTGCCCGCCGGCTGCGGCCATCGCCGCCGTTCCCGCGGGCAAATCCCGCCGCTCCCGCCTTGCGGCGGGCCGCACTCGTCATCAGTTGGAACGTCCAGCCCGCGCGAGGAGTGCTAGGGCATCACAGCTTCCGCGGCACCGGACGCATCGCGCCGGTACTCGTCGCGCAACAGCCGCTTCATCAGCTTTCCAGTCGGGGTACGCGGCAGCGCCTCACGGAAATCGAAGCGCTGCGGGCACTTCACCCCACCCAGCGCGCCGCGCACGTAACGCCGCAACTCCTCGGTCAGTGCCGGCGATTGCGCGCGTGGATCGCGCAGCTTGACCACCGCCACCACGCACTCGCCCATCTCCTCGTCGGGCGCGCCGATCACCGCCACGTCCTCCACCTGCGGGTGGGTGACCAGGCAATCCTCGATTTCCTGCGGATAGATGTTCACTCCACCGGAAATGATCATGAAACTCTTGCGATCGGTCAGGTAGAGAAAGCCGTCCTCGTCGAGCCAGCCGATGTCACCCAGCGTTGCCCAGCCACGCTCATTGTGGGCCTGGCGGGTCTTGTCAGGATCGTTGTGGTAGCTGAAGCGCGGGCCGTTGGCGAAATAGATGTTGCCGATGCTGCGTGGCGGCAGCTCGCGGCCTTCGTCGTCGAGGATATGGATCTCGCCGAGCACCGCCTTGCCGACCGATCCGCGCTTGCGCAGCCACTGTGGCGAATCCAGCGCGGTAATGCCGCATTGCTCGGTGCCGGAGTAATACTCGTGCAGGATCGGCCCCCACCAATCGATCATCGCCTGTTTGACCTGTACCGGACAGGGCGCGGCGGCATGGATCACCGCCCGCTGCGAGGAGCAGTCGTAGCGCGCGCGCACCTGCTCGGGCAGTTTGAGCATGCGGACGAAATGCGTAGGCACCCAGGTCGAATGCGTGATGCGGTAGCGCTCGATCAATGCCAGCGCCTGCTCGGCATCGAATTTCTCCATCACCACCACGGTACCGCCATAGCGCTGGATGGTCATCGCCCAACGCAGCGGCGCGGCGTGATAGAGCGGCGATGTCGACAGGTAGACGCAATCGCGGCCCATCGCGTACAGCTGCTCGCCCATCGCCATCAGCGGAGTACGCTCGTCCAGCGGCCCGTCCGGCAATACCGGACGCACCCCCTTCGGACGGCCGGTGGTACCGGACGAATACAGCATGTCGGTGCCGGCGCTCTCGTTCCTGATGCGCTCGGCCGGCTGGTGCTGGCGCAGCTGCGCATAGGATTGCCGCCCCTCGGCGTCGGACAGCACGACCCTGGTGCGGTCCTCGAACAGCGCCGCCGCCTGCTCCAGCGTTGCCGACAGTTCGCCAGCGGCGATCACCAGCCGGGCATCCGCGTCCTCGACGATGTAGGCGATGTCGGCGGGCGAGGCCTTGGTCGAAACACTGGTCAGGTACAGTCCGCAGCGCTGCGCCGCCCAGCCGATCTCGAAGGTGGCGAAGCTGTTCTCCAGCAGCACCGCCACGCCGTCGCCACGCTTGAGCCCGAGCGCGCGGAACAGCTGCGCGCCCTGGTTGGCGCGCCGCTCCAGCTCCAGGTAGGCGAGCGTTTCGCCGGTGTCGGCGAGAATGCAGGCTGGCTTGTCCGGCATTGCATACGCATGAATGATCGGATGCATGCGCTCAGTCCTCGTGCACCGAAGCGGGCAGCGCCGCCGACAGGTGCTGCTTGAGCGGGATGGCCGGATCGGCCAGCGCCGCCGGCGCGACCTCGGCGCCGGCGGCGACCAGGGAACGCCCCTGCGCGTAGTCGGGCGCGGCATTGATGCAGTCCAGCGCGATCACCCGGCCCTGGCGCAGATAGATCACCGAAAACCCACGCCGGTCCGGGTCGCCGCGCAGCACCGCCGCGTCATGGCCACCGGACAGCCCGGCGGTCTGCAAGCGCACGTCGTACTGGTTGGACCAGAACCACGGCAACGCGTCGTAGTCCCGACCGTCGCCGAGGATCTCGCGCGCGGCCACCAGCGCCTGGTCGTTGGCGTTCTGCAGCGACTCCAGCCGCACCTCCGCGCCTCGCGCATAGCGGTTGCGGTGCAGCGCGCAGTCGCCGATCGCAAACACGTCAGCCAGCGAGGTGCAGCAGCGCGCATCGACCCGCACGCCATTGCCGCCGTCAGCGCCGGCCGCCAGCAACGGGTCGACTTCCGGCAGCAAGCCGATGCCGGCGATCACCAGCTCGGCAGCCAGCCGGCGGCCGTCCTCCAGCACTACCGCGGCGACCCGGCCATCGCGGCCCTGCAGTTCGCGCACACCGCTGCCCAGGTACAGGTCCACGCCGTGGGCGCGATGCTCGTCCTCGAAGAAGCGCGACACCGCCTCGCCGGCAACCCGCGCCAGTACCCGTGGCTGCGACTCGACCAACGCCACCGGCAAGCTCATGGCCTTCACCCTGGCCGGCGCGCTGAACTGGCCGGCGCGCTGGTACCGCCCCAACGGCGCAGCCAGCAGCGCCGAGATCGCCGCGGAGATGGTCGCGCTGCTGAGCAGCGGCTTCGCCGCCGGCCCCGGCTCCTGAGCCGTTAACGCGGCAACCAGCGCGGGCGCCATGTCGGCCGCTGACTTGCCCTGGGCCAGGCGACCCGCAGGGAGAAACTTCCGCACGCCCTGCCCCGTGTCGCCCCCCGTCAACGGCGTTGCCGCTCCATGCGCCAAGCCTCGCCCCCGCGCACCACAAATGAGATAAATTCTCGTTTGCGGCGTGATGAGGTAGAATGCGGTCGTCATTTCCCCCTTTGCGATCAACGGCATGTCTTCCGCTTTTGGCGCCGAAACGGTGCTCGAGGTCCGTCACTGGACGGACGCCTACTTCAGCTTCACCACCACCCGCAACGAAGGGTTCCGCTTCGACAACGGCCAGTTCGTGATGATCGGCCTGGAGACCGAGACCCGGCCGCTGCTGCGCGCCTACTCGATCGCCAGCGCCAATTGGGAGGAGCAGCTGGAGTTCTTCAGCATCAAGGTCCAGGACGGCCCGCTGACCTCGCGCCTGCAGCACATCCAGCCCGGCGACCAGGTGCTGGTCGGCAAGAAGCCCACCGGCACGCTGCTGATCAGCGACCTGCATGCCGGTCGCAACCTGTACCTGCTGGGCACCGGCACCGGCCTGGCGCCGTGGTTGTCGGTGATCAAGGACCCGGAGACCTACGAGCGCTTCGACAAGGTGATCCTGACCCACGGCGTGCGCTTCGAGAAGGACCTGGCCTATCGCGACTACTTCGAAAAGGAACTGCCGCGGCACGAGTTCCTGGGCGAGACGATCCGCGAGAAGCTGCTGTACTACCCGGCGGTCACCCGCGAGGACTTCCGCAACCGCGGCCGCCTGACCGAACTGCTCGAATCCGGCGCGATGCAGCGCACGCTGGGCCTGCCGCCGATCGATCCGGCCAACGACCGCTTCATGATCTGCGGCAGCCCGCAGATGCTGGCCGACCTGCGCACCCTGCTCGACGCGCGCGGCTTCGAGGCCTCCGCGCGCATCGGCACGCCCGGGCACTACGTGTTCGAGCGCGCGTTCGTGGAGAAGTAGCCCGCGCCCTGTAGGAGCGACTTCAGTCGCGATGGGGCCTTGCCGCCGGGAAAGCCCCATCGCGACTGAAGTCGCTCCTACGACGGACGATCGACGACGGCTAGCCCAGCGCCCGCTCGATGTCACGCGCCAGCCGCCGCGGCGGCGTGGCCGACGCGTAGCGATCGAGCACCTGACCATCGCGGCCAAGCAGGAACTTGCTGAAGTTCCACTTGATCGCGCGGGTGCCGAACACGCCGGCGCGCTGCCGCACCAGCCATTGCCACAGCGGGTGCGCGCCCGGCCCGTTGACCTCGACCTTGGCGAACATCGGGAAACTCACCGCGAAGTTCAGCGCGCAGAAACGCGCGATCTCCTGCTCGCTACCCGGCTCCTGGTGGCCGAACTGGTCGCACGGAAAGCCGAGCACCACCAGCCCCTGCGCGCTGTAGCGCTGCCACAGCTGCTCCAGCTCGCGGTACTGCGGGGTGAAGCCGCAGCGCGAGGCCACGTTGACGATCAGCAGCACCTTGCCCGCATAGTCGGCCAGCGGCTGCGGATGGCCCTCGATCGCGTTGGCGGTGAAATCGAACACGCTGTCCATCGGCGCCTCCCCTGCAAGGATGCCCGGCATGGTGCGACAACGGCCCCGGGCGTGTCGACCCAGCCGGCCCGGACACCCAGGCAGGTCCATGGCTTTCGTCACGCGTGCCAGGCATCCACGCCGGGGTACCCTCGGGCGCTCGATATCCAAGGAGGATCACGCTTGACCACCCGCCTCGCCCTCGCCCTCGCCGTCTCACTGGGTCTGACCATGCCTGCCTACAGCATCGCCGCAGCGGCCACCAATCAGGTCACCGACCAGGCCAATCCGTTCTTCGCCGACAGCCCGCTGCCGCTGCACTACCCGCAGTTCGACCGGATCAAGGACAGCGACTTCGCGCCGGCCTTCGACGCCGGCATGGCCGAGCAGCTCAAGGAGGTCGAGAAGATCGCCGACAACAAGGCCAAGCCGACCTTCCAGAACACCCTGGTCGCGCTGGAGAAGAGCGGGCAGCTGCTGGACCGCGCCACCACCGTGTTCTTCAACCTGGTCGGCACCGACACCAACGACACCCGCAAGCAGCTGCAGGCCGACTACTCGGCCAGGTTCGCCGCGCACCGCGACGCGATCTCGCTCAACGGCAAGCTGTTCGCGCGCATCCAGGCGCTGTACGAGCAGCGCGACCGGCTCGGCCTGGACGCGCAGGACAAACGCCTGGTCGAGAAGTACTACACCGACTTCGTCCGCGCCGGCGCCAAGCTGTCCGATGCCGACAAGGCCACGATGAAGGCGATGAACGCCGAGCTGGCCAACCTCGGCACCCAGTTCAGCCAGAACGTGCTGAACGAGGTGAACGCCTCGGCCGTGGTGGTCGACGACGTCAAGCAGCTCGACGGCCTGTCGGACGAGCAGATCGCCGCCGCCACCGAGGCCGCCAAGGCGCGCAAGCTCGACGGCAAGTACGTGATCGCGCTGCTCAACACGACCGGCCAGCCGCCGTTGGCACAGCTGAAGGACCGCGCACTGCGCCAGCGCATCTACCAGGCCTCGATCGACCGTGGCAGCCGCGGCGGCCAGTACGACAACACCGCGCTGGTCGCGCGGATCATCAAGCTGCGTGCCGACAAGGCCAGGCTGCTCGGCTTCCCGAACTTCGCCGCGTACTCGCTGCAGAACCAGACCGCCAAGACGCCCGAGGCGGTCAACGCCATGCTCGGCAAGCTGGCCCCGGCCGCGGTCGCCAATGCCGAGCGCGAGGCGGCCGACCTGCAGGCGATGATCGACAGCGAACAGAAGGCCGTCGGCAAACCCAGCTTCAAGCTCGAGGCCTGGGACTGGGCCTACTACAGCGAGAAGGTGCGCCAGGCCCGGTACGACTTCGACGAGTCGCAGCTCAAGCCGTACTTCGAGATGCGCAACGTGCTGGAGAACGGCGTGTTCTACGCCGCCAACCAGGAGTACGGGCTGACCTTCAAGGAGCGCCACGACCTGCCCAAGTATCGCGAGGACACCTTCGTCTACGACGTGTTCGACGCCGACGGCAGGCAACTGGCGATCTTCATCTTCGATCCGTACGCGCGCGCCTCCAAGCGCGGCGGCGCCTGGATGAATTCCTACGTCTCGCAATCCGCGCTGACCGGCGACAAGCCGGTGGTCGCCAACCACCTCAACATTCCCAAGCCGCCGCAAGGCCAGCCGACCCTGCTGACCTGGGACGAGGTCACCACCGCGTTCCACGAGTTCGGCCATGCGCTGCACGGCATGTTCTCGAACGTGAAGTACCCCTACTTCTCCGGTACCTCGGTGCCGCGCGACTTCGTCGAGTTCCCCTCGCAGGTCAACGAGATGTGGGCGGACTGGCCGTCGATCCTGCAGCACTACGCCAAGCACTACCAGACCGGCGCGGCGATGCCGCAGGCGCTGCTGGACAAGGTGGTCGCCGCGGCCAAGTTCAACCAGGGCTTCGCCACCACCGAGTACCTGGGCGCGGCGATGCTCGACCAGAACTGGCACCAGCTCGATGCCGGGCAGGTGCCCGACGCCGGCGGCGTGGTCGCGTTCGAGGCGCAGGCGCTGGCCAGGGACGGAATCGCTTATCCGCCGGTACCGCCGCGCTATCGCACCGCGTACTTCAGCCACATCATGGGTGGCTACGCGGCCGGCTACTACGCCTACATCTGGTCCGAGGTGCTGGACGCCAACACCCAGCAGTGGTTCAAGCAGCACGGTGGTTTGAGCCGCGCCAACGGCGAGCGCTTCCGCCAGACCCTGCTGTCGCGTGGCGGCAGCGTCGATGCGATGGAGCTGTTCCGCGACTTCGCCGGCCACGAGCCGCAGATCGAGCCCTTGCTCGAGAAGCGCGGCCTGACCGGCGGCGACGCCAGCAAGCAATAGCCTCCGGGCGGGCCGCGCCAGGCGCGGCCCGCATCGGGGATGCCCTGTCTTGCCCTACCCGGGCGGAAACACGGCAAGAGCCAGAACAGGTTTCCGAGCGCAGTACGCCCCCGTCCGGGATGTGCTCATCCCGAACTGGCGGGAGGGGCTGCTGGCGTCAGGGCAACGGATGCATCTCGAGGAACGCCTGGTCCAGCAGGTCCAGGCGCTCGACCGCGTAGCCGTGTACCGGCGCGACCGCGTCCTCGCCAAAGCGCAGCAGCACGTCCGTGCCGACATCGCTGCGCGGCCAGTACGGCAGCCCCTCAACGTTCGGATCGCCGCTGCGGGCAAACTGCACCCAGTAGCGGTTGAGCATTCCGGCCATGCGCGCGTCGGCCACGCTGTAGTTCTGCCGCGAGGGGACATCATAGTTGCCGAACACCAGTCCCTCCTCGGCACCGTGTTCGGCACCGGGCATATGTCCGCGCGCGGCGGCCGGCACGTAGGCGAACAGATAGCGCCACACCGCCACGCCGCGCCGCGCCATCTGCGCAGCGTTGAAGCGCGCCGGCGCCACATAGCTGGCCTCGCCCCACCAGCGCGCCAGCTCCGCGTCCGACATCTCCGGCGCCGACGTGTAGAGCCGGCGCAGGCGATCGGCATAGGCGGCGTATTCGTTCCACTTGCCACGGGCCGCGCCGGGCATCCAGCGCAGCAGGCTCTGCTCGTAGGTGTTGGCGCCGACCAGGTACGGCACCGCCGCCTGCAGCCCCTGGCGCATGCGCGTGTCCACCTGGTCCGGCAGCACCCGTCCGTCCACCATCGGCACCGGCAGCGGCTGGCCCGGATCCAGCCGGGCGACCTGCTCGAGCGGCAACGCGCGCAGGCGTGCGGCGTCCACGTCCTCGGCCAAACCGAGCGAGCGGGTCCATGCCAGCCCGGCCGCCTGCGCGCCCGCCGCCGGCTGCAGCAGGTTCTGCCCACCGCCGGAAGCGGAGATCGCCTTGGCGAACAGGCCTCGCGCCAGTGGCGAGGTCAGCAGCATGTTCACCGAGCGGCCACCCGCCGACTCGCCGAAGATCGTCACGTTGCCAGGGTCGCCGCCGAAAGCGCCGATGTTCACCTGCACCCAGCGCAACGCCGCGATCTGGTCGAGCAACCCGTAATTGCCCTGCGGCGCGTCCGGCTGCTCCCGGGCCAGGGCCGGATGCGCGAAGAAGCCGAGGCGACCGAGCCGGTAGTTCAACGTCACCAGCACCACGCCCTGACGGGCGAAGCGCGTGCCGTCGTACAGCGGCCAGGAGCCGGCACCCATGATCCAGGCCCCGCCATGGATCCACACCATCACCGGCCAGCCACCCGCCGGCACCGGCCCGCGCGGCGCCCAGACGTTGACGAACAGGCAGTCCTCGCTGCTGGGATTGGCGTAGCCCGGGCCGGATTGGCCGTCCATCAGCGGCTGCGGGCAGTCCGCCCCGAACCGGGTCGCCATGCGCGTGCCTTGCCAGCGCGGCGGCGGTTGCGGCGGCCTCCAGCGCAACGCCCCGACCGGCGCGGCCGCATAGGGGATGCCCTTGAACACGCTCACCCCCGCATCGATCGCCTGCCCCTGCAGCACGCCCTGTTCAAGCCGGACCAGCGGCGGCGAGGCCAGTGCCGTAGCACAGACCACCAGCAACAGACACAGCCAGCGCGACCTGCGCACGATCGGCCTGCGGCTCATGCCGGGAAATCCATGCCGGTGGCCAGCTCCAGCCAAGGCCCGACCCCTGCCCGCCGCGGTCCCAACCTGGCCGGTCCATGGCTGGCCGCGTCAACCATCGGCAGCCGTCGCTCCGGCACCGCGATCGCGATACCCCGGCCGGATCCCGCGCCCGTAACCCGCCAACGCCTCATACCTTGCCCTCCCCGCGCGCCGGCGCGTCCAGAACCACGGCCTCGCCCCGTCCCCGGAACACGATCGAATGCGGCAGCCCGCAGCGACCTACGTGGAAGTGCGGCCTCGCGCAATGCGCGCAAGTACCGGTTCCAATCGCGGCGGCGCGTCATGGGCCGCGTCTCAGGACGTGATATCCAACCCCACCAGCATCTTCTTCAACAGCGCCTCGAGTCGCAATTGCTCCTGTTCGCCCAGCGCCGACACTTCGACGTCGAGCAGCCCACAGATGTCCGGCAGCATGCTCTCGATCAGCGCCTCGCCGGCCGGCTCGAGGGTGAGCACCACCTTGCGCCGGTCCTCGGTGCTGGAGGCACGCCGGATCAGCCCCTTCTCGCACAGCTGATTGGTCAGGCGAGTGACATTGGCCATCTTCTCGCCAACCACCTCGGCCACCTCGCTCGGGGTGAGCGAGCGGTCCGGGGTGCCCAGCAGCATCATCAGAATGTCGTACTCCGGATGACTGATCCCGTAGGGGCGCAGCAGGCTGTTGGCATTGGCGTGAATGCGCTTGTAGAGATGCTTGATCAGCCGGACCAGGATCGCCGGTTCACGCGGGAACGCCGGATAGCGCTCGCAAGTCACCTGCACCCTGCGTTCGGTCGGATCGAAACTGCCCATATCACCTTTCATCGTCGTGGAGTCGCCCCATGGTACAGGCAGCGGCGCGGCGCGGAAGCGCGGCCAGAGCCGCTCAGCGGGGCGCGCGGTAGCCACCGGGAACGCCACGTGGCGACAGCACGATCTGCCACAGCTGGGCACGGCGACAGCGGAAGGTCGCCATCGAGCCGGCCAGGTAGAAGCGCCACATCCGGCGGAAACGCGTGTCGTAGCGGGCATCGAGCCGGTCCCAGGCCAGCTCGACATTGCGTCGCCAAGCCTGCAGGGTGAGATCGTAATCGGTGCCGAAATTGTGCCAGTCCTCCATCACGAACCGTCCCTCGCAGGCCTGGGCGATCTGGCGTGTCGAAGGCAGCATCGAGTTGGGGAAAATGTACCGGGCGATCCAGGGATCGGTGCGATGCCGGCTGAGGTTGCTGCCGATCGTGTGCAATACGAACAGGCCATCCGGCGCCAGGCAACGCCGCGCCACGTCGAAGTAAGCGCGATAGTTCTTGACCCCGACGTGCTCGAACATGCCGATCGACATGATCGCGTCGAAGCGCTCGTCCAGCGCGCGATAGTCCTGCAACCGGATCTCGACCGGCAGCTCGCGGCACAGCTCGCGCGCATACTCGGCTTGTTCGCGCGAGATCGTCACGCCGACCCCGGACACGCCGTAGCGCTCGGCGGCGAACTTCAGCGCCTCGCCCCAGCCGCAGCCGATGTCGAGCACGCGCTGGCCCGGCTGCAGGCGCAGCTTGTGGCAGATCAGCTCGAGCTTGGCCTCCTGCGCGGCGTCCAGCGTCGTGGCCCGCACCCAGTAGCCACAGCTGTAGACCAGCCTGCGTCCCAGCATCGCCTGGTACAGGTCGTTGCCCAGGTCGTAATGACGGCGTCCGACCTCGTAGCTGCGCTCGCCCTGCTGCGGATTGAGGATCCTCGCCAGCAGCGCATCGCGGATCTCGCCCAGTCCGTGCACGCGCTCGTCCAGCCGGGCACGCATCACATGGAACAGGAATGCATCGAGCTGGTTGGCGTCCCAGTCGCCGTCCATGTAGCTCTCGCCAAGACCCAGCGAGCCGTGCGCAAGCACCCGCGCGTGGAAATGCGGATCGTGGACCAGGATGTCCTGCGGCCGCGCGCCGCCGATCGCCACATCGGCCTCGGCCAGCAGTTGCTCGACGCGATGCTGGAGCCGTTCCGGCACGCCCGCTCCCCCCGCGAACTAGTCCATGGAGAAGAGTCCAGCATACTCCTGCGCCAGCAACGGCCGCAGCACCTTGGCCGGAACATCGACGGTCCGGGTGCCGTCCGAGTACGGTCCCACCTGGTACGGCGGGAACACGAAGCGCAACGCGGTGATCCGGCCGGCGCCATCGACCAGCGGCTGGAACTGCGAGAAGTTGGCGGCCTTGGCGGTGGTCCCCGCGGCGATCATCCTGTCGGCCGAGCTCAGCAGCGAGGCCTGCTCCTCCGGCGTCAGCCGATCGGCCTGGGCGCGCGTGAGCGCGGCCTCGTGCAAGCGCGCGGCGACGTAGTTGCCGATGCCCGCCCAATTGCGCTCGTCGGGGATCAGGGTCTCGGCGGTGAGCGGCTTCCGTGGTCCCTTGAGCCAGACGAAACGCGCCACCAGCGGCTCGCCATGGGCGCCACCGGTATAGCGGCCGCCATCGGCCGCCACCGCGACCAGCGCCGGGGTATCCACCAGTGTCTGGAAACTCAGTGACAACTCGTAAGGCGCGCTCGGCCGGTCGTTGCCCAGCCCCTCCAGCGCGCGCATCAGCTCGGCGCGGGCCGCATCCGCGTAGTCACGGATCAGCCTGGCCAGCCCCTGCTGCTGCTCCAGGCCCTTCGGGAAACTGATGCCGATCACGTAGGACGGGGTGTGCTCGATGATGTCGTCGAGCGCAACCGGCGCCGCCTCGCCCTGATGCGCCACCCCGGCACCCTCCGACGTAGCCACCGGCGCCTGCCCGGTCGGCGCCGGCTGGGGCGCGCGCTGGCAGCCAGCCACGCCGAGCAGTCCAAGCCAGATGAACCATCCCGCGATGCTGCGCATGCCGCTTCCTCTCCACGTTATGTCCACCGGACCCGCTCAGGCCAACAGGTCCCGGTGCTCGCGGTGCCGTTTGAAATACGCCAACGAATAGGAGCACTCCGGTCGCACCCTCCAGCCATTGCTCCGCGCCAAGGCCAGCACTGCCTCGGTCAGGCTGGCGGCAATGCCGCGACCGCCGATCGGCTCGGGCACCCCGGTATGCAGGATCGCCATCGTCCCGCCCGCGAGCCGGTAATCGAGTACGGCCTCGTGCCCGTCCACCTCGATGACGAAACGAAACCGCGCAGGCTCGTGCCTGACCTGCGATTCCCCGGCACTGGACATGACGCTCATCCCCACGGTGGCAACGCGCCGGATTCTGTCCGAGCCTGCGCATTGGAAGCGTGAAAGAACGCGCCCCCAAGGTGGGCCGGCCTCAGCCGAAACGCGGGTTCGCGAGTTGCTCCAGGAAGATGTTCAGCACCTGCGGCTCCATGATCAGCATGAACAGCACGCCGAAAGCCGCACCGGCCAGATGCGCGCTGTGATTGACGCGATCGCCGCCGCGGCGGTCCATCCAGAGGCTGTAGCCGACGTAGAACACCGCGTAGATGATCGCCGGGGCGGGGATGAAGAACACCAGGATGATCGTCCACGGCGCCAGCAGGATGTAGGCGAACAGCACCGCCGAGACCGCGCCCGACGCGCCCAGGCTCAGGTAGTTCGGGTTCTTCTGGTTCTTGATGTAGCTGGGCATGATCGAGACCACTAGCGCCGCCAGGTAGAACACCGGATAGGTCAGCACGCTGCCGGTGGCCTGCGCCATCACCCGCTCGATCGACCGCCCGAAGAAGTACAGCGTGACCATGTTGAAGATCAGGTGCGCGAAGTCGGCATGGACGAAGCCGTAGGTCAGCAGCCGCTCGTACTGCCGGTGGCGGTCGACCGCCGGCGGCCACAGGACCAGCCTGTCGGCCAGCTTGCGGTTGTTGAAGGCCATCCAGGACACGATGGCGGTGATGGCGATGAGGATCAGCGTGATCATGGGCAGGGTCGGTCAGGCGGGACGGTAGTTGTCGACGGCACGGTAGCGGCGGGCATACAGCCTGAAGCCCGGCGCAGGGGACAGGCCGACCACGATGCCGGGGCTGACGGCCAGCGCCAGGCGGGCTTGGCCGGCGCGGTACACCGGCGAGAACCACGGGATGCTGCGGCACTTGCCGAAGCAGCGATCGGCCAGCCAACCACCGAGCAGCGCAAAAAAGAGTCCGCGTACATGGAGGTACGCCGCTCTTGTGAAGGACTCACAAAAAAGAACCCCGGCACAGGGATGTGCCGTGCTCTTGTGAGGGGCTCACAAAGAAGTACACGCCGATCATGCAACTGTGCATGACGTGCTTGGTCTCGGCCTCGCGCCCCATGCCGGCGACCTCCCGCAGCAGAGCGAGGTGATCAGGAACTGCGCCAGGATGTTGCGCATCGCGTAGAAGCTGAAGCGCTCGCAGGCCTCGTTGCCGACGATGAAGCGGATCTGGCGCAGTATCCGCGCGCGGAGCGGCACTGGCGGCCTGGGCGGGGGTCGTCATTGTCGGTCGGTCGCGAGATGCAAAGCGGCAAGCCTACCGTATCCAGGTGTTCGACGGACCTGCCGGGACCTGCACCCTCCCCTCCCTCCGTCCCCGTGAACGCGCACTGCTGCCCGGGAAGCTTGAATCCTCACTCCCGCGCAGCTGGAAGGAAGCCCAACCACTTGCGCAACGACCGGCGCGAACGTCTGGATGGTCGATCCCTGGCACCACCATGCAGCGCTTTTCGCCTGCGCGCGCCCAGGAAAGCGATGAGGGTGCGGATCTGTTTGCAACAGAAATTTGCGTTGCCCCTGCGCTATCGTCAGCGAAAATTTACCGGACGGGGCTACGATGATGGCGACATCAAGGTCAGCCTTGTTGGCATTCCAATTTTGAAGAACAACTGGAGAGAGCAATGATGAGATCGACTCCGCTGATTCCCCAGGAAGTTTATCTGCTCGAGCGATACAGCTGCCCGGATTATTTCAAGCAAATGTGGAGTGCTTTTGAGCAGTGCGTCAGGGCCGCCGAGGAGGCTCTTGCCGAATTCATGAAAAACCTGCCGCCAGACTATCGCAATAAGGGGCCAGAGTTAATTTCCGCTTGAAACAATAATTTACTCCGCCCCCCTTTTTTTGCATCGCTCTTTCGTCCCTGTGTTGGGGCCAGTTCCGGGGCACCCATTTCATCAACCCACTGGATGGGTGTGGTGCCGTCCTTCATGAAATATACTCGCAGATATCGAGAGCTTGAGGATTCAGGCCGTGGAATGATAACTTGTTTTGTATGTTCTTCTGGTTTTTTGCCGGAATCATATTCATCGCGAGTTTGCTCAAAACTCCAGTAGAGATTCACCTTTTTACCTGGCGTCACGGTACAGCCGCAAGCAAACTTACCTCCACCGCCAAAATTCTGATCGAGACTTTTCCCGGGTGGATTGCCGAAGCACCCCGACTTATTCTCTCCATCAAGCCAAAATTCGTATATTTGACGATCAAACTCGTTATAACCTGATGCGCAAACTGTCCTCTCCTGCGAGAACACGCGATCGCATCCGGACAACAGCAGGATGGTGACCACTACTGCAGCCAAACAGCGTAGTAGGGGCTGATTTTGTTTCCGTTGAAGGGTCTTATTTTTCATGGATTTGGTCATAAATGCATCATTGAGAGTTTGCTGTTGGCCCAGTTGTACAGATGCGTCACTAATCGCTCTTTCATTCCTGTACTGGGGCTATTTCCGGGGTACCCATTTCATCGATCCACTGAATGGGATTGCTTCCATTTTTCATGAAATAAACGCGGAGGTAGCGCGAGTCCGGTGACTCAGGCTGACACCAATAAGGGGCCAGAGTTAATTTCCGCTTGAAACAATAATTTACTCCGCCCCCTTTTTTGGGGCCGGATAAGGCTAAAAAAGTCCGCTGAACTCCATCTCACGCCACCGCCTTTTCCCGTTCCTTCATTTCAAACTCCACGTTTGGATACTTCACATCAGGCCCGTTACCCCACCAACAACGCTTGAGCCATTCATGAATCTTGTTATCCTTGAAGTGCTCGATCAGTACAGTCACTGCAATAAGCAGAACAACCAGAACCAACGCCGCCAGACCAGCCCAAGCAGTGCTGGCAAAGAAGGTCAACAAGACCGCAGCCCCCAGACCCAAGGTGGCGGAACTCAAATAGAGAACCGCCATTCCCTTTTGGCCATCCTTGAATGCTTTCACGCCCGCCCTCCCATCCCAATATGCCACTATTCCCAGAAATGGGCCAGGGTGCACATTTCTGTCTGAAACAAAAATTTACTCCGTCCCCGAGACACGCCCCCCCCCCCCCGCCGTCGTCCCCGCGCAGGCGCAGACCCAGCGACTTGCGCCTCGACTGCGGCAAGGCACCGAATCTGCGATCCCCGGTCCGAACCCACAGCGCTCGGGCGCTCGACCGGGTGCGGGCCGGTAGCTCGCAAGTCTCCCGTTCTCACCCCCAACCGCACGCACTACTGTCCAGAGAAATCCTGATCGTCGCTCCCGCGCAGGCGGGAGCCCAGTGACTTGCGCGGCCATCTGCACGAAAGTCCCTGGATCTGCGATCCCCGGCCCGCGCGCATGGCGCGCGGGCGTTCGGCCGGGTGCGAGCCAGTGGCTCGCAAGCCACCCGCCCTCTCCCCCGCCTACGCGGGGATGACGAGTTTTGTTAGCCGCTCTTAGATCAAAGGAACTCGTAAGTCAGGGTCAAACGCAGGTTGCGGCCCGGCTGCGACCAGCGGCCGACGCCTGCCTGGCTGGTGTTGCCCTGCCACACCGAGGAGCCGCTGCCGATCGTGCGGATCGTGTTCCACAGGTAGTACTCCTTGTTGAACACGTTGTAGACACCGGCGGTCAGGCGGATCTTCCTGCTGATGTTGTAGGTCCCGAACACATCAAAGATCGTGTATTCGCGCGCCAGGTAGGCATACGGCGAGGTGGTCTCCGAGCCGTAGCTGGAGTTGGTCACGCTGGTGCCGTAGTCGTCGGGGTTCTTGCGCTGCTGGTGGGTGATGTTGACGGTGGCGTTCCAGCGGTCCGAGGGCGCCTTGTAGTTCACGCCCAGCACTGCCTTGGCCGGGCTGATACTGGCCAGCGCATCGCCTTCGTCGTCCTTGCCCTGGTTGTAGGTGTAGGCCAGGCGGGCCATCCAGTTCGCGTTGATCAGCCACAGGCCCTCGGCCTCCACGCCCTTGACCGTCACCTCGCCGCGGTTGACCGGCATGGTGTAGCTGTAGCCATTGCTGGTGGTGGTCTGCCCGCGCGAGGTGGTGCTGTATTCCACGTCCTCGTCGGCGCTGAAGGTCGCGCTCTCGATGAAGTTGCTGTACTTGTCGCGGAACACCGACAGTCCCAGGCGCAGGCGTTCGCTCTGCCAGTGCCAGCCCAACTCCAGGTTGAGGCTGCGCTCGGCCTTCAGGTTCGGGTTGCTCTTGCTGCTGGGCACTTCCACGGTGGCGCCGTCGGAGGTGCGGGTGACCTCGGTGGTCGAGGTGGAGCCATACATGTCGGCCACGCTCGGCGCGCGGAAGCCACGGCCGACCTGCGTCCACAGCGACTGGGTGTCGGTCAGCTTGAAGTCCGCGCCCAGGTTCCAGGTCGGCGAGGAGAAATCGCCCTTGACCACGCTGCCGGTGTCGTCGGTGAAGCCGGAGCTGCCATCGCTGGTGTCGGTGAGGGTCGGCACGTACTTGTAGCTGTCGTAGCGCACGCCGGCGGTGATGCCCAGCCGCTCGGTCAGGCGGAACTGGTCGCGCGCGTAGGCGGTGTAGGAGGTTTCCGCGGTGTCCGGCCACAGCGAGGCGTCGGTCTCGCGCGAGTACTGCGTGCCGGTGTTGTCCCAGCGCGTGTCGATCGAGTTCCAGTCGACCGTGCGCTTGTACCAGGCCGCGCCGTAGACCAGCGCGTGGCGACGACCGAACAGCTCGAAGCTCTTGTCCAGGTCGATGGCGACACGGTCGGTCTTCTGGGTGTTGTAGCGATGTTCCTGGCGCTTGCACAGCGCGTCGGTCGAACAGCTGGTGCTGTTGTAGGTGCCGCTGGCGACCAGGATGTTGGTGTCGCCCTGGATGTAGTTCTTCTGGTGGTCGACGGTGGCCTCCAGGTTGTCGAACAGCGCGTTCTCGGCGTGCCACCTGTAGTTCAGGCCGTAGCGCTGGCGGTTGCTCTCGTCGTCGCCGGTGCGCTTGTAGTAGCTGCCGCTGCCGTCGCTGCGGCTCTTGTTGTCGGTGTAGACGCTGTTGTCGGTGCGCTCGTAGACCACGCCGATGGTCTGGGTGTCGGTTGCCAGGAAGTTGAGCTTGGCCAGCAGGCTGTCGGTTTCCTTGTCCTGCGGGTCGGGCGTGCGGCGGTTCGCGCCGGTATCGGCGTCGGTGGAGTCGTACCAGGACTCGGTCTCGTGGCCCTTGCGCTTGGTGTAGATCGCCAGCGTCTCCCACTGGCCGGTGCGGTTGGCGAAGGTCAGCGAGCCCATGTTCTCGTCGTTGATGCCGGTGTAGCCGTACTTGAACGCGGCGTAGCTGTCGTTGCCCTCGCGCTTGAGGAAGTCGGCCGGGTCCTTGGTGGTGAACATCACCGCGCCGCCGAGCGCGCCGCTGCCGGCGCTGATCGAGTCGGCGCCCTTGATGATCTCCACGCTCTTGACCGTCTCCATCTCGACGCTGCCGCGGCCGGAACGGAAGAACTCGTAGGGCTGGTAGGTGCCGCTGTCCAGTGTCTCCGGGAAGCTGATGCCGTCCAGGGTCAGCGCGACCTTGTCGGCTTCCAGGCCACGGATGTTGAAGCCGTTGGAGCCGAAGCGGCCGCCCAGGCTGACCGTCTCCACGCCGGGCACGTAGCGGGTGAGATCGTCCATGCGCTGGGTGCCGTCGGCCTCGAGGTCCTTGGTCGTGAGCACTTTCACGTTCTGGTTGGTGGACTTCTGGCGCTGCTCGATCACATGCAGGGTGTCGAGGGTCTGGTCGGCCGGATCGGCAGGCGTGGATTCGGCGTGGGCTTGCCCGGCGAGGCTGGAGGCGATTGCCAGTGCGAGCAGGGAGAGGGGGGTCTTCATGTGGTGACTCCGCAGGAGGTGGGTGTTGGGGCGCCGCCGCGCATCGGCGCGGCGGCGGGATTTCCTGGCTGCGGTGGGTGCCGGATCGGCAGGCCTGCGTTTGCTGGAAGAAATGGGGGAGGGCGGATCAGCCTGGCTAGCGGCGGCTGTCCAGGGTGATCTGGCCGATCTCGCTGGTGCCGTGGCGCTGTGCGTGGATGGCGTGGTGCGGGTCCAGCACGAACGGCAGTTCGAGGACCTCGTGGCCGCCGTGCTCGCGCGCGGCCTCGACCTGGACCACGTAATCGCCGCTGGCCACCGCGCGGCCCTGGTCGTCGCGGCCGTCCCAGGCGACCGAGTAGCGTCCGGGCATCCGGGTCGGGCGGGCGATGCCGGAGATCGCCGAGAAGTCGTCGCGGCCGTAGTGGCGCCACCACCGCGGCAGCTCGGTCAGGTAGCGCGAGCGGTCGCCGAGTACCAGCAGCTGGCGCACCGCCGCGCCATCGGGACGGCTGATCCAGATTGCCAGGTAGGGCGCGCGGTAGCGCTCGACGTCGTGCGCCGGGATCTCGTAGTCGAGCACCAGGCGCTCGTCCGCGCGCAGGCTGGAGACGCCGCCGCTGTCGGCGGCGAGCAGCGCGTGCCAGCCGGGCGTGACGAAGGCGATGCCGGTGTCGCTGAGGATCAGGCTTTCCACTCCGGGCAGCCGTCCGGCCAGTTGCAGGCCGTCGCGGATCGGCATCACCGACAGCGCGGTGGCCAATGCGTCGGCGCTGACGGCATCGTCGGCGGTGACCGTGGCCGAGGGCGCGAACTGCATCGGCCAGCCCGATTGCGGGTCGAGGATATGGCTGTAGTGACGATGGCCGATCCGGTAGCCGCGGCTGGCATGGCCACTGGCGGCGATCGCGCGGCTGTGCAGCGCCAGCACCGCGATCCCGTCGCCGTTGTCGCGGGGCTGGCGGGCGTCGGCCAGCCCGACCCGCCATGGCTGCGGGTGGCCGGGCGCCTGCCAGTAGCGCGCATCGCCGCCGATGTCGAGCTTGATCGCGGCGGCGGCCGGCGCGGCCACGCGCGCGGCCGCCAGGGCACGATCGAGGATGTAGCCCTTGGCCAGGCCATCGACGTCGAAGACGATCGCCTCGGGCCGGCTCAGCGGTCCTTGCGCGGGTACCGCGAAGTCGGCCTGCGCGGCGGCCGAGGCCAGGGCGCGCAGCTCCGGCCGTGACGGCAGTTGCCCGCTCGCCGCGGCCTGCCGCCAGCGCCGCGCGAGCAGGCCGAGCCGGCAACTGAACAGGCCGTCGGTCTGCGCGCGCCACTGCTCGCACAGGCCGAGCACCGCGCGCAGATCCGAGGAGACCGATTGCGGGCCGGTGGCGGCGTTGAAGCGCGCCAGTTCGCTGTCCTCGTGCCAGGTGCTGAGTACCGCATCCAGCCGGCGGGTCTCGGCCAGCACCGCATCGAGCGCTGCCCGCGCCGTGGCCGGGCCGGCTTCCACGCTCATCTCCAGCGAAGTGCCGAGCACGTTCTCGCGCTGGAACCGTACGATCTCGGCGGCATGCGCCGACAGGCCGCTCAGGTTCAGCGCCAGCAGCAGGCCGAAACGGGGCCGGAACGAGGGCATGGGAACTCCGGGAACGGACGGGAGGAAACGGACGGGACGACGGACAGGCGCGGACGCGCCGTGGTATGCGGTCCACTGGCGGGCCGCGCGGGCAGGGGCGGTGCGGGAAGCAAAGCGATGCGCTGGCCCCGAGGGAATCCGACGGCACCCGCCAGCGCGCGGGTGCCGTCGGGTCACTACGAGCGCGCCCTTGGAGGTGGCGGCAGCGCGGCATCGGCGGCGTCGACCGCGCCGTCGTGGTTGCGGTCGGCGGTGTCGAACAGGTGCTTGCCGGAGACCTGGTATTCGGCGAACGTCATCTTGCCGTCCTTGTCGGCATCGAGCACGCCGAAGCGCACGTACACCTGGCGGTCGCCGCCCTGGGTCAGCGCGGCGATGCGGCGGTCCAGCCGCGTCTCGTATTCGGCCAGGTATTCATCCAGGTCCAGCGCGCCGTCGGCATCGGTGTCGGTGCGGGCGAACTGCTCGGTACGCGCCGCGTCGAACTCGGCGCGGTCGATCTTGCCGTCGCCGTTGCCGTCGTACAGCGCCAGGAAGCCTTCGGCGGAATGGCTGCTCGGCATGCCCAGGCGGTTGCGGCCGGCATTGTCGAAGCGCTGCGCCGAACTGGCGGTCTTGGCCTCGCCGGGGGTGTAGCCGGCCTCGGCCTTGCGCTTGCCGCCGGCCTTGTCGGCGAGCACGCGCTGGCCGCTTTGCCAGGTCCGCTCGCCGGCCGCGTCGAACTCCTTGCGGCTGACCTTGCCGTCCTTGTCGGCATCCAGCGCGGCGAAGCGCGCGCGGGTCTGCTCGATCTGGCCGGCGCGCTCGCGTTCGAGCTCCTGCGCCATGCGCGCATCGAACTCGCGCACGTATTCGTCCTGGTCGACGGTGCCGTCGTGATTGCTGTCGGTGGCATCGAAACGGGCGCGGCGGAACGCCTCGAACTCGTTCCAGGCGACCTTGCCATCGCCGTTGTCGTCGAACTCGGCGATGAAGGCCTGGACGTTGTTGCCGTGGCCGCCGATCAGCGGCCGTGGCGAGGATGACGGCGCCTGCGCGCCGGCGGTGAGCGGGAGCAGCAGCGCGCACAGGCACGCGCCGGCGAGGACATGGGTCTTCATTGCGGAGGTCTCTGGACGGTGGGCGGCGCGATCAGGGATTGAGCACGCGGAACGTGAGCGTGTAGCTGTGGCTGTACTCGGCCACCGCCGCACCGGCCGGTGCCGGGGTGCGATGGCGGGCGAGCGCGACGAAGGTGCCGGCCTGCTCCAGCTCGAGCCGCGCGTGGCCGTCGGCATCGGTCGCCAGCGTGTCCACCCGTGGCGTGCGGTCGGAGGTCCACACCGCCTCGGTGACCTCGATCTTCTGGTCAGCCAGCGGCTTGCCGTCGTACTGGACGACGAACTCGAACGCCTCGCCCACGTACAGGTCGTCCGGATGGGTGATCGGCACGAACTCCAGGCCCTTGCCGCGCGCGGCCAGCGCGGCGCGGTCGGGCGCGCCGACGCTGATGTAGGTTTCGGCCAGGGTCAGCGACTGGAAGTCGGCGATCACCTTGGCGCCGGTCGGGATCTTCGCTGAAGCATTGCGCGAGCTCTCGCGCTTGCCGTCGATCTCCCAGGTACGGAACAGCGCGCCCAGGCGCGGGCCGGTGCTCAGCCGGTAGGTGCCGTTGCCGGCCGGCAGCGTGTACTCGGCGACGGTGCGGGTCTTCATCACCTGCACCGCGTCCGGCACGGCGGCGCTGCCGTCAGGCCGGGTGATCGCGAAGCGGCTGTCGTCGAAGGCCGCCTCCGGCACGAAGAAGGTCTCGGCGAACGCGGCGTCCAGCGCCACGGTCTGGCCGGCGCGCGGCGCGAAGTCGCTGGGGGCGAGGTAGGGCGTGTGGGCCGAGGCGGTCGCGGCGGCGGCGCCGGCGCCGAGCAGGGCGGCGCCCAGCAGGGTCAGCGGTTGCATGGGAATCCCCTGTTCCGGTGGTCGAAAGATCGCTGGCCGGACGGGTGTCCACATGCTGGCTGACGTCGTCATTCTATGACAAATGAGAATCGTTATGAACAAGTGAACGACATGGCGCGCCATCGCCTCGTACCGTATCCACTCCACTACCGGGCCGGCCGTGTACTGTTGCAGTCTGTATCCGTTCCCGTCATTCCCGCGAAGGCAGGAATCCAGGGACGTTGCCTTTGCCTGCGGGCGCTGACATCGACGGCAATGTCCCCGGGTTCCACCGCCGCGGCAACGACGGGTCGAGAAACCCGCAAGGCCTTCCCGCCGCCGCCTGCTGCATGAGCACCTACCACCTGCAATCCGTGTTCCGTCCCAAGTCCGTGGCGATCGTCGGCGGCAGCCCGCGCGAGCGCTCGGCCGGGCGCGCGGTGGTGCGCAACCTGCGCGCGGCCGGCTTTCCCGGCCAGATCGGCTGGGTCAGCCCGCGCTACCCGCAGATCGATGGGGTGCGCACGGTGCGCCGGCTGACCGACCTGCCGTGGGTGCCCGAGCTGGTCGTCATCACCGCGCCGGCGCGGATGGTGCCACGGGTGATCGCGATCGCCGCGCGCCAGGGCGTGGCCGCCGCGATCATCCTCACCGCCGGGCTGGGCGAGGGCCCCGGCTCGCCGGCCGCGCGCGCCGAGG
>JASGDF010000225.1:0-6470 GCA_047607345.1 Pseudomonas sp. | reverse complement strand
GCCTGGGGCGCTGCCGGCGCCGGCGCGCCGCCCGCGACGCCGCGCGGCTGGGGCGCGACCACCCTGGCGATCCCCAGCGGCCGTTACGAGGACGCGCTGACCGGTGTCACACTGCAGCCAACACGCGGTCGTGTCGCCGCATCCACGATGTTTGCACGCGCACCGGTGGCAGTGTTGCGTTCGCTCTGAAGGAAGCACGATGGACAGCAGGCAACGAGAGGCGCGCATCCAGCAGCTGGCGCGCGAGATATGGGAGGCGGAAGGGCGCCCGGACGGGCAGGAACTGCGCCACTGGGCCATGGCCGAACGGCTGGTCGATGCCGAGATCCGCGCCGCCGAACAGGATGGCGATGCGCCGCCGGGGGAGCATTGAGATGCCGCCACGCAAGCTGACGCAACGCTCCCGCATCCGCGAAGGACTGCCGTTCCCGCTCGGCGCGACCTGGGATGGCCTGGGGGTCAACTTCGCGCTGTACTCGGTCAACGCGACCAAGGTCGAGCTGTGCCTGTTCGACACGCGTGGCCGCGAGACCGAGCGCATCGCGCTGCCCGAGTACACCGACGAGATCTGGCACGGCTACCTGCCCGATGCACGGCCCGGCCAGCGCTACGGCTACCGCGTGCACGGGCCCTACGCACCCGACGCAGGCCACCGCTTCAATCCCAACAAGCTGCTGCTCGACCCGTATGCCAAGCAGATCGTCGGCGCGCTGAAATGGGCGCCGCACCTGTTCGGCTACGTCATCGGGCACAAGGACAAGGACCTGAGCTTCGACCGCCGCGACAGCGCGCCGTTCGTGCCGCGCAGCGTGGTGGTCGATCCGGCCTTCACCTGGGGCGCCGACCGGCCGCCGCGCACGCCGTGGCACCACACGGTGGTCTACGAGGCGCACGTGCGCGGACTGAGCATGCGCCACCCGGACATCGTGCCCGAGGAGCGCGGCACGTTCTCGGCGCTCAAGCGCGACGCGCTGGCCGACCACATCCGCGAGCTGGGCGTCACCGCGGTGGAGCTGCTGCCGGTGCATGCCTACGTCGACGACCAGGCGCTGCTGGAACGCGGGCTGCGCAACTACTGGGGCTACAACACCCTGGGCTTCTTCGCCCCGCAGCCGCGCTACCTGTCCAGCGGCCACATCGACGAGTTCAAGCAGATGGTCGCGCGCCTGCACGCGGCCGGGCTCGAGGTCATCCTCGACGTGGTCTACAACCACACCGCCGAGGGCAACGAGCTCGGCCCGACCCTCTCGTTCCGCGGCATCGACAACGCCAGCTACTACCGCCTGGCCGACGAGCGCCGCTTCTACATCAACGACACCGGCACCGGCAACACCTTCGACCTCACCAACGCCGGCGCGCTGCGCATGGTGCTCGACTCGCTGCGCTACTGGGTGCAGGAGATGCACGTGGACGGCTTCCGCTTCGACCTGGCGACGATCCTCGGGCGCGAGCGCTACGGCTTCGATCCCTCCGGCAGCTTCCTCGACGCGGTGCGCCAGGACCCGGTGCTGAGCCAGGTCAAGCTGATCGCCGAGCCGTGGGACATCGGCCCGGGCGGCTACCAGGTCGGCAACTTCCCGCCCGGCTGGGCCGAATGGAACGACAAGTTCCGCGACAACGTGCGCGCGTTCTGGCGCGGCGACGGCGGCGCGCTGGCCGAGCTGGCCACCCGCCTGACCGGCTCGGCCGACCTGTTCAACCACCACGGCCGCCGCCCGAGCGCGTCGGTGAACTTCGTCACCGCGCACGACGGCTTCACCCTGCGCGACCTGGTCAGCTACGAGCACAAGCACAACGAGGCCAACGGCGAGCAAGGCCGCGACGGCCACAGCCACAACCTCTCGTGCAACCACGGCGTGGAGGGCGAGACCGACGACGTCGAGATCAACGCGCTGCGCCGGCGCCAGATGCGCAACCTGCTGGCCACGCTGCTGCTCTCGCAGGGCACGCCGATGCTGCTGGCCGGCGACGAGTTCGGCCATAGCCAGGGCGGCAACAACAACGCCTACTGCCAGGACAACGAGCTGACCTGGATCGACTGGGAGGCGGCCGTGCAGGCGCCGGCCTCCGACCTGGCGGGGTTCGTGCGGCGCCTGCTGGCGCTGCGCCGGCGCTATCCGCTGCTGCACCGCGCGCGCTTCTTCGACGGCGGCTACGACCAGGCACTGGGGCTGAAGGACGTGACCTGGTTGCGCCCGGACGGCGAGGAGATGCAGGAGGCGGACTGGCGCGACGGCGAGCGGCGCACGCTGATGGTGCGCCTGGATGGCCGCGCGCCGGCCAGCGGCCTGCGCCAGATCGCCGCCAACGTGACCTTGCTGATGCTGATGAACGCCTCGGCCGAGGACGTGCCGTTCACGCTGCCGTCGATGCACGACGAGCACTGGAAGGTGCTGGTCGATACCGCCCGGCCGGGAGGACGGGCGGTGCCGGGGGGGACTGCGCTTGCGGTGGTTTCGCGCGCGCTGGTGCTGCTGGCGGTGGAGCGGGATCGGGTCGTCGGTACAGACAAGGCGGTGTCCAGTCGCGAGGGGACCTAGCCGACGTCCGCGCGAGGTGCTTTTCGACAGCCGGACAGCGGCATCCACGCGCAAGCGGATGTCGCGGGGCAGCCGGCGCGTGCACCGCATCGCCTAGAATCCGTGCACGAATCAGGAGTCCGATGATGTTGAAGATCTGGGGTCGTCACAATTCCAGCAACGTGCGCAAGGTGCTGTGGTGCGCGGAGGAGATCGGCTTGCGCTACGAGTCGATCCAGGTCGGTGGCGCGTTCGGCGGCACCGCCGATGCCGCTTACCGGGCGCTGAATCCCAACGGTCTGGTGCCGGCGATCGAGGACCACGGCTTGCCGCTGTGGGAGTCCAACACCATCGTGCGCTATCTCGCGGCGCGTTATTCGCTGGACGTGCTGTACCCGTCCGATCCGGGTGCGCGCGCGGTCGGCGAGCAATGGATGGACTGGACCACCTCGGCGTTCGCGCCGGCGTTCCGCGACCTGTTCTGGGGCGTGCTGCGCACCGCGCCGGAGCAGCGCGACGCGGCGGTGATCGGCGCCGCGCTGGAGCGTTGTGCACAGTTGCTGGCGCATGCCGACGCCGCGCTGGCGGCGCAGCCATGGCTGTCCGGCGAGCGCTTCGCGATGGGTGATATCCCGCTTGGCGCGTTCGCATACGCCTGGTTCGAGATGCCGATCGAGCGCCCGGCGCTGCCGCACCTGCAGGCCTGGTACACGCGCCTCGCGCAGCGGCCGGCCTATCGCACCGGCGTGATGACACCGCTGACCTGAGCGCGCGGAGATGACGCGGCGGATCGTGCTGGTGGGCGCCACCGGACTGGTCGGTGGCCAGGTGCTTCGGCAGCTGCTCGCCGACGCGCGCGTGGCCGCGGTGATCGCGCCGACCCGGCGCCCGCTGCCGGCCGCCGCCAGGCTGCACAACCCGGTGATCGACTTCGAACGGATGCGCGAGGCCGCGCGCGACTGGCGGGCCGACGCGGCGATCTGCGCGCTCGGCACCACGCTGCGGCAGGCCGGTTCGCGCGAGGCGTTCGTGCGTGTCGACCACGACTACCCGCTGTGGCTGGCGCAGGCGCTGCGCGGCAACGGCACGCCGACGTTCGTGCTGAACTCGGCGAAGGGCGCTGATCCGGACTCGCGGTTCTTCTACAACCGGGTCAAGGGCGAGCTGGAACACGGACTGCGCGCGCTTGGCTTCGCCTCGCTGACGCTGGTGCGCCCCGGCCTGATCGGCGGCGAGCGCGCGCAGCGGCGGCCGCTCGAACATGCCGCCGGACGCGTGCTCGGGGCACTCGGCCCGGTGTTGCCGCGCGGCTGGCGGATCAACCCGGCGCCGCGCATCGCCGCGGCGATGGTGGAGGCGGCGCTGGCCGCCACGCCCGGCGTGCGCGTGATCGGCTCGGAGTGGCTGCGGGGCTGATGCGGCGCGGCGGCCGGCGCGGCTACGCGCCCAGTGACTGCCCGCCGTCCACCGCCAGCACTTGCCCGGTGATCCAGCGCGCCTGCGGCGACAGCAGGAACAGTGCGGCGCCGGCGACGTCCTCGACCGCGCCGAAGCCGCCGAACGGGATGCCGTCGCGGATGCGCGCGTACAGCTCCGGCGCCTCGCTGCGGCGGCGGTCCCAGAGACCACCGGGGAATTCGATCGAGCCGGGCGCGATCGCGTTGACGCGGATGCGATCGCGCGCCAGCTCGGTGGCCAGCGTCAGCGTGTAGTAATTCAGCGCCGCTTTTGCGGTCGAGTAGGCCGCAGCGCGTGGGGTCGGGCGCAGGCCATTGATCGAACTGACGTTGAGGATCGCGGCGGCGCGGCTCCGGCGCAGCTGTGGCAGCGCGGCGCGGCTGGCGCGCACCGCTGCCATCAGGTCGATCTCGAAGCCGGCGCGCCAGCTCGCCTCGTCGTCGCCGTTGCCGTACCCGGAGGCGTTGTTGACCAGCGCATCGACGCCGCCGAGCGCGTCGGCGGCCGCCTCGATCCAGGCCTCGACCTGGGCTGTCTCGGCCAGGTCGCAGCGCTGGCAATGGATCGGCCCGCCATGGCGGCGCAGGCGCTCGCCGGCCGTGTTCAGCGCCTGCCGGTCGCGCGCGCAGATAGACACGGCCGCCCCGTTGCCGGCCAGCGCCTCGGCGATGGCCAGGCCGATACCGCGGCTGCCGCCAGCGACGAGCGCGCGCATTCCGCGCAGGGAGGGCGAATTCATGCAGGAGCCTCGATCGGGAAATCGTGGCGTATTGTCGCAGGCCGCACCGCTGCGGCCCCCCGCGCATGGCTTGCGGTTGCGAGTTCATTACTTTGCGGAATCAATTCATTACCTATTTTCAGTCAGGCATTAACCGACGCTTTACACATTGTGGGTCGCGGCGGGCGACAACGGCGGCCGATCCAACGCAGGGGAAACACCCATGGTTACCCACATCACGGTCATCGGTGCCGGCTTCTGCGGTACCGCGCTGATTCGCGAACTGGTCCGGCAGGCCGACGGCAGTCGCATCCGGGTCAGCCTGGTGGGTGTGGCCGATACCTTCGGCAGCGGCGTGGCCTATGGCGCCGCGCGCCCGGAGCACCTGCTCAACGTCCGTGCCAAGGATCTGGGGATCGACCCGGACGAGCCGGGCGGCTTCTCCGATTTCCTGCACCTGGGGGAAGGTGGGCGCCTGGAGTTCCTGCCGCGCCTGGCCTATGGCGACTACCTGCGCTCGCACCTGGACGCGGCGGTGGAACAGGCGCCGTTCGAGGTCGAGCGGATCGGCGAGGAAGCGGTGGCGATCGAGCGTACCCCCGGCGGCGGTTTCCAGATTTTTCTCGCCAGTGGCGAGGGCCTGCGCAGTGACGTGGTGGTGCTCGCGCTGGGCGCGCTGCCACCGCAGGCGCTGCCCGGTATCGGCCCGCGCCTGGGCGTGCATGCGCGCTACGTCGGCTGGCCGTGGCAGGGACCGGTGCTGGAGGGCATCGCCCCGGAGGCACGCATCCTCGTGGTCGGCACTGGCCTGACCATGGTCGACGTGGCCGCGACGCTGGCCGCGCGCGGCCACCGCGGCCGCATCACCGCGATCTCGCGGCGCGGGCTCGCACCGCAGCCGCATACCGCGCTGCCGGCACCGTCGCTGGAGCTGCCACCCAACGTGCTGCGCGCGCTGAAGGAGCATGACTTGGCCGGGGTGCTGCGCGGCGTGCGCCAGCTGACCGCGGTGCTGGACGACTGGCGCCGCGTGATCGACGCGTTGCGCCCGTACCTGCAGCCGTTCTGGCGCGGCCTGCCGGGGCCGGCGCGGGCGAGTTTCCTGCGCCACCTGCGCCCGTACTGGGAGGCGGCACGGCACCGGGTCGCGCCGGAGGCGCATGCGCGCCTGCAGATCCTGCAGAAGCTCGGGCGCCTGGAGATCCGCGCGGCGCGCCTGCTGCGCGCCCGGCTGATCGAGAACGGCCTGGAGGCGGTGTTGCGCGAGCGCGGGCGCGAAAAGGCGTTCGCCGAGCGCTACGACGTGCTGATCCGCGCCACCGGGCTGGACACCGATGTCGATCGCACCAGCGACCCGCTGGTCTCAAGCCTGCGCGAAGGCGGACTGGTGCGGCCCGATCCGCTCGGGCTTGGCCTGGATGTGGACGAAACACTGCAACTGCTCGACGCCGCGGGGACGCCGGTCAAGGGGCTGTACTGTGTCGGGCCGCTGCTGCGCGGGACGCTGTGGGAGATCACCGCGGTACCGGAGTTGCGCGTGGAAGCACGCAGGCTGGTGGCGCAGTTGCTGGAGGGCGGGGTGGTGCCGGTGCCGGTGCCGCAGCGGGGGCACTGGGCCGCGACCGCCTGACGAGGCGGCGGTGTATCGTTGCGTGGGCTTGCCGGGGGATCGACCGCCGCATCGGAGCGGCCCCACCGCCCGCGCTCCGGGCATTCCGTAGGAGCGACTTCAGTCGCGATGGGGCTCTACCGGCAGAGCCCCATCGCGACTGAAG
>JASGDF010000224.1:0-9646 GCA_047607345.1 Pseudomonas sp. | reverse complement strand
CCTCGGTGGCGGCGCCGACCTTGATCACCGCAACGCCGCCGGCCAGCTTGGCCACGCGCTCCTGCAGCTTCTCGCGGTCGTAGTCCGAGGAGGTTTCCTCGATCTGCGCCTTGATCTGGGTGACGCGGCCCTCGATGGCCGAGGCATCGCCGGCGCCGTCGATGATCGTGGTGTTCTCCTTGGAGACCTGCACCTTCTTGGCGCGGCCCAGGTCCTTGATCGTGGCCTTCTCCAGCGACAGGCCCACTTCCTCGGAGATCACGGTGCCGCCGGTCAGCACGGCGATGTCTTCCAGGATGGCCTTGCGGCGGTCGCCGAAGCCCGGCGCCTTGACCGCGGCGACCTTGACGATGCCACGGATGGTGTTGACCACCAGGGTCGCCAGGGCCTCGCCCTCGACTTCCTCGGCGACGATCAGCAGCGGCTTGCCAGCCTTGGCCACGCCTTCCAGCACCGGCAGCAGGTCACGCACGTTGGAGATCTTCTTGTCGTGGATCAGGATGTACGGATCCTCGAACTCGACCTGCTGGCTCTGCTGGTTGTTGATGAAGTACGGCGACAGGTAGCCGCGGTCGAACTGCATGCCCTCGACCACGTCCAGCTCGTTCTCCAGGCCCGAGCCTTCCTCGACGGTGATCACGCCTTCCTTGCCGACCTTCTTGACCGCCTCGGCGATGATGTTGCCGATGGTCTCGTCGGAGTTGGCCGAGATCGTGCCGACCTGCGCGATCGCCTTGTCGTCGGCGGTCGGCTTGGACAGGCTCTTGAGCTCGGCGACGGCGGCGACCACCGCCTTGTCGATGCCGCGCTTGATCTCCACCGGGCTGATGCCGGCGGCCACGGCCTTCAGGCCTTCCTGGATAAACGCCTGCGCCAGCACGGTGGCGGTGGTGGTGCCGTCACCGGCCACGTCGTTGGTCTTGGAGGCGGCTTCCTTGACGATCTGCGCGCCGATGTTCTCGTACTTGTCGGCCAGCTCGATCTCCTTGGCAACGGACACGCCGTCCTTGGTGATCGTCGGGGCGCCGAAGCTCTTCTCGAGCACGACGTTGCGGCCCTTCGGGCCGAGGGTGGCCTTGACGGCATTGGCGAGCACGTTCACGCCGCGCAGGATGCGCGCGCGGGCGTCGTCGCTGAAACGAATGTCTTTGGCAGCCATGGTTCGTTACCTCAAATCAAATGGGTGGAATGCGGAATTCAGGAGACGATGCGGGCGCTCAGCCGACGATCGCCAGGATGTCGTCCTCGCGCAGGACCTTGTATTCGACGCCCTCGGCCTTGTAGCTGCTGCCGGCGTACTGGCCGTAGATGACCTTGTCGCCGACCTTGACCGACGGCGCGCGCACGTTGCCGTTGTCGAGCGGCTTGCCGGCGCCGACGGCGACGACTTCACCCTTGGTGGACTTTTCCTTGGCCGAATCCGGGATCACGATGCCGCCGGCGGAAATCTCGTCGGCTTCGATCGGCTTGACTACCACGCGGTCGTGAAGCGGCTTGATGCTCATTGAAATGACCTCTTAAGTGATTGATTGGTCTGGAAAAGGCTGGCGATGTTAGCACTCGCATATGACGAGTGCCAGGACAGCGCGCGACAAAACCCGACGGAGCGGGACGAGCCAGAGATGGAGCCGGCCGGAAACCTTTCAAGGGGGTGGCCGGCAAAAAAGTGAGGACGGTGGGCGCCAGGGATCCCTGGACCCTCATGTAGGAGGGACTTCAGTCCCGACAGGCTTTGCCGGTAACGCCGGTCGGGACTGAAGTCCCTCCTACAGGGCCGGGGGACGGCCACCGCGAGCGGAACGGCTACCGGGCTGCGAACGCCTGTCATCGGCAGGCCCTATGCTCGGCGGTGCAGTCCCCCGATCAACAAGGAGATGTCGATGAGGTCGCTGTATACCCCCCTGTCCCAGGCCGCCCTGCTCGGCTTGGTCATCCCGGCGGCGCAGGCCGCCGTGTTCGTCAACGAGCTGCATTACGACGACGCCGCCGGCGACGCCGGCGAGGCGATCGAGGTCGTCGCCACCGCTGGCGAGAGCCTGTCCGGTTACCGGATCTACCTGTACAACGGCAGCGCGCCCGCTGCCGCCAAGGTCTACGCCGACGACGCGGTACCGGCCGGCAGCCTGGTCGACTGCGGCAGCCAGGTGCGCATCGCCACCGTCAGCTATCCCAGCAACGGCATCCAGAACGGGCCCAATGACGGCCTGGCGCTGGTCGATGCGAACGGCCAGCTCGTGCAGTTCCTCAGCTACGAGGGCGAAATCACCGCCGCCGACGGCCCGGCCGCCGGCGTGACCAGCAGCAACCTGCCGGTCAGCGAGAGCAACGGCAGCGCGGCGGGCAGCTCGTTGCAACTGGACGGCAGCGGCAGCACCGCCGCGCAGTTCGACTGGGCTGGCTCGCAAGCGCAGAGTTTCGGCGCCTGCAACACCGGCCAGCAATTCACCGGCGGCGGCAGCGGCACCGGCAGCGCGCCGTCGATCAGCGCCACCGCGCCGACCGACGGCGCCAGCGACTTCCCGGTGGCCGGCGACCTGTCGGTGAGTTTCAGCGAGGCGGTCAGCGCCGGCAGCGGCGCCTTCACCCTGAGCTGCGCCAGCTCGGGCGACGTCGCCCTGAGCCACCCCGCCAGCGGCACCCGGTTCGCGCTGGTCACGGGTACCACCCTGCAACCCGGCGAGCGCTGCACGCTGGGCGTGACCGCCTCGGCGATCCAGGACGCCGACGGGCTGTCGCCTGCCGCCGACCTGCAGGTCGCCTTCAGCGTCGCCGCCGCAGATACCGGCGACTACTACGGCAGGGTCAACACCGCCAACGCCAGCCAGCTGCGCTGCTCGCTGCACGAGACGATCAGGAACCACACCGTCTACCCGTACAGCGGCACCGGTACCAACACCTGGACGATCCTGGAGGTCGCCGACGAGGACCCCAGCGACAGCGACCGGATCCTCGACGCCTATCGCAACCGCAGCTACGCCAAGGGTAGCGACCGCGCGGGCACCGGCAGCGGCCTGACCTACAACCGCGAGCACACCTGGCCCAACTCGCTGGGCTTCGGCAGCGCCACCGGCGACCTGGGCCTGCCCAACGCGCCGTACACCGACACCCACATGCTGTACCTGAGCGACACCACCTGGAACGCCGACCGCGGCAACAAGCCCTACGCCGACTGCGACAGCAGCTGCGGCGAGCGCGCCACCGAGGCCAACGCCGGCTTCGGCGGCGGCAGCGGCAGCTATCCGGGCAACTCCAACTGGGTACGCACGCCGGACGGCAACGGCGGCAGCTTCGAGGTCTGGAACCACCGCAAGGGCGACATGGCGCGCGCGGTGATGTACATGGCGATCCGCTACGAGGGCGGCACCGACGCCGACGGCCAGTCCGAGCCGGACCTGGAACTGACCGACACCCGCAGCCTGATCGAGCAGACCTCATCCTCGCCGGCCTACATGGGTCTGCTGTCGACGCTGATCGCCTGGCACCAGGCCGACCCGCCGGACGCCGCCGAGCGCGCCCGCAACGAGGTGGTCTACAGCTTCCAGGGCAATCGCAATCCCTTCATCGACCATCCGGAATGGGGCACCGCCTCGCTATTCACCTCGGCCCAGCCGGCCAGTTGCCAGCTGGCGGAGTAGGCGCAGCCGGACGGCGCCCGAGCATCGTCCCCACGCCGGGGGATCCAGCGACTCTCCCGCGCAAGTCGCTGGGCCCCGCCTGCGCGGGGACGACGGCGGGCGACCGCTCCGGCCGAGGCCGGGCCGGAGGAACGTTGCGTTCCCGCGATCTGCTCGCGCGCCGCAGCCACCGCGCGCATCGAGCCGGTAAACTCGACGGCTCAATGACTACTCCGTCTCCCGCCCACCTGCTGTTCAGCACTTGCCCGGACGCGGCCAGCGCCGAGCGCATCGCGCATGCGCTGGTGTCCGAGCGCCTGGCCGCGTGCGTGACCCGGCTGCCCGGCGCGCGCTCGACCTACCGCTGGCAGGACCGGGTCGAGCAGGGTGAGGAGATCCAGTTGCTGATCAAGACCACCGCCGCTCGCCTGGACGCGGCGATCGCGCGCCTGCAGGCGCTGCACCCCTACGCACTGCCAGAGGCGATCGCGCTGCCGGTCGGCACGGGGTTGCCAACCTACCTGGCATGGATCGACGCCGAGACCCGCACCGAATGAAACCGCCGATGCTCCTGTTACGCCGCTTCGCCCTGCTGTGCGCCCTGCTGCTGCCCTGCCTGCCCGCGCTGGCGTTCTCCGAGGCGGACCTGCTGCCGGTCGAACAGGCCTTCCAGCTCAGCGCCCAGGCCACCGCGCCCGACCGGGTCGAACTGCACTGGAAGATCGCGCCCGGCTACTACCTCTATCGCCACCGCATCGGCGTGGCCGAGATCACCGGCTTCAAGCAGAACCCGTTGCAGCTGCCCGACGGCCACAAGAAGCACGACGAGTTCTTCGGCGAGGTGGAGACCTACCGCGACACAGTGACCGCGGTGGTCACCGGCGCGGCCGCCGACGGCGTGGACACGCTGCAGATGGAGGTGCGCTTCCAGGGCTGCGCCGACGCCGGGGTGTGCTATCCGCCACAGAAGCGCCGCCTGCAGGTCAAGCTGCCGGCATCGGCATCGCTATCGACCGCCGCCACGCCCGCGTCGCGGGCCTCGCAGTTGCCCGGCCCCGGCGGCGCGCTGCCCGGCGCGATCGACGCGCTGCCGCTGCCGGCCGAACAGGCGTTCACGTTCGAGGCGATCGTCGGCGACGGCAACACCCTGCTGCTGCGCTTCACCCCGGCGCCGGGCTACTACCTCTACCGCGACCGCACCTCGCTGGCGCTGGAAGGCGCATCCGGGATCCGCACCGGCGCGCCGCAATGGCCGCCGGGCAAGAACCACCGCGACGACCACTTCGGTGACGTGGTGGTGTACTTCGATCCGGCCGAAGTGACGCTGCCGTTGCTGCGCGACCGCGCCGACCCGGCCGACGTCACCGTGGTAGCGACCTTCCAGGGCTGCCAGACCGAGGGCATCTGCTATCCGCCGATAACCCGCCGGGTGAAGCTGGCGCTGCCGGCCGGCAAGCTCTCCCCGCCCGACCAGGCCACCGCCACACCACTGCTGATCTCGCCGCTGTCCGGCGCCAGCGCCGCCTCGGCGCCAGCACCGTCCACCACGCCGGCTCCGGACGCTTCGGCCGGAAACGCCGTGCGCAGCCTGCCACCGCATGCCGAACGCAACCTGGTCGTGGCACTGCTGCTGGCCTTGCTGGGCGGGCTGGTACTCAACCTGATGCCATGCGTGCTGCCGATCCTGTCGCTGAAGGTGCTCGGCCTGGCGCACAGCGGCGAGAGCCGCGCGCGCGCGCGCAGCCATGCGATCTGGTATTCGCTCGGCGTGCTGGTCTCGTTCACGGCGATCGGCGCGCTGGTGATCGGCCTGCGCGCGGCCGGGCAGGCGGCCGGCTGGGGTTTCCAGTTGCAGCAGCCTTGGTTCGTCGCCGCGCTGGCCTACCTGATGTTCGCGGTAGGCCTGAGCCTGACCGGGGTGTTCACGCTCGGCGGCAACCTCGGCGGGATCGGCCAGTCGCTGGCCTCGCGGCACGGGCCGGTCGGCGACTTCTTCACCGGTGTGCTGGCCTGCGTCGTCGCCAGCCCGTGCATCGCCCCGTTCATGGGCTCGGCGCTGGCCTATGCGTTCACCGCGCCGGCGCTGCTGGCGATGCTGGTGTTCCTGGCACTGGGCATCGGGCTGGCGCTGCCGTTCCTGCTGATCGGCTTCGTGCCGTCGCTGGCGCGGCGCCTGCCCGCGCCCGGTGCCTGGATGGAGACGCTCAAGCAGGTGCTGGCGTTCCCGATGTACCTGACCGCGATCTGGCTGTTGTGGGTGCTGGGCAAGCAGCGCGGCGTCGATGCGATCGCGCTGATGCTGGTCGGCGCGACCCTGCTGGCGCTGGGGCTGTGGTGGTTCGAGCGCAGCCGCTGGCAGAGTCGCCGGATCGGGCTGGCGCTGTCCTCGCTGATGCTGCTGCTGGCGCTGTTGCCGGTCTGGGGCGTGACCCGCCTGCGTGCCCCGGCAGCGACGGCCACGACCGGGGAGGTCGCCTACTCGCCGCAGTTGCTGGACCGGCTGCGCGCCGACAACCGGGTGGTGTTCGTCAACATGACCGCCGACTGGTGCGTGACCTGCAAGGCCAACGAGCGCAATCTGCTCGGTCGCGCCGCTTTCCGCGACCTGCTGCGCCGGGTCGATGCGGTCTACATGAAGGGCGACTGGACCAACGTCGATCCGCAGATCAGCGCGTTCCTCGACCAGCATCAGGCGGTGGGCGTGCCGCTGTACGTGGTCTACGGCCCCGGCACCCCGCCGACCGTGCTGCCGAGCGTGCTGACCGGGGCGATGGTCGAGGACGCGTTGCTGCGCGCCGCGCGCTGAGTCGCGGCGCGGTCAACCGTGGCTGCCGCGGGCGATCCGGCGCCGCGATAACGCCACCACGCCAGCGTCCAGGACGAACAGCGCGACGGCCGCCAACACCAGGCCGCCGCCCCAGGCCAGCGGCCATCGCGAGAGCGGGTCGCGCAGCCGCTCGGGGTCGCCATCGGCGACGAGATGGAACGCCTCCCAGCCGAGCAGCACCGCCGCGATCACCAGCAACAGCAGCCCGATCCGCTTCAGCGGCCGATCCAGGCCACGCAGCAGCCGGCCCACGCGCCAGGGCCAGTCATCGGTGTGCCATTGCCGGCACGCCCGGTCCAGCGCGTACAGGCACGCCCCCAGCACGAACACCAGCGGAATCGCGCAGATCACAGCCTTGAGTGCTTCGTTCATCGCCGATCCTCCCTCGCGGTCACGCGATCATCGGACATCGACTGCAACGGTCCGCGCCGTGTCGCCGTGGGCCATCGTCGATACCCGCAGCATACGCCCGGTGCCGGCGCACGTGCATCGCGCCTGGCGATGCCTGCCGCTTCACCGGCCGATGTAGTCCGCCCGCTCATGCCAGGGATCACGCAGCGCGATTTCCTGGCCGCAGGGCGCCTGCCTATGCTTCCCGCATCTTCCAGACTGGCGCATGCCTCTCATGAACAGACTCAAGGACAAGGTCGCGATCGTCACCGGGATCGGCAGCGGCATCGGCAAGGGTTGCGCGTTGCGTTTCCTGGCCGAGGGCGCGCGGGTGATCGGCTGCGACCTCGATGCACGCTCGGCCGAGGCCACCGTGGCCGAAGCCCGCGCACAGGGCTACACGCTGGAAAGCCTGCACCCCTGCAACCTGACCCGCCCGGAGGATGTCGAGGCGCTGGTCCAGCTGGCCGCGCAGGTCGACGGCGGCATCGACATCCTGGTCAATGCCGCGGCCTGGGGCGCGTTCGAGTTCATCGAAGCGATGGACTACAAGACCCAATGGCAGGCGACGCTGAGCGGCGAGATCGACGTGGTGTTCCTGGCCTGCAAGGCCGCCTGGCCCTACCTCAAGCGCCGCGGCGGCTCGATCGTCAACTTTGCCTCGGCCAACGCCTACGAGGCGCTGGCCGGCTCGGGCGCGCTGGCGCACTGTGCCGGCAAGGGCGCGGTGCTGGCGATGACCCGGCAGCTGGCGATGGAGGGTGGCCCGCACGGCATCCGCGCCAATACCATCTCGCCGGCACTGGTGGTCACCGGCGCGACCAAGCCGCGCCTGGACAACGAGCCGGGCTTCAAGGAGACGGTGATCTCCAAGATGATGATCGGCCGGCTCGGCACCCCGGACGACATTGCCTGGTGCGCCACCTACCTGGCCTCGGACGAATCGGGCTGGGTGACCGCGGCCGACTTCAAGCT
The DNA here is from genome assembly GCA_047607345.1 of Pseudomonas sp. Taxonomy (GTDB): domain Bacteria; phylum Pseudomonadota; class Gammaproteobacteria; order Xanthomonadales; family Xanthomonadaceae; genus Pseudomonas_S. Next base: position 1,840 of record JASGDF010000224.1, on the reverse strand, counting down.
CGACGGCGGCGCCACCGCCTGGTGACATGGAGCGGGCATCTGCCCGCCGAGGCCTTCCTCGGTAAAGCAGATGCCCGCTCCATCACGGGGCTTTATCGGTAGGCGACGAACACGACAAAGGCGGCCGCGCGGCCGCCTTTGTCGTGTATCGCGCCGATCCTCAGATCGGCGAGCGCAGTACCTGCAGGGCCTCGGACATCAGCCGGCCCTGCTCCAGCGGCGAGCCATGGCTCATTTCCAACTGCCCCAGCTTCACCGAGTTCTCGATCACGTGCCGGCAACGGTCGAAACGCCGGTCGGTGAAGCGCTGCAGCGCCTCGTCCAGCGTGCCACCCTTGCCCAGCTCCTCGGCCAGCACGATGCCGTCCTCGATCGCCATGCCGGCGCCAGAGGCCAGGTGCGGGGTGGTCGCGTGCGCGGCATCGCCGATCAGCACGACCCGGCCGCGATGCCACGGTGGCGGCAGCAGCTGCACTTCCAGCGGCTTGTAGTTCACCGACTCGGCGTTCTCGCCGAGCACGGTCTCGCGGATCTGCGGCACGAAACTGCCGAAGCCCGCCATCTTCTGGTACAGCCGCTCGCGCTGCTGCTCCACCGTCAACCACGGGTTCTCCGGGTCGGCGTACAGCAGGTACATGTACATGTGGGTCGGCGAGACCGGGTTGAAGCCGAGCTTGATCTCCTCGCCCATGAAGAAGTGGGTGCGATCGAAACCCTCCGGCCGCTTGGCCAGCAGCCGGAAGATAACCTGGCCGGTGAAGGTCGGCCCGGGCGCGTCCGGGAACAGCCGCTGGCGGGTTTGCGAGTACAGGCCGTCGGCGCCGACCACCAGGTCGTAGCGTTCCTGGCGGCCATCGCTCAGCCAGGCCAGCACGCCGTCCTGGTCCTGGCTCAGGTCGGCCAGGCTGACGCCCAGCGAGACCTCGATCCCGGCCGCCAGGGTCTTGTCGGCGAGGATCTTGTGCAGCACCGGGCGCAGGATCCCGCCGGTCGCCGGCAGGCCGTCGTCGAGCGGCGGAATCGGCATCTCGGTGAGCAAGGTGCCGTGCTGGTCGTGCATCTTGGCGCCGCTCCAGGTGGCCCCCTGCGCGACCACCTCGTCGAGCACCCCGACGGTGCGCAGCGCGCGCAGGGTCGGGCCGGTGATGGTCAGGCCGGCGCCATAGGCACGCCAGTTGCGATCGATGTCGATCAGGTGGACGTCCAGGCCCTGCTTGCGCAGCTGGATCGCGCAGGAGATGCCGGCGACGCCGCCGCCGATCACCAGCGCGCGCCGCAGATCGGCCGCGGGCGACGCCACCGGCGGCACGTCCTGCTGAAAGGCGGCCAAGTTCGTTTCGTTGTGGGTCATCTGCTCATTCCCTCCCCCTGCGTTCGCGAATGACTGTGCGAGGGTCGCGCTAAACCTAGACGCAGTCGGCCGGCTTGAGAAGCGCCTTCTCGTGATCGCTGGCATTGCCGCGGCTGATGTATTGCGGTGCAGCAATCAGCTTGGCGAAAACGCATTCCGATCCGCCATGCAGGCAATCGCCACAAACGATTGGCGGCCGGATCGCACGCCTGAATACAGTGGCCACCGCCTGAAACAGATGCAGCCGAACCTTTTGAATACCCAATACGACATCGTCGCCATGGGCGCCGGCCACAACGGCCTGGTCGCCGCCGCCTACCTGGCCAAGGCCGGCAAGAAAGTGCTGGTGCTCGAACGCAAGCCCTATCCCGGCGGCGGCGTCTCGACGCGCCAGCTCAACACCCCCGGCTACTGGCACGACGAGCACTCCTCGGTGCACATCATGATCCAGGGCAACCCGATGCTGCGCCAGGACGAGCTGGGTCTGCT
>JASGDF010000223.1:0-3803 GCA_047607345.1 Pseudomonas sp. | reverse complement strand
CGAAGGCACGCACCGCGCAGCGCGCCTGGGCCGCGACGCCGCCGCGCGAGCGCGCGGCGGTATTCCACCGCGCCGCGGCGATCCTGCAGGACCAGGCACCGGCGGCCGCCGCGCTGATCGCGCGCGAGAGCGGCGGCATCCTGGCCAAGGGCGAGCACGAGGTGCGCGAGGCGATCGTGCTGCTGCAACGCGCCGCGGCGATGCCGTTGCAGGCCAACGGCCAGGTGCTGCCGAGCGCGCCGGGCCGGCTGAGCCTGGCGCGGCAGCTGCCGCTGGGCGTGATCGGGGTGATCTCGCCGTTCAACTTCCCGCTGGTGCTGTCGCTGCGCTCGGTGGCGCCGGCGCTGGCGGTCGGCAACGCGGTGGTGCTCAAGCCCGACCCGCGCACGCCGTATGCCGGCGGCTTCGTGATCGCCGAGGTGCTGGCCGCGGCGGGCCTGCCCAAGGGCTTGCTGCATGTGCTGCCGGGTGGCGCCGATGCCGGCCAGGCGCTGGTCGAGGCACCGGGCGTGCCGATGATCGCGTTCACCGGCTCGACCGCGGCCGGCCGCAAGATCGGCGAGCTGGCCGGCCGCCACCTGAAAAAGGTCTCGCTGGAGCTGGGCGGCAAGAACGCGCTGATCGTGCTGGAGGACGCCGACCTGGACCGCGCGGTCTCGGCGATCGCCTTCGGCGCCTATTTCCACCAGGGCCAGATCTGCATGGCCACCGGCCGGGTGCTGGCCCAGCGCGCGATCGCCGCCGAGCTGACCCGGCGCCTGGCCGAGAAGGCGCGCCACCTGCCGGTCGGCGATCCGGCCAGCGGGCAGGTCGCGCTCGGGCCGATCATCGACCAGCGCCAGTTGCAGAACGTGGTGGACATCGTCGACTCGTCGGTCGCCGCCGGCGCGGTGGTCGAGGCCGGCGGCAGCCACGAGGGGCTGTTCTACGCGCCGACGGTGCTGTCCAACGTGCAGCCGGGCATGCGCGCGTTTGAGGAAGAAGTGTTCGGGCCGGTCGCCAACGTCATCGCCTTCGACAGCGACGACGAGGCGGTGGAACTGGCCAACCGCACCGAGTACGGCCTGTCGGCCGGGGTGATCTCGGCCTCGCTGGGTCGCGCGCTGGCGATCGGCGAGCGCCTGCACACCGGCCTGCTGCACATCAACGACCAGACCGTGGCCGACGAAGTGGTCAACCCGTTCGGCGGTACCGGCGCCTCCGGCAACGGCACCAGCGTCGGCGGCCCGGCCGACTGGGAGCAGTACACCCATTGGCAGTGGGTGACGATCAAGGATGCGGTGCCGCAGTACCCGTTCTGATCCTCCTGAGCCCCTCTCCCTGCGGGAGAGGGGTTGGGGTGAGGGTACGGGCGAAGCCCTGCGATATCGGGCTGCCCGAGGCTTCGCCCGTACCCTCATCCGCCCCTTCGGGGCACCTTCTCCCGAAGGGAGAAGGGACTTCATCCTTCCCCCACCGAGATAGATGCAATGAACAGCAAGACCGAACACGACACCGTCGCCTACACCGTCGAGGACGGCGTGGCCTGGGTGCGCTTCAACCGCCCCGAGAAGCGCAACGCGATGAGCCCGGCACTCAACCGCAGGATGCTGGAGGTGCTCGACGAACTGGAGTTCCGCGACGACGTCGGCGCGCTGGTGCTGACCGGCGAGGGCAGTGCCTGGACCGCCGGCATGGACTTGCAGGAATACTTCCGCGACACCGAGGCGCACGGCCTGGCCGGCACCCGCAAGGCCCAGCGCGAGAGCTATGGCTGGTGGCGGCGCCTGCGCTGGTACCAGAAGCCGACCATCGCGATGGTCAACGGCTGGTGCTTCGGCGGCGGCTACGGCCCGTTGTTCGCCTGTGACCTGGCCTTCGCCGCCGAGGAGGCCAAGTTCGGCCTGTCCGAGATCAACTGGGGCATCCTGCCCGGCGGCGGTGCTTCCAAGGTCGCCGCCGAGCTGCTCTCGTTCCGGCGCGCGATGTACCACGCGATGCTGGGCGAGCCGATCGACGGCCGCACCGCCGCCGAATGGGGCCTGGTCAACGAGGCGCTGCCGGCCGCGGCGCTGCGCGCGCGCGTGTCCGAGGTGGCGCAGGCGCTGCTGAAGAAGAACCCGGTCGCGCTGAAGGCGACCAAGGATGCGATCCGGCGCGTGCGCGAGATGACCTACGACAACGCCGAGGATTTCCTGGTGCGCGCGCAGGAGGCCGCCAACAGCTACGACGACGGCCGCAAGGAAGGCCTGAAGCAGTTCCTCGACGAGAAGAGCTACAAGCCCGGCCTGGGCAGCTACGACCTGTCCAGGCAGCGCCGCGCCTGAGCCGGAACGAGGGAGCAGACATGGACATGAGCACGACTCCGGCGGCATCCGCCGGTACGGCGCGCACGCCAGTGCAGCGGCTGCTGAACCCCGCTTCGATCGCGATCGTCGGCGCCTCGCCGACGCCCGGCGCGCTCGGCGCGTCGGTGCTGGGCAACCTGGAGCGCAACGGCTATGCCGGGCAGATCCACCTGATCAACCCGAAACGCGAGGAGATCGGCGGCCGCCGCTGCCTGGCCTCGATCGAGCAGCTGCCGGACGGGGTGGACGTGGCGATCCTGGCGATCCCGCAGCCGGCGGTGCTCGAGGCGGTGCGCGCGCTGGCCGCGCGCGGCGTCGGCGCGGCGGTGATCTTCTCGGCCGGTTTCGCCGAGGCCGGCGAGGCCGGGCAGGCGCAGCAGCGCGAGATCGCCCGCATCGCCGCCGCCGCCGGCATGCTGGTCGAAGGCCCCAACTGCCTGGGCTGCATCAACTACCTGGAGCGGATCCCGCTGACCTTCATCGAGGCCGAGGTCAGCGTCGAGCAGGCCGCGCGCAACCGCGCCGCGCCGGCGATCGGCATCCTCTCGCAGAGCGGGGCGATGATGACGGTGCTCAACACCACGCTGGCCAGTCGCGAGCTGCCGCTGTCCTACGCGATCTCCACCGGCAACGAGGCCGCCAGCCACATCGAGGACTACGTCGAGTTCCTGCTCGGGCATGACGGCACGCGGGTGATCGCGATGATCGCCGAGCAGTTCCGCCAGCCGCGCCGGCTGCTGGAGCTGGCGCGGCGCGCGCGCGCGGCCGGCAAGCGCCTGGTGCTGCTGCATCCGGGCCGGAGCAGCGCCGCGCGCGAGTCCGCCGCGACCCATACCGGCGCGCTGGCCGGGGACTACGCGGTGATGCGCACGCTGGTCGAGCGTGCCGGGGTGGTGCTGGCCGAGACCCTGGAGGAGCTGGGCGACATCGCCGAGATCGCGCTGCGCTGCCCGCGCCTGCCGGGGGCCGGCACCGCGATCCTGGGCGAATCCGGCGCGTTCAAGGCGCTGTGCCTGGACCTGTGCGAGGACCTGGGCCTGGCGTTGCCGGTGGTGCACGACGGCGATGCCCCGGCGCTGCGCGCGGCGCTGCCGCCGTTCGTCGCGGTCAGCAATCCGCTCGACCTCACCGCGCAGGGGCTGGTCGACTCGGACCTGTACTACCGCACGCTGGCGGCGCTGTTCGAGGATGCGCGCTTCGCCTCGATCGTGGTGGGCCTGATCCAGACCGACCCGGTGACCTGCGCGATCAAGCTGCCGCCGGTATTGCGCGCGGTGCGCGAGCTGCGCCCGGACACGCCGGTGATCTGCGCCGGCCTGGACGAGGGCGCGGTGGTGCCGGCCGAGTACGTCGCGCAGCTGCGCGAACTGGGCGTGCCGTACTTCCCCAGCACCGAGCGCGCGCTGCGCGCGGTCACGCGCCTGGCCGCGCTGGCCGGGCGCGACTTCGAGCAAGCCGCCGCGGCGCCGGTGCGGG
>JASGDF010000222.1:0-26711 GCA_047607345.1 Pseudomonas sp. | reverse complement strand
GCGGCGGCAGCGGCTGGCGCCGGCGCGGCGGCGGGAGCCTCGGCCTTGTTCGCTTCGGCGGCCGGCGCCGCCGCGGCGACCGCGCCTTCCTCGATGATCGCCAGCACGGTGTTGCTGGTCACGGTGCTGCCTGCTTCGAACTTGATCTCCTTCAGCACGCCGTCGACGGGCGACGGGACTTCCAGAACGACCTTGTCGGTCTCCAGGTCGACCAGGTTCTCGTCGCGCTTGACGGCCTCGCCGGCCTTCTTGTGCCAGCTGGCGATGGTGGCGTCGGAGACGGATTCGGGCAGTACCGGGACTTTGACTTCGGTGGCCATTTGCGGGGGCGTCCTAGGGTTTCTTGTTTTCTTGGGAAAGATTGAGGAAGGGAGGCTTATTCAGCGACCTGGTCGTTGAACGGGTTGACCAGGGCATCGGCCAGCAACTGCTTGAGCTCGGCGACGTGCTCGGCCATGTGGCCGGCCGCCGGGGAGGCCGAGCGCGCGCGGCCTGCGTAATGCAGTTCGCGGCCCTTCGGCAGCACGGCCTGCAGGTGGTGCTTGATCTGGTACCAGGCGCCCTGGTTCTGCGGCTCCTCCTGCGTCCACACCACGTCGGTGGCGTTGGGGTACTTGGCCAGCTCGGCGGCGAGCAGGACGCGCGGGAACGGGTAGAGCTGCTCGACGCGGATGATCGCCACGTCGTCCTGGCCGCGCTTCTGGGCGTCCTCCAGGATGTCGTAGTAGACCTTGCCCGAGCAGACCACGACGCGCTTGACCTTGGCCGGGTCGGCCACGGCGTCGCCGATGACGTGCTGGAACTCGCCGTTGGCCAGCTCGTCCAGCGAGGACACCGCCAGCTTGTGGCGCAGCAGCGACTTGGGCGACATCACCACCAGCGGCTTGCGGGTGGTCATGCACAGCTGGCGGCGCAGCATGTGGAAGCACTGGGCCGGGGTGGTCGGGGTGCAGACCAGCATGTTCTCCATCGCGCACAGCTGCAGGAAGCGCTCCAGGCGCGCCGAGCTGTGTTCCGGGCCTTGCCCCTCGTAGCCGTGCGGCAGCAGCAGCACCAGCCCGCTCAGGCGGCTCCACTTGGCCTCGCCGGCGGCGATGAACTGGTCGATCACGACCTGCGCGCCGTTGGCGAAGTCGCCGAACTGCGCTTCCCAGATGCACAGCGTGTCCGGGTCGGTGGTCGAGTAGCCGTACTCGAAGCCCATCACCGCCTCCTCGCTGAGCAGCGAGTCGATGACGGTGGCGTCGTCCGGGTTCTGCACCAGCTGGCGCAGCGGCAGGTAGTAGTCGTCGGTCTTCTGGTCGTGGACGATCGCGTGGCGGTGGAAGAACGTGCCGCGGCCGGCATCCTCGCCGACCAGGCGCAGGCGGTGGCCTTCCTCGAGCAGGGTGGCGTAGGCCAGGTTCTCGGCGAAACCCCAGTCGGCCGGCAGCTCGCCGGCGGTCATCTTGGCGCGGTCCTCGTAGATCTTCTTGACCCGGTTGTGCATCTCGATCCCGGCCGGGATCGTGTTGATGACCTCGGCCAGCTTGACCAGCTTGGACCTGTCGTAGCCGGTGTCGATCCTGTCCTTGAGGCTGCCGGTCAGGTACTGGCCCCAATTGATCGCGAACCCATCGGTGCGGCGCTCGGCCGCCAGCTCGACGGTGTACTGGCCGGAATCGAGCTTGCCGCGGTAGCCATCGACCAGCGCCTTGGCCTCGCCGGCCTGCAGCACGCCTTCCTTCTCCAGCTGCGCGGCGTACAGCTCGCGGGTGGTGGGGTGCTTGCGGATGATCTGGTACATCACCGGCTGGGTCACCGCCGGCTCGTCGGCCTCGTTGTGGCCCCAGCGGCGGTAGCAGACCAGGTCGATGAAGACGTCCTTCTTGAACTTCTGGCGGAAGTCGTAGGCCAGCTCGGTGACGTAGGCCACCGCGTCCGGATCGTCGCCGTTGACGTGGAACACCGGGGCTTCGACCATCTTGGCCACGTCGGTGCAGTACAGGGTCGAGCGTGCGTCCTCGACCCGGCTGGTGGTGAAGCCGACCTGGTTGTTGATGACGATGTGCACGGTGCCGCCGATCGCGAAACCACGCGCCTGCGACATCTGCAGCAGTTCCATCACCACGCCCTGGCCGGCCAGGGCGGCGTCGCCGTGGATCACGATCGGCAGCACCCGGCTGCGGTCGGTATCGCCGTAGCGTTCCTGGCGCGAACGCACCGAGCCGGCGACCACCGGGTCGACGATCTCCAGGTGCGAGGGGTTGAACGCCAGCGCCAGGTGCAGCGCGCCGCCCGGGGTGGCCACGTCGGCCGAGAAGCCCATGTGGTACTTCACGTCACCGGTGTGGGCGCGGTCGTCGTGGGCGTGCTCGAACTTGCCCTCGAACTCGTCGAACAGCTTGCGCGGGTTCTTGCCGAGGGTGTTGATCAGCACGTTCAGGCGGCCGCGGTGGGCCATGCCGATCACCACGTCGCGCACGCGGTCCTGGCCGGAGCGGCGCACCAGCACGTCCATCATCGGGATCAACGCGTCGCCGCCTTCCAGCGAGAAGCGCTTCTGGCCGACGTACTTGGTGTGCAGGTAGCGCTCCAGGCCCTCGGCGGCGGTCAGCCGCTCGAGCAGGCGCTTGCGGGTCTGCGCGTCGGCGGCGTAGCGGCCGCCGTCGCGTTCCAGGCGCTGGTAGATCCACTGGCGCTGCTGGACGTCGGTGATGTACATGAACTCCGAGCCGATGCTGCCGGCATAGGTGTTCTTCAGGCGCGCGAGCAGGTCGCGCAGCTTCATCCGCGGCTGGCCGCCGACACCACCGGTGCTGAACTCGCCGTCCAGGTCCGAGGGCGAGAGGCTGTGGAACGGCAGGTCCAGGTCCGGCGGGTTGATCGGCGGAGTCAGGCCCAGCGGGTCCAGGCGGGCACCGAGGTGGCCGCGCGAACGGTAGGCGGTGATCAGGCGGCCGACGTTGCGTTCACGCTCGTCGCTGGGGGCGCTCCCACCGCCGATGCCGTCATTGAGCGCCTGCCGGGCGGCGCCGGCGATGTGCGCCACGACCGCCGAGTGCGGGATGTCGCCGGCTTCGCGGCCCTTGAAGCCGTCGAAGTAGCTCTTCCACCTGGGGTCGATGCTGTCGGGGGAGACGAGGTACTGCTCGTAGAGATCCTCGATATAGGCGGCGTTGCCGCCGGCGAGCTGCGAAGACTGCGCGAACTGCTTTAGTAGATTGTCCACGATCGTTAGGTCGGGTGGGATGGCTTGTGATGCGCTCTGCGCCCGGTACGCCACGAGCCGGGGCCTGGAGAAAACCGCCAAATTATACCCCCGCATTCACAGCGCTGATGTGTGGACCAGGTATGGGGCGATACGGACTGGATATCGTACAGGGGCGAGTCAGATCAGATCCCGAAGGTCTGGATTCGTTCCATGCAGCGCGCGCCTGTTCGGCCAGCCAGCGCAGCGATGAGGGTGCTGCGCGCCTGCGGTATCCCCCCATCCGCCCTTCGGGCACCTTCCCCCGCAGGCGGGGGAAGGGTGAAGCCTGGCCGCCCGTGGCGGAGCTCATTCGGCTTCGTCGTCGGCCTCGTCTTGGTCCGGGTCCGGGCTGCCGGGCTGGTAGTGCCCGCTGGCGACCAGGTCGGCCAGCGCGGCGCGGCCCCTGGCCGACAGCCGGGCGTAGTCGCCGACATCGAGTGTCTCGCGCTGGGCCAGCAGCTGCGCGTCGCCGATCGTCAGCGCATAGGACAGGCCGCTGCAGAACAGCGTCGCCCCGCGCCTGGCGCGGCGCCAGGCCAGGCGCGACCACGGATGGCGGTGCAGCGCCAGGCCTTCGGCCAGTGCCTGTTCGAGCGCGGCGGGGTCGGGCGCGTCCGGCGCCGGCAGCACCTCGCCGGAGGCGCGGTAGGTGGTGATGAAGCGGCCGAACCAGTCGCCGAGCCGGTCCGGGTCGTTCATGCGCAGCGCGTTGAGCGCGGCGACCACGCGGTTCATCGCGACGCTGTCGATCTCGTAGGGATCGGCCGGCGCGGCCAGATCCTCGTCGTGGTAGCGCAGCGCCTCGTCGGCATCGGCGATCAGGGTGTCCAGGTAGTCGCCGATCAGCTCGGACGAGGACGGGGCGCGCATGCCGACCGAGAAGGTCAGGCACGGGTCCTCGGCGATGCCGTGGTGCGGCACCAGCGGCGGCAGGTAAAGCATGTCGCCCGGCCCCAGCACCCAGTCGTGGGTGACGTTGAACGTGCGCAGCAGCTTGATGTCCACGTCGTCGCGGAAGCTCAGGTCCGGGGCCTTGCGGCCCAGCGCGACGCTGGCGTCGATCTGCCAGCGGCGGTGGCCGTGGGCCTGCAGCAGGAACACGTCGTAGTGGTCCACGTGCGCGCCGACCGAGCCGCCGGTGGCGGCGAAGCTGACCATGATGTCGTCGATGCGCCAGCGTGGCAGGAAGCGGAACCGCTCCAGCAGCGCGCGCACGTCCGGGTCCCACTTGTCCACGTCCTGCACCAGCAGGGTCCAGTCGTGGTTGGGCAGGCCGGGGAAGTCCTCCTCCTGGAACGGGCCGCTGCGCACGCTCCAGGCGCCGCTGTCGCGATCGAAGCCGATCAGGCGCGCCAGCGCGCCCTCCTCGCAGGCCAGGCCGGCCAGGTCCTCCGGCAGCAGCGGGGTCTGGAAGTCCGGGAAGGCATTGCGGATCAGCAGCGGGCGCTTGTGCCAGTAGTCGCGCAGAAAACGCGCGACGGGCATGCCGAGCGGCTGCTCGCCGGTGGCGACGATCTCGAAGGGCAGGGTGGGGCGTCGTGATGCTTTGGCGGGGGTAGTCATTTTTCTTCCTGCAAGCGTTGCTCGAAATTTGCACGCGCCTGATCGGAGTAGCGCCTGCAGGCGTTGGCGTCGATCAGGGGGGCTTTGCCGGCTAGACGCGCGGGTTGATCGCTGGCCAGTGGATGTGGAGTAAGCAGGATGTCGCACGGCAGCGAGGCGACAGTGTCGAAGCTGCGGCGAAAGGCCGCGACATACTCTGGGTGATCGAGGTAACGGTAGTGTTTGTCGGAAAGCGCACTGAGGCTGTCGGCGTAGGCGATGGTCACGCAGCGTGTGCCCTCGCAGGAGCGCCACGTCCAGCTGGTGCCGCCGGGCGCATGCCCTGGCGTGGCGTGCGCGATCAGCTTCAGGTCGCCGAGTTGCAGGGTCTGTCCTTCGTTGAGGACACGCACGTTCGCTACTGGCGTGTATCGCTCCAGTTGCTCGAACTGCGGGTCGCTGCGATCACTGGCGCCGCGCCGGAGCGTGGCGGCCGCGGGCGCGCGGGCCAGCACCGGCGCGCCGGTATCGTGCTGCAGTCGCGCCAGGCCGCCGGCGTGGTCGCTGTGCTCGTGGGTGTTGAGGATGAACTTGATCTGGCCCGGATCGAAGCCGAGTGCGCGGATATTGGCCTCGATCAGCAGGGGCGCCTTCTCGGTTGCGCCATCAATCAGCACCGCGCCTTGCCTGCCGACGATCAGGATCGAGCTGATTCCGCAGGTGCCGACGTAATAGGTATTGCCGAATATCTTCTGTGGTGGCGCCTGCGTGTTCCAGCCGTCACGCAGGCCGGCGTCGGCGGGACAGGCCGGCACCGCATCCGCCGCTTTCGTGCCGAAGGATGCGGTCGATAAAACGATGAAGAAAAAAAGAAGGCGCATGAATCTTTCCGTTGCACTCTCTCGAAGGGCTAAGAGCGGCTAACAAAACTCGTCATCCCCGCGTAGGCGGGGATCCAGTGCCTTACCTCAGCCAAGGCACAAGTCGCTGGGTCCCCGCCTACGCGGGGACGACGACTGGGTTTTGTTAGCCACTCTGAGCGGGGGCCTTGGCGTTGGTCATCGGGATGCGCGCCGGCACGGCGCGGAGCGGATGGGGAGAGCGGGTATCGTTGCTGGAGCCGGTTGATGGGGCATTGATGTGGATCAACATGGCAGGGGCTGGGCAAAGCGCAGGTCGAAGCCATTCGGGTCGCGTACGACGAACTCGCGCAGGCCATGGGCTCGATCGCCGAGGGCGTGAACAACGGGGATGCCTCGGGCCACGAATGCCGTGTGAAGGGCGTCCACGTCGTCGGTCATCAGGCGTAGGCTGGACCAGCGGGCCGCGGTTGGGGCTTCGGGATTCTCGGCCAGGAAGAGGCGTTGTCCGTGCCACTGCACCACGGCGAATCCCTCCGTGCGTCGCACCAGGGTAAAACCCAGGTGTTCATAGAACGCGAGCGAGATGTCCAGGTCGGGGCCGACCACTTCGACCACGCCTTGGGCGAAGTCGGTCAGCCCCTGCGCTGGCGCATCGCCGGACATATGTCAGACCGCCCGCGCCAGCCGTTCGGCCAGGCCGGTGTAGGCGCCCGGGGTCAGTTCGCGCAGGCGCTGCTTGTCGGCCTCCGGCAGCGCCAGCGACTCGACGAAGGCCTTCATCGACTCGGCGGTGATGCCCTGGCCGCGGGTCAGCGCCTTGAGCTGCTCGTAGGGATTGGGCAGGCCGTGCCGGCGCATCACGGTCTGCACCGCCTCGGCCAGTACCTCCCAGGCGGCGTCGAGGTCGGCGTCCAGCCGCTGCGGGTTCACTTCCAGCTTGCCCAGGCCCTTGCCCAGCGACTCCAGCGCCACCAGAGTGTGGCCGAAGGCGGTGCCGAGCGCGCGCAGCACGGTCGAGTCGGTGAGGTCGCGCTGCCAGCGGCTGATCGGCAGCTTGGCCGAAAAGTGCTCGAACAGGGCGTTGGCCAGGCCGAAATTGCCCTCGGCGTTCTCGAAGTCGATCGGGTTGACCTTGTGCGGCATGGTCGAGGAGCCGACCTCGCCTTCCTTCAGCCTCTGCTTGAAGTAGCCCAGCGAGATGTAGCCCCACACGTCGCGCGCCAGGTCGACCAGGATGGTGTTGGCGCGGCGGGTGGCGTCGCCGATCTCGGCGATGGTGTCGTGCGGCTCGATCTGGGTGGTGTAGGGGTTGAACACCAGGCCCAGGCCCTCGACGAAGCGCTGCGCGAAGCCCGGCCAGTCCACGTCCGGGTAGCTGACCAGGTGGGCGTTGTAATTGCCGACCGCGCCGTTGATCTTGCCGGTCAGCTCGACCGCGGCGATCTGCGCGCGCTGGCGCTCCAGGCGCGCGACCACGTTGGCGATCTCCTTGCCCAGTGTGGTCGGCGAGGCGGTCTGGCCGTGGGTGCGCGAGAGCATCGGCTGGCCGGCCTGGGCGTGGGCGAGCGCGCGCAGGGTCGCGGCGACGCCGTCCAGCGCCGGCAGCAGCACCTCGCTGCGGGCCTGCGCCAGCATCAGTCCGTAGGACAGGTTGTTGATGTCCTCGCTGGTGCAGGCGAAGTGCACGAACTCCAGCGCCGGGCCCAGCTCGGCGTCGTCCTTGAGCTGCTCCTTGATGAAGTATTCGACCGCCTTGACGTCGTGGTTGGTGGTGCGCTCGATCTGCTTCACGCGCGCGGCGTGCTCGACCGAGAAGTCGCTGGCCAGCGCGCGCAGCCGGGCCTTGCCGGCCTCGCTGAAGTCCGGGAGCTCGGCGAGGCCCGGCTCAGCGGCCAGCGCCAGCAGCCATTCGATCTCGACCCGCACGCGGGCACGGATCAGCCCGTACTCGGAGAAGATCGGACGCAGCGCATCGACCTTGGCGGCGTAGCGGCCGTCGAGCGGGGACAGGGCGAGCAGGGCGGATTCCGGCATGGCGGGCAGGAGACGGTAACGGTGGGGGGCATATTCTACGGGCAGGGGCAGATGGCTGCTTGCGGACTGGCTTTCGATGCACGGCTTGCCATGAGAGGGGCTTCAGTCCCGATGCCTTGCCGATACGGTACGTTGGGACTGAAGCCCTCCCACATTGCCTCCCGGGAACCGCCCGCCGTCGCCTCGGGCGGCGCTGCGGCGTATGCTTCGCGCAGCCGCCAGCCAGGGCCTTCGCGCTGCCAGCCGCTGACTTCCTTCCAACACAGCAGAAGCGCGGAGATTGCGAATGAGCGAGAAATACCGGGTCGAACACGACAGCATGGGCGAGCTGCAGGTGCCCGCCGAGGCGCTGTGGGGCGCGCAGACCCAGCGCGCGGTGCAGAACTTCCCGGTCTCGGGCCAGCCGATGCCGCGCGGCTTCATCCGCGCGCTGGGTCTGGTCAAGGCCGCCGCGGCGCAGGTGAACGCCGAGCTGGGACTGCTGCCGAAGGTGGTATCCAAGGCCATCCAGGCCGCCGCGCTGGAGGTGGCCGAGGGGCGCTTCGACGCGCATTTCCCGATCGACGTCTACCAGACCGGTTCGGGCACCTCCTCGAACATGAACGCCAACGAGGTGATCGCCACGCTGGCCTCGCGCGCTGGCAAGCACGTTGAAAGTGCGCACAAGGAAGATGTGCGGGTTGTTGCGGGGGACTCGCATGTCATCCACCCGAACGACCACGTCAATCTGGGCCAGAGCTCCAACGACGTGATCCCGACCGCGATCCGCGTCTCGGCGCAGTTGGCGGTGGTCGAGCAGCTGCTGCCGGCGCTCAAGCACCTGCGCAAGACCATCGACAAGCGCGCCAAGGGGCTGGACAAGGTGGTCAAGACCGGCCGCACCCACCTGATGGACGCGATGCCGCTGACATTCGGCCAGGAGTTCCGCGCCTGGTCGGCACAACTGGCCTCGGCGCAGGCGCGCATCGAGGACAGCCTCAAGCGCCTGCGCCGGCTGCCGCTGGGCGGCACCGCGATCGGCACCGGTATCAACGCCGACCCGCGCTTCGGCGGCAAGGTCGCCAAGGTGCTGACCGCGCTGACCAAGACCCGGTTCGAGAGCGCCGAGAACAAGTTCGAGGGCCTGGCCGCGCAGGACGACGCGGTCGAGTTGTCCGGCCAGCTCAACGCGCTGGCGGTGGCGCTGATCAAGATCGCCAACGACCTGCGCTGGATGAATTCCGGTCCGCTGGCCGGGCTGGGCGAGATCGAGCTGCCGGCGTTGCAGCCGGGTTCGTCGATCATGCCGGGCAAGGTCAATCCGGTGATCCCGGAGGCCACGGTGATGGCCGCCGCGCAGGTGATCGGGCACCACGCCGCGATCACCGTGGCCGGGCAGACCGGCAACTTCCAGCTCAACGTGGCCCTGCCGCTGATCGCGGCCAACCTGCTGGACTCGATCGGGCTGCTGGCCAACGTGTCCACGCTGCTGGCCGACAAGGCGATCGCCGGGCTGAAGGTGCGCCAGGACAACGTCAGGCGCGCGCTGGACCGCAACCCGATCCTGGTGACCGCGCTGAACCCGGTGATCGGCTACGAGAAGGCCGCGGCGATCGCCAAGCGCGCCTACAAGGAGAACCGGCCGGTGCTGGAGGTGGCCAAGCAGGACAGCGGCCTGCCCGAGGCCGAGCTGCGCCGGCTGCTCGATCCGGCGGCGCTGACCGAGGGAGGCATCGCAGGCTGAGCCTGCTTTGCAGGCTCTGCCTCCCAAGGTTTTGCCTGCGGCAAGACCTTGGGCCCCGCTTCGGGTGTGCCGAATCCCCGCGGCTGTCGCCGCGCCCCCTTTACCAAAGGGGGCTCTTGTTCGGAAGGATCGCGGCAGACCCTATGCGAGGCGGTGCTTCAGTGCCGTTCGGCCTGCAGGTTGCCGAAGCTCTCGCGGTAGGGTTGCAGCGGCGGGATCGCTTCCAGCAGTTCGTGGCTGAGCTGGTCGATCTGCGGCGTGGACTGCAGCGGGATCGAGCGGTAGTCGGGATCGGCCTTGGCCTCGGCCAGCGCCTGCTGGCGCAGCATCTGCAGGTGGCCGAACAGCAGCTGCAACTTGGCGCGGTTGGGTTCCTGCTGCGGCAACACGATGTCGTCGATGCGCAGCACGCCATCGGGCGTGATCTGCGCGTTGGCGGCCGGCGCGCGGCGCAACAGCACCGCGTCGCCGCTGATCGCCACGCGCGGCCTGGAGCGCTCGGCACGTTCGGAGGATTGCCTGCCGCAGGCGGCGAGCGCGCATAGCAGGGCGAAGGCAAGGCAGAACAGGACGAGCTTCTTCATGGCGGCGGTCTGGAGAATGTCCGCATCATTCTAGAATGCGCGGCCCAGCGCGCGCTCCAGAGACGGTCGAACCGGGCTTCGGGAGACATGCGGGTCCCCCGACGTTCCATGCAGCCGGTCCCCACGCGGACAAACACGTGGCGGCCCCGATGGTGCGAGGCTGCATGGCCCGGTGTTGCCAGGCCCTACTTCGTGCGGCAATCGGCCGCGACGCTGTCGTCGATCGTTGCATACGGGCGGAACGCCGGCAGTGCCGAGGCCAGGGCGTCCTGGTTTGCCCGCAGCTCACCGATCCGGTCGCACAGTTCGCGCACCTGGGCCTGGAGCGCTTTTGCCCGTGCATCGATCTCGGGTCCGATCTGGTCGGGTTTTCCAGCAGCCAGGCCCGATGCGACGCTGCGGATCGCCTGGACGCCGAGTTCGGCACCGCTTCCGCCAAGCGCGACGCTCTGCTCGCGCAGCCGGAAGGCGGTGGTGTGGTAGCGCTGCGCCAGTGCCTTCTGGTCGGGGCTGAGGACGACCGGCTTGCCATCGATTTCGAGCGTGCCGTCCGCCGTCAGCCAGGCGATTCGGCCATCGACGGCGTTCGCGCCCACGCGATCGCCATCCAGGCGGATGTGCTGCATGACCGATTTCCGTTGTTCGGCAGGCTTGTCGGCGGTGCAACTGCTGCTCATCAAGACAACGGCGACGAGGAGCGCAAGTCGTGGGTTCATCGGATGTCCGCCTGGCTGGGGATGGGGGCGTGCGGGTGATCAAGGCATTTGCTGCGGGCTCTCGCGCATGGGGGTATTTCAGATCTCGCCGCTGCGCCTGCGCAGGTAAATGGCGGCGGCGATGAAGGCGATGCCGACGACGGCGCCGATCCAGATGTCGGCATTGCCGTAGATCCGGGCAGGGTCGGTGTGCTGCACGATCCAGGCCAGCAGGTCGTTCGGGCTTTGCAGGTCGTTCATGTGGATCGTGCTGCCCTGCAGGCCGCGCGGCGACCAGGTGCCCGGCCACACGCTCAGCAGGCCGCGGTAGCCGACGATGTACCAGATCCAGCCCAGCGGCAGGTGCACGCCCGGCATCGCGCCGAGGATGCTGATCATCACGCAGGCCAGCAGCGGCAGCAGCACCGCCCACAGGAATGGCTTGCTGCTGGCCCAGGCCGAGCAGAACATCAGCCAGCCGACCGTCGGCAGCGACCACAGCAGCCCGATCGGCAGGGTGGTCAGCACCAGCCCGAACAGCTGGAACGGGTGCGAATGGGTGGCCATCGCCCAGGGGCTGGGTACGCCGGTCGCGGCCGCCCCGGCGATGGCGACCAGCCACAGCGCCAGGCCGACCAGCAGGCCGACGACGATCGAGACCAGCGGCGCCAGCAGCAGTGCCCAGGCGGCCTTGGCCAGCACGGTCTGGGTGTCGGAGACCGGCAGCGACTTCCAGAACAGGATGCTGCGGTCGCGGCGGTCGTCGTACAGGCTGCCCAGCGTGTAGAAGAACACCACGAAGGCCAGCACGACCGAGGCGATGCCGATGCCGCCCAGCAGCAGCCCGTCACCGACTGTGCCGAGCGTGCGCGCGTACTCCTGCAGGTCGTCGATCGCCACCCGGCCGTTCTCCATGATCATGTTGCGGCGCGCGCTGATCACTCCGATCAGCGCGCCGAGCAGGGCGAAGAACACCGCGATGCCGCCGACGATCAGTTGCGCCCACACAAAGCCACCGCGGTGTTCCCAGTACTCGCGCTTGAGCAGCCATTTGAAGGTGGTGGCGGGCGAGGTCTTCACGGAAACGGCATTCATGCGTAGGTCCCTTTCATGATGGCGACGAACAGGTCGGCGAGGCCGGGATTGCGGGTCTCGCCGAGATCGGCGAGCTGGCGCTTGTCGGCACCGTCGAACAACAGCACGTTCTTGCCGAACGGCAGCGCGCGTTCGTCGATCGGTGCCAGCGCGCGCGCCTCGGCCAGCCGCTCGGCCGGCACCAGCAGCTCGGTGTAGCGTTCGGACACGTGTTCCATCTCGGCCGCCAGCACCACCTTGCCGTCGCGGATGAACATCACGTCGGTGAGGATGTGCTCGATTTCCTCGACCTGGTGGGTGGTGACCAGGATGGTCTTGTGCTCGTCGAAGTAGTCCTCCAGCAGGCGCTGGTAGAACTGCTTGCGGTACAGGATGTCCAGGCCGAGCGTGGGCTCGTCCAGCACCAGCAGGCGCGCGTCGATCGCCATCACCAGCGCCAGGTGCAGTTGCACGATCATGCCCTTGGACAGCTCGCGCACGCGCAGTTTCGGGTTGAGCTGGGTGTTGGCCAGGAAGCGCTCGCACTTGGCCCGGTCGAAACGCGGATGCACGCCGGCGACGAAGTCGATCGCCTCGCCGACCCGCAGCCAGCGCGGCAGCACCGCCACGTCGGCGATGAAGCAGACCTCGTTCATCAGCTGGTCGCGGTGGGCATGCGGGTCCAGGCCCAGCACGCGCAGCTCGCCCTGGTAGGAGGCCAGGCCCAGGATCGCCTTCAGCGCGGTGGTCTTGCCGGCGCCGTTGGGGCCGATCAGGCCGACGATGCGGCCGGCGTCGATCCGGAACGAGGCGCCGTCCAGTGCGAGTTTGTGCTTGTAGACCTTGCGCAGGCCCTGGGCGGATACGACGGGTGCGGCGGTGGCGTTCATAGCGATTTCCCTTGCGGCAGCAATGCTTCGATAGTCAGTCCCAGCCGCTGGATCCGCTCCAGCACGGCTGGCCATTCCTCGTTGAGGAAGCGCGCGCGCTCGCTGTCGCGCAGCTTGAGCGCCGCTTCCTCGGTCATGAACATGCCCAGCCCGCGGCGCTTCTCCACCAGGTTCTCGTCGGCCAGTTCCTGGTAGGCGCGCGAGACGGTGATCGGGTTGAGCTGGTAATCGGCGGCCACCTGGCGTACCGAGGGCAGGGCATCGCCCGGTTTCAGGATTCCATCCAGCATCATCGCGATCACGCGCTCCTTCAGCTGGCGGTAGATGGGAGCGCGGTCGCTCCAGCGGATGTCGCTCATCGGTCAGCTCCGTGGGCGCAACAGCTGCGCGAAGGAGAAATAAGGCATCGCCATCGAGGCCCGCAGGCGACGTGTCGGCGGTGCGCGCGACTCGGGGGGCGTCGGGTGCTCCTGATCCGTTTCCGTGCCGGCATGGTCGGTGGCGGTGTCCGTGACCTGTTCGGCAGCGGTACCCATACATCCGGCGCAGAGCAGCACGGCGCCGCACAGCAACAGTGGGCGCGGTTGCTTGGTGAGCCTGGAGTCCATGCTGTCCTCTGCATTGGGTGACTAGTGTTGTATTTGACTATAACACTGGCGCGCAGGGTTTCAATCGGCTGTCATACCCAACTCATGGCAGGGTCGGCCCGACCCGCCGCTTCCGAGGGGCGTCCAGATGCGTGCATTCAAGAAGTTGTCCGCGGTTGTATTTGCAGGGGTTTTTGCGATGTCGGGCACGGCGCTGGCCGGTTCGCTGCTGGACATCGCCTATCGGCCGCTGGCCGGCAAGGCGCCGGTGAACCTGAACACCGCCTACGGCGGCAAGGTGCTGCTGGTGGTCAATACCGCCAGCAAGTGCGGCTTCACTCCGCAATACGAGGGCCTGGAGGCGCTGCAGCAGCGCTTCGCCGCGCGCGGCTTTTCGGTGCTGGGCTTTCCGTCCAACGACTTCAAGGGCCAGGAGCCGGGCTCGGAGAAGGATATTCAGGCGTTCTGCACGCTGACCTACGGAGTCAAGTTCCCGATGTTCGAGAAGGTGCATGTGATCGGCGACGAGGCCACACCGCTGTATCAGGCCCTGACGCGCGATACCGGTGTGGCGCCGGGCTGGAATTTCCACAAGTACCTGATCGCGCGCGATGGCCGGGTGGTGGCGCAGTTCCCGAGCAAGGTGCGGCCGGACGATCCGGCGCTGCTGGCGGCGATCGAGCGCGAACTGGCCGTGCCAGCGCGCTGAGCTTCGGGCCTCGCCATTCCCGCGCAGGCGCACTACTGTCCGGGGAAATTTCATGAAAAAAGTTCTGGCTGGACAGCAAGTTGCGCTTGTTTGTCCCGCCGCCTTCGTCGTTCCGCGGCCAGGTCGGTTTCGGGCCGCTGGAACAGGCCCGCGCGCAATTCGTCGAGCGTGCGCAGCAGTGAAGCTGCCCCGGGCTGGGTTTGCCGATACAGCGCGACCAACAGGTAAGTGATCAGCGCGCACAGCAACTGGATGCGAACGGCGTTCTGGCTGCGGCCGAAGAAGGCCTTGATCCTCAGGTGTTGCTTGATCCATTTGAAGAACAGCACGATGCCCCAGCGTGCCTTGTAGCAAGCCGCGATCTGCGCGGCCGAACGGGTCATGTCATTGGTCACCAGCACCAGATCATGCTGATGATCCGGGCGATGCACGCGCACGCGGCGAATCGGCGCTTTTCAGACCATCTGCCAAATTTTCCCCGGACAGTAGTCGCGCAGGCGGGGACCCAGCGACTTGCGCCCTGGCTGTGGCAAGGCCCTGGATCGTCGCCGGCGCGGGGATGACGAGTTTTGTTAGTCGCCCTGCGCTCCAGGATCCGTCGATCCGGTGGCCGATTCGTCGCCGGATCCGGCGCTTCGTCGCAACCTGGTTGCCCGGCCGGGCAGGCGCCGCGCATGCTGCCTGCCACCGGAATCCCCGGTGGGATGGACGGCTTCGGAGCCCCGCAGATGGAGACGCTTTTCGCGATCGCCGCCTGGTGCGTCCTGTTCGTGCTGTGCTGGCCGCTGGCGTGGCTGCTTTCGCTGCCGTTCCGGCTGGTGGGCATCACCTTCGAGGCGCTGTTCGCGTGCCTGCGCGCGCTGCTGATGCTGCCGGCGCGCCTGTTCGGCTGGCGGCCGCGGCCGGCGCAGGCGGCGTGAGCCTCAGAGCCTGCGCACGCGGAACCGGCGGCCCTTGATCTTGCCGGCCTCCAGCCGCGCCAGCGCCTTGCCGGCGTGGGCGAGCGCCACCGCCACGTAGGAGCGGGTCGGGAAGATCGCGATCTTGCCGATCGCCGCGCCGGACAGGCCGGCCTCGCCGGTCAGCGCGCCGAGGATGTCGCCGGGGCGCAGCTTGTCGGTCTTGCCGCCGTCGATGCGCAGCGTCGCCATCGCCGCCTGCGGCAGCTTCGGTGGCCTGCCGGTGGCCAGCGGCGCGTTCGAAAAGCGCAGCGGCTGGCCCAGCTCGGCCTCGACCAGCTGCGCGCGCGCCTGCTCGCGCGGCGCCACCAGGCTCAGCGCGCGCCCGGCCTTGCCGGCGCGCGCGGTGCGGCCGATGCGGTGGCGGTAGGTCGCCACGTCGGTCGGCAGCTCGTAGTTGAGCACCGCGTCGATGTCCTCCACATCCAGTCCGCGCGCGGCCACGTCGCTGGCGACCAGCACGTTGCAGCTGCGGTTGGCGAAGCGCACCAGCACCTCGTCGCGGTCGCGCTGCTCCATGTCGCCGTGCAGCGCCAGCGCGGAGAAGCCGAACTGTTGCAGCGAGCCAGCGACCTCGTCGACTTCCTTGCGGGTATTGCAGAACACCAGCGCCGATTCCGGCGCGAAGCGCAGCAGCAGCCCGGCCACCGCCTTCTGCCGGTGCGCCGGTTCGACCTCGAAGAACTGCTGGTCGATGGCCGGCGCGCTGTCGGCGCCTTCCACGGTGACCTCGACCGGCTGCTTCAGCAACTGGCGGGCCAGCTCGCGGATCGCGTCGGGGAAGGTCGCCGAGAACAGCAGGCCCTGGCGTGGCGTGGCGCAGCGGCCGGCGATCTCGCGGATCGGTTCCTCGAAGCCCATGTCGAGCATGCGGTCGGCCTCGTCCAGCACCAGCGTGGCGACCTTGCCGAGGTTGAGCGCGCGCATCCGCGCCAGCTCCTGCACGCGTCCGGGCGTGCCGACCACCACTTGCGGTACATGCGCCTGCAGCGAGGCGACCTGCGGATCGAGCGCGACCCCGCCGGTCAGCACCGACAGCTTGAGGTTGGGGATGCCGGTGGCGAGCCTGCGCAGCTGTTTGCCGACCTGGTCGGCGAGCTCGCGGGTTGGGCACAGCACCAGCGCCTGCACGCGCAGCAGCGCTGGGTCGATGCGGCCGAGCAGGCCGAGCCCGAACGCGGCGGTCTTGCCGCTGCCGGTCGGGGCCTGCGCGATCACGTCGCGGCCGTCGAGGATCGGCGGCAGCGCGAGCGCCTGCACGGGGGTCAGCGTGGTGTAGCCGAGGGCGTCGATGCCGGCGGCGAGGGCCGGGGCGAGCGGCAGCGTGGAGAAGTCGGTCATGCGCCATTCTACCCGGCAGCCCGGTGGCCAGGCCGGAGCCGGGCGCGCCGCTCCCGTACAATGCGCGGATGCCTCTGATTACCTTGAATGCGGTCGACTACAGCGTCGGCGGCCCGTTGCTGCTGGAAAAGGCCGAACTGGCGATCGAACCGGGCGAGCGCATCGCCCTGATCGGCCGCAACGGCGCTGGCAAGTCCACCCTGATGAAGCTGATCGCCGGCGAGCTGCGCCCGGACGACGGCGAGGTGCGCGTGCAGCAGGGCGTGCGCGTGGCGCGGCTGGAGCAGGAGGTGCCGCAGGGCACGGCGGGCAGCGTGTTCGACGTCGTCGCCGACGGCCTGGGCGAGCTGGGCCGGTGGCTGGCCGAGTTCCACCAGCTCAGCCATGCCGCGCAGCTGGACACCGATGCGCTGGCGGCGGTGCAGGCGAAGATCGATGCCGCCGACGGCTGGGCGCTGGAGCGGCGCGTGGCTGAGACGCTCACGCGCCTGGAGCTGGACGGCGAGCGCGAGTTCGCGCGCCTGTCCGGCGGCATGAAGCGGCGCGTGCTGCTGGCGCGTGCGCTGGTGTCGGCGCCGGACGTGCTGCTGCTGGACGAGCCGACCAACCATCTGGACATCGAGGCGATCGACTGGCTGGAAGGCTTCCTCAAGGGCTGGAGCGGCAGCGTGCTGTTCGTGACCCACGACCGCCGCTTCCTGCGCGCGCTGGCGACCCGCATCGTCGAGATCGACCGCGGCCAGGTCAGCAGCTGGCCGGGCGACTGGGCCAACTACGAGCGCCGCCGCGAGGAACGGCTCAACGCCGAGGCGCAGGAGAACGCGCGCTTCGACAAGCTGCTGGCGCAGGAGGAGGCCTGGATCCGCCAGGGCATCAAGGCGCGCCGCACCCGCGACGAGGGCCGCGTGCGCCGGCTCAAGACGATGCGGGTGGAGCGCATGCAGCGGCGCGAGCTGGGCGGCAACGTGCGGATGGAGGCCTCGCGTGGCGAGGCGTCCGGCAAGAAGGTCATCGACGCCAAGGAGCTCGGCTTCGCGTTCGGCGAGCGCGCGATGGTGCGCGAGTTCTCCACCACGGTCGTGCGCGGCGACCGGATCGGCCTGATCGGTCCCAACGGCAGCGGCAAGACCACGCTGCTGAAGCTGCTGCTGGGCGAGCTGCGGCCGCAGGCGGGCGAGGTCCGGCTCGGCACCAACCTGCAGGTCGCCTACTTCGACCAGTACCGCGCGACTCTGCGCGAGGACTGGAGCGCGATCGAGAACGTTGCCGAGGGCGCGGACTTCATCGACATCAACGGCAAGCGCAAGCACGTCCACGCCTACCTGCAGGATTTCATGTTCACGCCCGAGCGGGCGCGGGCACCGATCACCCGCCTGTCCGGCGGCGAGCGCAACCGGCTGCTGCTGGCGCGCTTGTTCGCACAGCCGTCCAACCTGCTGGTGATGGACGAACCGACCAACGACCTGGACGTGGAGACGCTGGAGCTGCTGGAGGAATTGCTGGCCGATTATCCCGGCACGCTGCTGCTGGTCAGCCACGACCGCGACTTCCTCGACAACGTGGTGACTTCCACGCTGGTGATGGAGGGCGAGGGCCGGGTCGGCGAGTACGTGGGCGGCTACAGCGACTGGCTGCGCCAGCGTCCGGTGGCGGCGACGGCGAAGTCGGCGGACAGGCCGGCCGCCGCGCCGGTGGAGGCACCGAAGCCGGCCGCGCCGGCGCCCGCCAGGCGCAAGCTCGGCTACAAGGAGCAGCGCGAGCTGGAGCAGTTGCCGTTGCGGATCGAGACGCTGGAAGGCGAGGTCGAGGCGCTGACCTCGGCGATGAACGAACCGGCCTTCTTCGCCCGCGACGCGGCGGCGGTGACCGCCGACACGCAGAAGCTGGCCGCAGTGCAGGCCGAGCTCGATGCCGCGTACGCACGCTGGGCCGAGCTGGACGGCTGAGCCCCCGTCGCTCCTACAAAAACGTATCGCGCGGCCTCAGGCGGCGGATTCCAGCCCGATGAAGACGGCGAACGGTATGCCGGCCTCGCGCCAGCTGCCTGCGGCCTCGTCGAGGATGTCCAGCAGCGTGTCGAAGTCGCCGGCCGCAGCGGCACGCAGCGGCCCGGCCGATTCCAGCAGCAGCGCGTAGCCTTGCGCCGGCTGCCACGCCAGGTCACTTAGCGCGTCGCTCAGCGCGTCCCAGTTGCGGCCGAACGCGGCCGGGAAATCCAGCTGCGCGGCCAATCTGGCCAGCAGCGTGCGCTTGTCGGCGCAACCGCGCAGGTCCACCCGCAGCACGCGCAGCCCGGCATCGCGCGCTAGCGCGGCCAGCGTGTCCAGGTCAGCATCGCCGACTGCGTAGACGCCCGATTGCGCGGGATCGGCCAGGTCGAGGTCGAAGCCGCCACTCACTGCGCGTGCTCCGGGACGCTGAAGCTCTTGAAGGTCTCGTAGTGGTCCTCGGTGTAGTACCAGATCTCCGGCGGGGTGCCGCCGGTGATGATGCGGCGCGCGCCGCGGTCGCGCGCGCCGGGCGTGGCCACCGTGTACTCGTGGTAGTAGCCGCGCGGCCGGTCGGGCAGGCGCCGCTCGCGGTTGCCGAACACGCCGCCGTCCTGGCGATGCGGGAACGGACCGCCCTGGCGGACCAGCGCGATCGTGGCGCGCGCCTCGGCCGGCAGGAACGCTGGCAGCCCTTCCGGCGCGGTCGCCGTCGCCGCTGCTCGGCGGGTCTGTGCCGCGACTGGCTGGTCGAGCGAAGGCGCGAACTGCGGATGCGGCTGTCGCAGCTGCCGCATGCCCCACAGCCCCGCCGCCAGCAGGACGATCGCGGTGATCAGCAGGGCAGGTCGGCGCATCGCATGGCTCCTCGAGTGGGCACCGGAGTATGCCCGGCCGTGGATGTTCCGGGGTTGAATGCCGGGCGCGGACACCGGCACCGCACGCGTGGTTCACCTGCATCTAACCGGTGCTCGCGCAAGGTGGGCGGCGTTCCGTGGGACGGTGTTTCCCCGGCGCCGTACTTGGTAAGCGCCGGCCGCGTCCTTACCATTGATGTCCGCAACGCCCGGTCTCCCGCCGGGCGACCCCGACCAGGAGACACGCATGGCCTACACCCTTCCGCAGCTGCCCTACGCCTACGACGCGTTGGAGCCGAACATCGACGCGCAGACGATGGAGATCCACCATACCAAGCATCACCAGACCTACATCAACAATGTCAACGCGGCTCTGGAAGGCACTGAATACGCCGACCTGCCGGTCGAGGAACTGGTGTCCAAGCTGAAGTCGCTGCCGGAGAACCTGCAGGGGCCGGTGCGCAACAACGGCGGCGGCCACGCCAACCACTCGCTGTTCTGGACCGTGCTCTCGCCCAACGGCGGCGGCGAGCCGAAGGGCGAGGTCGCCAAGGCGATCGACAACGACCTGGGCGGCTTCGAGAAGTTCAAGGAAGCCTTCACCAAGGCCGCGGTCAGCCGCTTCGGCTCGGGCTGGGCCTGGCTGAGCGTGACCCCGGACAAGAAGCTGGTGGTCGAGAGCACCGCCAACCAGGACAGCCCGCTGTTCGAGGGCAACACCCCGATCCTGGGCCTGGACGTGTGGGAGCACGCCTACTACCTGAAGTACCAGAACCGCCGCCCGGAATACATCGGCGCGTTCTACAACGCGGTCAACTGGGAAGAGGTCGAGCGCCGCTACAAGGCTGCGATCGCCTGATCCCGTCGCAACCGCGACGATCCGAAGCCGGGGCTGCGAGGTTCCGGCTTTTTTGTGGACGCCTCGTAGGAGGGACTTCAGTCCCGACGGGCTCTACCGGTAGAGCCCGTCGGGACTGAAGTCCCTCCTACAGTTTCGAGTCTGCCTCAGTGCAGCGGGACGCCTGACGCGGGTTCGACCGGCACGGCGAGAGTGGCGAGCAGCCCGTGCGTCGCGCCGGTGCCCGGTTCGGTGCCGATCGGCTGGACCGACAGCGTGCGCAGCGGCGGCTGCACGAAGACCTGCTCGCCGGCGCAGGTCGGCGGTGGCGAGGCGAGGGCATTGCGGTAGCGCGCGGCGAATGGCCGCAGCTCCTCGGACTCCGGTGTGGAGGCCATGTCGCCGATGACCAGCGACAGCGTGTCGCCGGAGGTGACGTCGATCCAGCGCAGCAGGTTGCGGACCTGCGCGGCGCGGATCGCGGCCGAATCCCGCGGTGCCTGCGCATCGTCCGGGTACAGACGGGTGACATAGACGTCGATCGCCATGCCGTCCAGGTCCAGTTGCACCATGCCGGCGGTGCCCGTCATCTCGAACGGATGCAGCAGCGTCACCGCATCGGCGACCACGGTGCGGCGGGTGAGCAGCGCGCTGCCGACGCGGCGCGTGCGGCTGGGCGGGTCGGCGGTGATGAAGTTGCAGCCATAGCCGAGCTTCGCTGCCAGCCAGCAGGCCTGGTTCGGGACATCCGGAGCCTGCAGCACGTCCTGCAGTGCGATCACGTCCGGGCGCAGGCGTTCGAGCAAGGCCAACACGCCGTCGCGGCGTTCGGCCCAGTGTTCGCGATCGCCAGCCAGGCTCAGGGTGACGATCGACAGCGTGCGTTCCGGCGTGGCCGGCAGTGCATGTGGCCGGTTCGTCGCCGCGGTGGCCCCGGCGTGGCACAGCCCGATCGCCAGCAGCAGCGCGAGCCAGTGCCGGGACGCGATGTTGGGGGCGGCGATCACGCTCATGTCGGCATTTTTGCAGGGGCCGCGAGAAGCCCCCGTGTACGCCGATGCCGTGCCGATGCCGGCGGCTGGCGGGTGGTCTGGGACGGCCGGGGCCGGACACTGCTGCGTTCATTGCGCGGTCAGTGGCTGCCGTCCGGCATCGAGGTACAGCAGCACGGCGTCCTCCAGCACGATGCGCCATTGCGCACGCGGCGGCGCCGGTTCGCCCGGTCCGATGCGCTGCACCACCGCCCCGGCGGGCAATTCGCCGGCGGCACTGCGGTTGCCCTGGGCGAGCAGGCATTGCGCCAGCCGCCATCCGCCACGGCCGTCGGCATGCACGGCGATGGCATGGCGGTTGGGTGCGAAATCGTGGCCGAGCTCGGCGACACAGCGCCAACCTTCCACATCCTGGGGGGCGTCGTTGTAGAGATACAGCGTCTGTGCGGGCGTGCCATCGTCCGGCCATGCGCGCACCCCGGTCCAGACGGCGCTGGCCAGCACCCCGCCGATGCGCTGCGGCGCCGGTAGCCTGGCGCCGAAGAACGCGGCGTCATGTGTCACCTCGCGCCACTCCAGCCGGCTGCCGGCCGGCAGCAGCAGGCCGGCATGGCGTTGCGGACTGGACAGGGGCGGGGGCGGACCGCTGCGCACGGTGCCGATCCCGTACCAGAACAGCCACGGCAGCAGCAGCACGACCAGCCAGAACGCACTCCACAGGGGCCAGCGCAACAGCATCCGGCGTACCCTGGCGCTGAATGGCAGGCAGACCAGCAGCACCGGCAGCGCCAGATAGACGCCGCTTCCCATGACGGCTGAAAAGATAAAGCCGAACGCCTTGCCCATCCAGCTCAGCAGCCATGCGCCGCCGTCGAGCAGCGGGGTGTACCAGCGCCCTTGTGGTGCATCCGCCGGAGGTGGCACGGGCAGTGGCGGCAATGGCGTCGGCGCCAGCACCGGATCGCCGCGTTGCTGCGCCTGCCGCCGCCGTTGCGCGTTCTGCGCCGCGCGCTCCTCGAGGTATTGGCGCCACTTCTTGCTGAGTTCCCAGCCCTTGGCATCGCCTTCGATGCGTTCCTGGGCATGGCGCTGCTCGGCCGCCGCGAGCTCGGCCAGTGCTTCGGGAAGGTCTTCCAGGGTGAGGTCGATGTCGTAGGCCGGATGGATCGCGTCCGGACCGTCACGGCTGTGGATGCGCAACTCGGCCAGGATGCCGTCGCCGGTCCAGCGCCAGGTCTTGGTGGTCGCCCGCAGCCACTCGGCGCGGGTCAGGTGGTAGGCGGGGTCGATGTCCATCGCGTTGTCCAATACCGCGCCGTGCGCGTCCAGCACGCTGGAACGGCCACCCACGCGCGCGCCGTTGGCGTCCACGAACGGCTGCCAGCGCGGGTTGGCGCGGAACTGGTCGATGAGCGCCTGCATCGCGTCCTGCGCCTCGGCGTGGGTGGCGTAGCGGGACGGGAAATAGCTCGAGGCGTATTGCATCGCGATCGCGACGATGCGCCCGTCACCGTGGCCGAGCGCGGCATTGGAGGAGGACAGCTCCACTTCCAGCGCGCGCGGCAGGCGAAGCTCCAGCCCCGGGTACACGAAATGTACCGCGACATCTTCACGTTCGAGCCTCACGTCGTTGTCGGTCGCATCCGGGCGCCAGCGCCGGTAACCCCTGTCGTTGGCAAAGCCGCCGCGGCCGAAGGCGCTTTTGATCGGCCGTCCGACGTCGACCTGCACGATCGCATCGGCGGTGTGGATGCCCGCCTCCTGCCACAGTGCCAGCGCCAGCCCGCCCGCCAGGGTCATCGCCACGGCCAGCAGCGGCAGGTAGTGCCGCAGTCCGCGGGGCTTGTCAGGACGTTTGGGGGCGGGGACGCTCATTTGGGGCGGAATCGGGGACGAGCATCTCGTCCCCGCACACTATGCCAAGACAAGGCCGCTGCGGGGCGGCGTCGAGTTCCAGCAACCTGCCGGACCGCGTCGTCCCCGCCTGGGCGCGGACGAGGTTCGATTTGCCGCGACGGCTGACGGTGAATGCCGTAAGCACGCCGTTTCCACTGCGCGTTCACGGCAGCACCGCCTCCGGCAGTGTCACCTCGACGCGCTCGACCACCTCGCCGGCCGCGCGCGACAGCTCCAGCGTGTAGCTCCCGGCGGCGATCTTCCAGCGCCGCGCCTGCGGATCGAAGTCGGCCAGCGTCTTCGGTTCGGCTTCGAGTGTGACCCGGCGGCGCTCGCCGGGCGCGAGCGCGAGCTTCTGCCAGCCGACCAGCCGGACCGGCGTGGCATGCCCGGCCGGCAGCCGCAGGTACAGCTGCGGCACCGTCGCGCCGGCGCGCTCGCCGGTGTTGGCGACCTCGAAGCTCGCCCGCAGCCGGGTGCCGTCCACGCTCGCCTGCAATCCGTCGAACGTGAAGCTGGTGTAGGACAGGCCGTGGCCGAACGCGAACCGCGGCTTCAGCTGCCTGGCGGCGAACCATTTGTAGCCGACGTTGGCGCCTTCGATCGTGTAGTCCACGGTGTCCGCGCCGGGCTGTTTCGGTTTGAAGCCCAGGCCCGGGAGGGAGGGGCGCGGCAGCTGTGACTCGTCCACCGGCCAGGTCACCGGCAGGTGGCCGGAAGGATTGACCTTGCCGGTCAGCAGGTCGGCGATCGCCGGGCCGCCGCCGATGCCCGGGTACCAGGCTTGCAGCACCGCCGGGACCTGTTCGAGCCAGGGCATCCGCACCGGGCCGTTGGTCTCCAGCACCACGGTGGTGTGGGGGTTGGCCGCGGCCACCGCGGCGATCAACGCATCCTGGCGGTCGGGCAGGGCCATGTCCGGCAGGTCCACCGACTCGGCCGCCCACTGCGTGGCGAACACGATGGCCGCGTCGGCGCCACGCGCGGCACGCGCCGCGGCGGCGCGGTCGCGGCCATCGAGGAAGTCCACCTGCACGCCGGGCAGCGCCTCGCGTAGCGCCTGCAACGGCGGCGAGGGCTGCACGATCACCGGGCCCGGCCAGGTGGTCGGGGCGATCCCCGGCACCGCGTTGCCGCCGTTGACGGTGTAGTCGATGCGCGAGGAACCGCCGCCGGCCAGCACGCCCTTGTCGGCATGGCCGCCGACCACCAGCAGCCGCTTGATGCCGGCCTTCAGCGGCAGCGTTGCGCGCTCGTTGCGCAGCAGCACCGCGCCCTCTTGCGCGACCCGACGCGCCGCCTGCAGCCCGGCCTGGCCGTCGATCGGCTGGCGCTGCGGCGGATGCTCGAACGCGCCGACCGCGAAGAAGCTGCGCAGGATGCGCCGGACCATGTCGTCCAGCCGTGCCTGCGGCACCACGCCGGCGGCCACCGCCATGCGCAGCGGCGCGTCGAAGAACAGCGCCGCGTCGAACACCTCGCCGGCCGACTGCTGGTCGAGCCCGGCCAGCGCCGCCTTCGAGCCACTGTGCACGCCGCCCCAGTCCGACATCACGTAGCCGGGGTACCGCCATTCCTGCTTGAGCACCCGGTTGAGCAGGTAGTCGTGCTCGCAGCCGTAGACGCCGTTGATCTTGTTGTACGCGCACATCACCGAGCCGGGCTGGCCGATGCCGAGCGCGATCTCGAACGCCAGCAGGTCCGACTCGTGCATCGCCTGCTCGCCGATCTGCGCGCTGTGGAAGTTGCGGCGGGTCTCCAGGTCGTTCATCGCGAAGTGCTTCATGGTCGAGACCACGTGCTCGCCCTGGATGCCGCGGATCGATTCGCCGACGAGCGTACCGGCCAGCAGCGGGTCCTCGCCGGCGTACTCGAAGTTGCGGCCGTTGCGCGGGTCGCGCTGCAGGTTGACGCTGCCGGCCAGCAGCACGTTGAAGCCCTGCTGCCAGGCCTCGCGGCCCATGGTCCTGCCACCCTCGAAGGCCAGCTCGCGGTTCCAGGTTGAGGCGGTGGCCGGGCCGGACGGCATGCCGGTGGCGTAGTCGCCCGGGCGTACGCCGCCGGGGTTGGTCACGCCGAGCCCGGCGTCGGCCAGTTGCTGGGCCGGGATGCCGAGCCGCTCGATGCCCGGCACGTAGCCGGCCGAGCCGAGCGCGCCGGCCGGACGTTGGGTCTTGTCGCTGTCCAGCCCGAAGTAGCTGCGCAGCAGCTGGAACTTCTCGTCGCCGGTCATCTGCGCGACCAGCAGCCGAGCGCGCTGGTCGGCGTCCAGGCCGGTGTTCATCCACGGGCGTTCGGCGGATGTGGATTGAGCCCCGGCCTGCGTCGTCAGGCCCAGGCCGGCAGCGCAGGCGATGGCGGCGGCCAGCAACAGCCGGCGCGGGTGTGTAATCGTTTTCATGCGAATGTGTGTCAAGGCCATTCCTCCTGTGGCGGTGTGATACGAAAAGTGAAAGAGGGGGTGTCCGGCTCAGTCGGGCGCGATATCGGTGCGCAGCGGCACGTGCCACAGCTGTGGCTTGCTCTCGTCGTAGCGGGTCATCAGCGCGCCGGAGACCTCCGAGCGCGTGCGCGTGTAGGCGTAGCCGCGGAAGGCGACGGTGCGTGCCTGCGGGTCGGTGGTCCAGGTCAGCGGCTCGGGCTGGCCGGCCAGTTGCGCGGCGCGGGCATCGGCGGCGAGCGCATCGGCACGCCATTGCGCGCCGTGGCGCGCACCCTGGCCGAGCACCGACAGGATCGTGTTGCGCATGATCCGCACGCGTACCGGGTACGGCTTCCAGGAATGTGTCTCGACCAGCATGCCGAAGCGGTTGCGCAGCAGGAAATAGCCGTGCGAGAAGCGCGGCGGCGGCACGCTGTCCTCGAATCCGGAGGCCGGATCGTCGGCGGTCACGAACGAGGGGTAGTAGGGCAGCGGCAGCGAGCCCTGGCGGGCGAGGTCGGCGATCACCGCGTCGCGCCAGCGGGCGCCGTCGCGGCGCAGCACGGCATCGCCGGCATGCACCGGCTCGACCTGCACCGAGACATCGTGTTCGAACTGTGCGCCGTCGGTGGCGTGCAGGTCCACCGCGATCAGCGGGTCCCAGGCCTGCACCAGCCGCAGCATCGCCTGCATCTCGGGCGCGTCGGCCTTGACGTAGTCGCGGTTGAGGTTGAGGTTCTGCGCGGTGGTACGCCAGCCCATCTGCTCCGGGCCGCGCTGGTTGGGCCGGTTCCAGGCACCGAAGCGCTCGTGGCCGTCCACGTTGAACACCGGCACGAACAGCAGCACCAGCTTGTCCAGCACGCCCTTGCCGGCGCTGCCGTCGAGGATCTCGCGCAGCGCCAGGAAGCCGGCGTCCTTGCCCTCGATCTCGCCGGCGTGGATGCCGCCCTGGACCAACACCACCGGCAGCCCGCGCTGCGCGGCGGCGGCCGGATCGAGCACGCCCGAGGTGGAGGCGACCAGCGCCCGCATCGGCCGTCCCTCCGGGGTGGTGCCGAACGTGATGCAGCGCACCGCCTGCGGATAGCGCGCGGCGAACGCCTCGCACAGCGCGATCACTTCCTCGTAGCGGCCGGTCTGGCGGAAGCCGCTGCGCTCGGCGAGGGTGGACAGTTCGGCATTCGCGGACAGCGCCGGCAGGCTCGTGGCAATCAACAGCAGGCACAGGGCCAGGCGCGTCAGGCGGGCCATCCGGTCGGTCCAGTCATGGGGAACCGCGAATGTATCCCAGCGCGGCGGACCGGCCAATCTGCGCTGCGGCATGGGGGGGCAACGAAAAGCGTCATCCCCGTGCGGTTGCACTACTGTCCGGGGAAGTTTCGGGAAGGGGCCGTGCCAGGCTTGGGAGACAGAGGCTTCCTGTGCCCGGACCGGCTCGGGACTCGCATCGTGGCTTGCACACCGAATTCTCCCCCTCGTCAT
>JASGDF010000221.1:0-26673 GCA_047607345.1 Pseudomonas sp. | reverse complement strand
CGCCTGGAGGGGCGGCGTGTTCTCGCCGACCGACGGCACCGCCGACCCGTCGCTGGCGGCCCCGGCGGTGGCGCGCGCGGTCATGGCGCTGGGCGGCAGCGTGCACCAGGGCTGCGCGGCGCGCGGGATCGAGACCGAGGGCGGCCGGCTCGCGGCGGTGGTCACCGAGCACGGCACGATCCGCACCCCGGTCGCGGTGATGGCCGGGGGCGCCTGGGCCTCCTCGTTCTGCCGCCAATACGGCATCCGCTTCCCTCAGGCCTCCATCCGCCAGACCGCGCTGGCGGTGGCGCCCGGTCCCGGCGAACTGCCCGCGGCCCTGCATACCAGCGCGATCTCGCTGACCGGCCGGCGCGACGGCGGCTGCACGCTGGCGATCAGCGGGCGCGGGCGCGTGGACCCGACCGCGCAGCTGCTGCGCTTCGCGCCGCAGTTCCTGCCGATGTTCCAGCGGCGCTGGCGCAACCTGGCGCCGGGCGGGCTGGAGGGCCTGCGCGCCGGCCACGAGGGGCTGGCGCGCTGGCGGCTGGACCGGCCGACGCCGATGGAGCGCACCCGCATCCTCGATCCGGCGCCCGACCCGGCGGTCGTGCGCCTGACCCACCAGCGCGCGCTGGAGCTGATCCCGCAGCTGGGGCAGCGCGCGATCACCGCGGCCTGGGCCGGCTACGTCGACAGCACACCCGACGGCGTGCCGGGGATCGGCGAGATCGCCAGCCTGCCCGGCCTGATCCTGGCGGCCGGCTTCAGCGGCCACGGCTTCGGCATCGGCCCCGGCGCCGGCCACCTGATCGCCGATCTGGTCAGCGGCGCGACGCCGCTGTTCGATCCACGTCCCTACGACCCGGGCCGGTTCCGCGAATCGGCGCGAGGCAAGGTTGCCGATTTCTAGCGCATCGATCGCCGCGTCACCGAGCGCGGTCGTCTGGCGCCGCGCCGTGCCGAACCGCATGCCGGCCGCGATCCGCCCGATGCCCGCTCCGGGCAGGGCGCCGCCGCCCCGAGGACGGCGCGCCGGCCTGAAACCGGACCGGCGCGGCCGATGCCCCCGAGGCGCCGGCATCGCCTGCGCGAGCGACCGCTACAGCCAGCCTTTCTGCCGCGCCAGCCGATACGCCTCGATGCGGTTGCCGACCCCGAGCTTGCCGATGCACTCGGACAGGTAGTTGCGCACGGTGCCATGCGAGAGCCCGAGCCGCTCGGCGATCTCGCCAGCCGAACGGCCTTCCCCGGCCAGGCGCAGCACGCTGCGCTCGCGCTCGCTGAGCGGGTCTGCCTCGGCCCAGGCTTCCACCGCCAGCTGCGGGTCGATCGCGCGGCCGCCGCGCTGCACCTGGCGCAAGGCCTCGGCCAGTTGCTCGGCCGGCGCGTCCTTGAGCAGGTAGCCGCACACGCCCGCGTCCAGCGCGCGGCGCAGGAAGCCGGGCCGCGCGAAGGTGGTGACGATCACCACCCGCACCGGCAGGCCCTGGCGCTGGACGCGCTGGGCCAGTTCCAGCCCGGTCAGGCCAGGCATCTCGATATCGGTGACCAGCACGTCCGGCGCGAGCCGCTGCAGCTCGCGCCAGGCGCTCTCGCCGTCGCCGGCGCTGCCGACCACCTCGATGTCGTCCTCCAGGTTGAGCAGCGCGACCAGCGCGCCGCGCAGCAGCGCCTGGTCCTCCGCCAACAGCACGCGCATCGGCTTGCTCTCCTGCCCGTCGAACCCGGCACGTTAGCAGAGCCCGGCCGCCTCAGGCGGCGGGCACGCCGGCGATCGAAGCCAGGCGCGAAGCGGGCGCGGACGCCGGCTCCGGTGGCAGCGGCAACCGCACCAGCAGCCGCGTACCCTGGCCGCGCCGGGCATCCACGCGCAATTCCCCGCCCAGCGCCTGCATACGCTCGCGCATGCCGCGCAGGCCGTTGCCCGGCGCGATGTCGCCGCCGCGGCCGTCGTCGCTGACCCGCAGCACCACATGCTGGCGCTCGCGGGCCAGCTCGATCCGCACGCGCTGCGCGCGCGCATGGCGCTGGACGTTGGTGACCGCCTCGCGCAGCGCCAGCGCGAGCACGGTTTCCAGCTCCGGCGGCAGCGCCAGCTCGGGCAGCGCATAGGACAGCACGATGCCGTCGGTCTCCAGCAGCAGGTGCGCCGCGGCCAGTTCGGCGGCGAGCTCGGCGGCACGGATGCCGCTCACCGCGCGGCGCACCTGCGCCAGCGCCTCGCGCGACACCCGAGCGACCTCGCCGATCTCGTGGCGCGCGGCGGCCGGATCGCGCTCGATCAGCCGCCCGGCCAGGTCGGCCTTGAGCGCGACCAGCGACAGGGTGTGCCCCAGCAGGTCGTGCAAGTCGCGGCCGATCCGCTCGCGCTCGGCGGTGGCGGCCAGCCGCCGCACCTCCTCGTGGCTGAGCTTGAGCGCGCTGTCGGCCTGCATCCTGTGGATCATGATGATGTTCAGAAGCCCGACCATGAGGCTGACCATCACCGTGCTGAGCAGGTAGATGTTGGGCCAGCCGATCAGCAGCCATGCCGCGCAGTAGGCGGCCAGCAGTCCCAGCATCCAGGCGAGCGCGTGGCGCGTGCTGCCGCAGAACGCCAGGAACGCGCAGGCGTAGACGATGTAGCCCTGCGCGCCGGGATTGAACGGCGTGACCGCGAACGCCAGCGCGGCGATGCCCAGCGCGTAGCCCAGCATGTGCCGCCGGCTGCGGTAGTAGGCGCGCCAGTACAGCACCAGGAACACCGCGTAGCTGGCCAGGGTCGGCCACAGCCAATGCGGGAAGTATTTCGGCTCGTACAGCGGGGTGACGAAGATCCAGATCGTCCACCCCAGCATCAGCACCGGGAACCAGCGCGAGCGTTGGCCCTCGCTGCGGCCGGCGCGCATGCCGACGATCGAGTCGTGGCTGGGAGTGAAGAAGAACATGGTCCGGCGTCCCCAGTCAGTGGCGCCGCAACCGGCGCAGCGCGAGCGTGCAGCATACCGCCGCATGCGCTGCGGCAAGACGCGCGCTCGGGCCGGGTGCGCGGACAGGCGGAACAGGCGGCGGACGGCGCATGCGGGATATCCGTTCGGAGATGCCCGGCAGCGTGCCGGCTGCGCTGCGGCGCCGGCAGTCACGCCCGTCAGCGTCCGGCGGTGACAGCTGTCACTGGCCGCGGTCGCGCCGCCGGCGCATGCTGCACGCCATTGCCCGGGTCGCCGACCTGCATCGGGTGACTTCCGGCAACTTGCGGCCGCCGCACCCGGCGGTCACATTGCCTCCCACGTCCCGTCCTGTGTCCATGATGAACACATCCGCCGATCTGCTGAAGGAACTCCGCATCGACCGCAAGCCCCCGCCCGGCGAGCCGCCTTCGCGGCGCGGGCTGTGGATCGTCGTGGGCGTGGCGCTGGCGTTGCTGGCGCTGGCGGCGGCGGGCCTGCTGCTGTTCGGCCGTGCGCGACCGGTCGAGGTGCGCACCGCGCCGGTGGTGGCGATCGGCGCCGGCGGCGCCGCGTCCTCGGTCCTGGACGCCAGCGGCTACGTGGTCGCGCGGCGCATGGCCACGGTCTCGGCCAAGATCACCGGCAAGGTGCGCGAGGTCACGATCGAGGAAGGCATGCGGGTGGAGGAAGGCCAGGTGATGGCCACGCTCGATCCGATCGACGCCGACGCGCAGCGCGCCCTGTCCAGCGCGCAGGTGGAATCGGCACGCACCCAGGTCGCGAACATGCAGGCCCAGCTCGGCCAGGCCGAGGCCGACGCTGCCCGCCTGCAGGCGCTGGTAGGCCAGCAACTGGTCTCGCGCTCGCAGTACGACCAGTCGATCGCCACCCGCGACGCACTGCGCGCGCAGCTGCTGGCCGCGCAGCGCAACGTCGCGGTCGCCTCGCGCCAGCTCGTCATTTCCGACAACGGCGTGGACAACACGATCGTACGCGCGCCGTTCTCCGGCGTGGTCACGGCCAAGGCCGCGCAGCCGGGCGAGATCGTCTCGCCGCTGGCGACCGGCGGCTTCACCCGCACCGGCATCGGCACGATCGTCGACATGGATTCGCTGGAGGTCGAAGTCGAGGTCGGCGAAGCCTACATCGGCCGGGTGCAGCCGAAGATGCCGGTGGAAGTGGTATTGAACGCATACCCGGACTGGCGCATCCCGGGCGAGGTGATCGCGATCATCCCGACCGCCGACCGCGGCAAGGCCACGGTGAAGGTACGGGTCGCGCTGAACGTGAAGGACCCGCGCATCGTGCCGGAGATGGGAGTCCGGGTGAGTTTCCTGGAGAAGGCGCAGCCGCAGGAGCACAGGCCGCAGGGCGTGCGCGTCCCGGGCGGAGCACTGCTGCAGCGCGACGGCAAGACGCAGGTATTCGTGCTGAAGGACGACGAACACGTCGCACTGCGCGAGGTCAAGACCGGCATCGACATGGGCGACGGCAAGCAAGTGCTGTCGGGCCTGTCCGCAGGCGACACGGTGGTGGTGGAGCCGCCGCAGGCGCTGAAGGACGGCGACAAGGTGAAGCAAGCCGCAGCGAACTGACGCCTGCGCAGGCGTCCGGTGATTTCCGCCCCGCAGCCACGAACCACACCGTAGCCCACTACCGCCACCGCCGTTGCCGTTGCCGCTGCTGTTGCTGTTGCTGTTGCTGTTGCTGTTGCTGCTGTTGCTCTCGACCTTGTCGTTGCGTTTGCATCTGCATTTGCTTTTCCTGACCCCGTACCCGCAGCGGCGGAGGTAGCGGGAGAAAACCCCCGGAGGGGGCGACGTGCATGGATGCACGTCGTTTTCGGCCGGGGCAGGATGCCCCGTCCGAAAATTCCCGCTGCCGGAGCGGACCTGGAGCGGCGCAGCCGCGGAGGGCGCGAGGACCCGGGGCGTGCTTTCTTTTGGTTACTTTTCTTTGCACGAGCAAAGAAAAGTGACTCGCTCCCGTAGGAGCGAAAGCCTTTGCCGTTGCCTAAAGCTTCAAGCCTTTGCCTTTGCCTTTGCCTTGTCCCATCCCCAGCCGCAAAGCTCCAGCAGCAAAAAACCCCTGCCCATCACAAAAATCGCCTCCAAGCAGCAAAAGGCAAGAGCAGCACCAGCTCCATCCATAGAACCGCAGAGGAAATCGCATGACCGCCCTAGTCACCCTCCGCAACGTCACCAAGACCTACCAGCGCGGCCCGGAGAAGGTCCAGGTCCTACACGGCATCGACCTGCAGATCGAACGCGGCGACTTTGTCGCGCTGATGGGACCGTCCGGCTCCGGCAAGACCACCCTGCTCAACCTCATCGGCGGACTGGACACGCCCAGCAGCGGCGAGATCGAGATCGAGGAGCAGCGCATCGACCGCATGAGCGGCGGCCAGCTCGCCACCTGGCGCAGCCACCACGTCGGCTTCGTGTTCCAGTTCTACAACCTGATGCCGATGCTCAGCGCCCAGAAGAACGTCGAACTGCCGCTGCTGCTCACCCCGCTCGGCGCCGCCCAGCGCAAACGCAACGCCGAGATCGCGCTGACCCTGGTCGGCCTGGCCGATCGCCGCAGCCACAAGCCCAACGAACTGTCCGGCGGCCAGCAACAGCGCGTGGCGATCGCCCGCGCGATCGTCTCCGACCCGACCTTCCTGATCTGCGACGAGCCCACCGGCGACCTCGACCGGCGCTCGGCCGAGGACGTACTCGGCCTGCTGCAGGAACTCAACCGCACCCACGGCAAGACCATCATCATGGTCACCCACGACCCGAAGGCCGCCGAGTACGCCACCCACACCATCCACCTGGACAAGGGCGAACTGGCCGACGCCCCGGTCGCCCACTGATCGGGGGATGCCATGAAATACCTCTCGCTCGTCTGGGCGCAGCTGTTCCGCAGCAAGACGCGCACGCTGCTGACCCTGTTCTCGGTGGTGGTGGCGTTCCTGCTGTTCGGCCTGCTCGACTCGGTGCGCGTGGCGTTCACCTCCGGCGGCTCGGTGGACGGTGCCAACCGCCTGGTGGTCGCCTCGCGCCTGTCGATCACCCAGACCCTGCCGGTGCGACTGGAATCGCAGATCCGCAGCGTCCCCGGCGTGCGCGACCTGACCTACGCGATGTGGTTCGGCGGCATCTACCGGGACCCGAAGGACTTCTTCCCGAACTTCTCGGTGGCGCCGAACTTCTTCGACGTCTACACCGAATACGAGACGCCCCCGGACCAGCTCAAGGCATTCCAGGACACCCGCACCGGCGCCGCCGTGGGCGAAGCGCTGGCGAAGAAGTTCGGCTGGAAGCTCGGTGACACGATCCCGCTGCAGGCGACGATCTTCCCGCGCGGCGGCAGCAACGACTGGCCGCTGCAGCTGAAGCTGATCTTCCGCGCCAAGGACCGCGCCAACGTGCAGGCCGAAAACCAGCTGATGATGAACTGGAAGTACTTCGACGAGTCCAACGACTACATCAAGAGCAAGGTCAGCTGGTACACGGTGCGGCTGGACGACCCGGCCCACGCCTCGCGCGTGGCCCAGGCCATCGACGCGCTGTCGGCCAACTCCGACCACGAGACCAAGACCCAGACCGAGTCGGCGTTCCAGCAGGCCTTCATCAAGCAGTTCGCCGACATCGGCCTGATCGTCAGCTCGATCATGGGCGCGGTGTTCTTCACCCTGCTGCTGCTGACCGGCAACACCATGGCGCAGGCGGTGCGCGAGCGCATCCCGGAGCTGGCCACGCTCAAGACCCTCGGCTTCCAGGACCGCACGGTGCTGTCGCTGGTGATGGTCGAGTCGGTGCTGCTGATCGTGCTCGGCGGCCTGCTCGGCATGGGCCTGGCCGCGGCCGCGATCCCCGCACTGGCCGGCGCCAGCAGCGGCGCGCTGCCGGTACAGGCGGTGCCGGCGCAGACCTGGCTGGTCGGAGCGGGGCTGATGGTCGTCATCGGCATCGTGGTCGGACTGTTGCCGGCCTTGCGCGCGCAACGGCTGAAGATCGTCGACGCGCTGGCCGGACGCTGAGGAGCCCCCATCATGAAGAAGCAATGGATAGGCAACCTGCTCTCGATCGTGCTGCTGGCCGCCGGCCTGGCGATCTGGATCGTACTGCCCTGGTACGCGGTGCTGGCCGTCGCCGTGGCGGCGGCGCTGTGGCTGCTGCTGACTCGCACGGGCCGGCTGTCGCTGGCCGCCGCGCGCATCGGCATCGCCAGCCTGCCTCAGCGTTGGGGCGCAAGCTCGGTGATCGTGGTCGGCATCGCCGGCGTGGTCGGCGTGCTGGTGGCGATGCTGGCGATGGGCCAGGGCTTCCAGGCCACGCTGGACAGCACCGGCGACGACACCACCGCGATCGTGCTGCGCGGCGGCTCGCAGGCCGAAACCAACTCGGTGATCATGCGCGACCAACTGCCGCTGATCGCCGGCCTGCCGGGCGTGGCGCGCGACGCGAACGACCGGCCGCTGGTCTCCGCGGAGCTGTCGCAGGTGGTGAACCTGCTGTCCCGGTCGGACGGCACCGACGTCAACGCGCAGTTCCGCGGCGTCGGCGAGCAGGCCTGGGCGGTGCACGACAAGGTGAGGATCGTGCAGGGCCGCAGGTTCAAGCCCGGCCTGCGCGAGCTCGTGGTCGGCAAGGGCGCGCAGTCGCAGTTCCGCGGCCTGGAGGTGGGCCAGTCGATCACCCTGGGCAACCAGGCGTGGAACGTGGTGGGCGTGTTCGCCACCGGCGACGCGCACGACTCGGAGCTGTGGACCGACACGCAGACGCTGGCCACTACCTACAACCGCAGCGCCTACCACTCGATCAGCGTGCGTACCCAGGGCAATGCCGGCTTCCAGCAGTTCAAGGCGGCGATGGCGGCCGACCCGCGCCTGAAGCTGGACGTGCTCACCACCCGCGAGTACTACCGCAAGCAGAGCGGCAGCCTCAACAAGGTGCTGGAGGTGCTGGGCAAGTTCATCGGCACGATCATGGCCTTCGGCGCGGTGTTCGGCGCGCTCAACAGCATGTACGCGGCGGTGGCCACGCGCGCGCGAGAGATCGCCACGATGCGCGCGATCGGCTTCCGCGGATTGCCGGTGGTGATGGCCGTGATGCTGGAGACGATGCTGCTGGCCCTGCTCGGCGGCATGCTCGGCGGCCTGATCGCCTGGGCGCTCTTCAACGGCTACAGCGTCTCCACGCTGGGCAAGAACTTCAGCCAGGTGGTGTTCCAGTTCAAGGTCTCGCCCGCGCTGCTGTGGACCGGCCTGAAGTGGGCGCTGGGCATCGGCCTGGTCGGCGGCTTGTTCCCGGCGCTGCGCGCGGCGCGGCTGCCGATCACCACCGCGCTGCGCGAGGTATAGGGCGCCACCCCCGCTTTTCGTAGGAGCGACTTCAGTCGCGATAGGACTTTCGTGTGAATCCCTCACAAGAGCGCCGCACATCCATGTGCGGGGATTCAAAGGGAAAGCCCCATCGCGACTGAAGTCGCTCCTACGATGCCCGCCGGCCTGAACCGGCCCCATCCTGTCATCGATCTGTCACCCAACTGCGGTAGATGACCACCATATGACGGCGCTAGTCTGATCGACCTTCCCGTATCCCCACCGCCATGAAGCGCCTGCTGCTCCTGGCCTGCGCCTGCCTGACGCTGGTCGCCTGCTACGCCACCAACACCTCCTCCTCCACCTCGCTCAGCGAGCGCCTGGTCGCGCCGGGCGGTGCGTCGCCGCTGCTGGACGAGGAACGCATCGCCGCCGCCATCGCCGCCGTGCCCAACCGCAACGGCCATGTCGTCAGCCGCGACGGCGTGCCGATCTTTTGGCGCGCCTTCGACCCTGGCCAGTACGGACTGCGCTACC
Organism: Pseudomonas sp.; assembly: GCA_047607345.1. Lineage (GTDB taxonomy): Bacteria > Pseudomonadota > Gammaproteobacteria > Xanthomonadales > Xanthomonadaceae > Pseudomonas_S. The sequence goes on along the minus strand of JASGDF010000221.1, from coordinate 17,910 downwards.
GCTACCTCGGCCAACACCACGACGCCGCCCGGCCGCTGGACGTGGATTTCTCGTTCCAGCTGCCGCAGCCGTTCCACGCCGGGACCCCGCGCGGCACCGTGGTGCTGCTGCATGGCTGGATGATGGATGGCGACTCGCTGCTGCCCTGGTCGCTGCAACTGGCCCAGGCCGGCTACCGCGTGGTGACGATCGACCTGCGCAACCACGGCCACTCCGGCGGCGGCCCGGCCGGCTATGGCACCCGCGAGTCCGACGACGTGATCGACGTGATCGACGCGTTGCGCCATCGCGGTGAGGTCGCCGGGCCGCTGTATCTGTTCGGCATTTCCTACGGTGCGGCGACCGCGCTGTTCGCCGCCGACAAGCTCGGCCCGCAGGTCGCCGGCGTGGTCGCGATGGAGTCCTTCGCCAACGCCGGGCGCGGCATCCGCGACATGGTCCCGCACATGCTCGCCAGCCGCCCGGAGAGCTGGAAAGCGCAGGCGGTCGCCACGTATGCGCGCTGGCGCTACGGCGGACAGGACCTGGACGCGGTGATCGCCGCCGCCGACCAGCGCCTGGGCCTGGACCTGGACCGTATCGACGTGACGCACGCGCTCGCCGACACCCAGGCCTGCGTGCTGCTGCTGCACGGCCAGGCCGACCAGCACATCCCGGTCACGCACGGCCGCGAACTCGCCCGCGCCAGCCGGCGCGCGCACTACATCGAGATGCGCGGCGAGAACCACCTGAGCCTGCCACTGCGGCTGGACCTGCTCGGCGGCGTCGTCGACGACTGGCTCGCCCAGGACGGCAGCGGCCACGCCAGCTGCCCGGCCCCGGAGCTGCCGCAGGAAGCCAGCATCCTGGCGCTGCAGCAGGACGAAGACGCGCCGCCGCGCAGCTGACACGCCCCGTGTAGGAGTGGCTTCAGCCGCGATGAGGCTTGCATGCGAATCCTTCGCAAAAGCACCGCACATCCCTGTGCGGGGATTCAAGGAGAAAGCCCCATCGCGGCTGAAGTTGCTCCTACGAGGCGGAAGCCCGCGCCCGCCACAGGCTGTCGCCGACGAACAGCAGCAACCCGGCCCAGATCGCGGCGAAACCGATCGCACGGGCGCCATCGAACGGCTCGTGGAAGAACCACACGCCCAGCAGCAGCTGCAGGCTCGGCCCGATGTACTGCAGGATCCCGACCAGCGACAGCGCGATGCGCCGCACACCGTAGGCGAAGGCGATCAGCGGCAGCGCGGTGACCGCCCCACCGAACACCAGCAGCAGGTCGTCGCGCCAGCCCCAGCCATGCAGAAACGCACCGCCATGGCCCTGCTCGCTCCACACCGCGAACGCCAGCGCCGGCACGAACAGGTACAGGCTCTCCACGCCCAGCCCGGCCACCGCATCCACCGCCACCAGCTTGCGCAGCAGCCCGTACAGCCCGAACGAGGCCGCCAGTCCCAGCGCGATCCACGGCGGCGCGCCGGCCGCGACGGTGATCCAGGCCACGCCGGCCGCGGCGAACGCCACCGCCAGCCACTGCACCGCGCGCAGCCGTTCCTTCAGCACCAGCACCCCGAGCACCACATTGAGCAGTGGATTGATGAAGTAGCCCAGGCTGGCCTCGATCACATGCCCGGCATTGATCGCCCAGATGTACAGGCCCCAGTTGAACGCGACCGTGCAGCTGCTCAGCGCCAGTACCGCCAGCGCGCGCGGCTGCGCGGCGATCTGCCGCCACCAGCGCAGGCGCGAGGACAGCAGCAGCCAGGCCACCACCAGCACGGTACTCCAGATGATCCGGTGGGCAATGATCTGCGCCGACGGCACCGCCTTGAGCAGGTGCCAGTACATCGGCACCAGGCCCCAGATCACGAACGCGCCGGCGGTCATCGCCAGGCCGCGGCGGGCCTCTTGCGCCTCGGTGCCGCTCACTTGCGCGCCCGCGCCAGCGTGACCACCGCGACGCCCGCCAGGATGACCGCCATCGCGCCCAGGTCGTGCGTGGTGAAGCGCTCGTGCCCCAACCAGGCGCCGAGCGCGACCGCGATCACCGGATTGACGTAGGCGTAGCTGCCGGCCAGCGCCGGGCGCACGTTGTGCAGCAGCCAGACGTAGGCGGTGAACGCGACGATCGAGCCGAACACGCACAGATAGGCCACCGCCGCCAGCCCCTGCGGCGTCGGCAGCGCCCGCGGCCGCTCGCCGCCTTCCGGCGCGAAGCGGATCGCCAGGTAGGTGGAGCCCCACACCGCATAGACCAGCAGTTGGGCGAGGACGACGGTGGCGCGCGAGGCCGGCGCGAGTGAGGAGCTGGACATGGGAGGATCGCGAAAGAGGCAGTGGATTCTAGATGCAGCAAATCCTGTGGGAGGGACTTCAGTCCCGACGGGCTCTACAGGCAAAGCGTCGGGACTGAAGTCCCTCCCACACGGACCCGGCTCAACGCCGCGCCGCCTCGCTTGCGTCGCGGATCGCCTTGAACTCCGAGCCTTCCTGCCAGCGCGGCCAGTCGCGTCCGTCGGCCAGCGTGCGACCCAGGTCGTAGACCAGCATGGTGTCAGCGGCGTGGCCACTGGCGTCCCACTGCGGGGTCCAGCGGTCGCACGGCTGGTGGTAGCAGTCGGCGAAGTACTTCTCGCGCAGCGCCTTGCCGGCGGCGACGCCGCCATCGAGCTTGTCCAGCCCGGGGCCGACGGTGATCGCCGGCACGCCCATCCGCGCAAACGCGAAATGGTCGGCGCGGTAGAAGAAGCCCGCCTCCAGGTTCGGATCCGGCGAGTAGCTGCGCCCGCGCGCCTGCGCGGCCTGCTCCAGGTCGCCCTCCAGCGACACCCGGCCCTTGCCCCACGAAGCGATGTCGCGGGTCGGCCCGTCCGGGCTGAACATTTCCATGTTGAGCACCGCCACGGTCCTGTCGAGCGGCGCCAGCGGGTGCGCGGCGTAGTAGCTGGCACCGAGCAGCCCCTTCTCCTCGGCGGTCAGCGCGATGAAGTACAGCGTGCGCTGCGGGCGCGGACCGGCGGCGAACACCCGCGCCAGTTCCAGCACGCTGGCCACGCCGGTGGCATTGTCGACCGCGCCACGGCGGATGCGGTCGCCGCCGGCATCGGGCTCGCCGACGCCGAACGCGTCCCAGTGCGCCGAGAAGATCACCGTCTCGTCCGGATGCGCCGCGCCGTCGATCTTCGCCACCACGTTGTGGGTGACCACGCGCTCGCGCTTGACCCGCAAGTCCACCGACAGCGTCGCATCGCCCAGCGGCAGCGGCCTGAAGTCGGCCTGCTGCGCGCTGCGCTTGGCCGCCTCGAAATCCAGCCCGGCGCGCTCGAACAGCGATACCGCCAGCTCGCGCCGCATCCAGCCGCGCACCGGCACGTGCCGCGCCTTGGCCTCGGCGACGCTGCGCTCGATGTCGAACACCGGCGACAGCCCGGAGCTGCGCACGGTGTTCCAGCCGTAGGCGGCCGGCGCGGTCTCGTGCACGATCAGCACGCCGGCGGCGCCGCGGCGCGCGGCTTCCTCGTACTTGTAAGTCCAGCGCCCGTAGTAGGTGACCGCCTTGCCGTCGAACGCGCCGGGCTGCGCCGTCTCGAAGTCGGCGTCGTTGATCAGTACCACCGCGACCTTGCCGCGCAGGTCCACGCCCTTGTAGTCGTCCCAGTGCCGCTCCGGCGCGTCGATGCCGTAGCCGACGAACACCAGCGGCGCGTCCTTCAGCGACACCCTCGACAACGGGCGCAGGCTCTGCAGCGTGACGTCCTCGCCATTGACCAGCGCCTGCGCGGTACCGCCGACCTTGAGCGTCACGCTGACCGGGCCTTCGACCTGCGCGCGCACCAGCGGCACCGACTGGGTCCAGCCGCCCTTGTCGCCACCAGGCCGCAGTCCGGCCTTGCTGAACTCACTGACCAGATAGTCGACGGTACGCTGCTCGCCGGTGGTGGCCGGCGCGCGGCCCTCGTACTCGTCGGAGGCCAGCACGCGCACGTGCCGCGACAGCGCCTCGGCATCGATCCCGCCGCCCGGCAGGTCGTTGGCCGCCTGCGCGATGCCTCCCGCGAACAGGCAGGCGGACAGCAGCAACATGCGCATCGGGTTCACGGCGGGCCTTCTTCGACAGGGAACATGGCCGCCTAGTCTACAAAGCGCGCCCGGCTTTCCGGGAATCTTCCTGCGGGCGCCTCAGCGCCCTCGGTCCAGCCAGCACGCCAGGCCCTGCGCATTGAGCTCGATGTCCATCGCCAGCACCTGCACCACCGCCGCATCGTCCAGCGCGCAGCCATGAACGCGGGCACGCTCCTGATACAGCTCGGTCAGTGCCGCCACCAGGCAGCGGTGGCGATCGGCACGGCCGGCACAACCGCGCGCGATCGCGACCATCGCCTCGATCTGCTCGTACAGCGCCTGCGCAAGCCGCTCGACGCCCTCGACGCGTCCGTAGTGGGTCAGGTACATCGCCTCCGGCCGGTACGCCATCATCCGCTCGATCGAGGCGCGCATCGCCTCCGGGTCGAACTGCACCGGCGAGGAGGTGGGGATCACGAACGCATCGCCGGCGGCATTGTCGAGTTCGCGGTAGGCAATCCCGAACGCGTCGCCGGTGAACCAGCTGCGACTACGCGCGTCCCATACGCACTGGTGGTGGCGCGCGTGCCCAGGCGTGTCCACACACAGCAGCGCACGGCCGGCCAGCGACAGCACCTCGCCGTCCTTGGCCACCACTACCCGCTGCTGTGCCACCGGCACGATCTCGCCGTAGCTGCGCGCCATTTCCTGCGCGCCGTAGACCTCGGTGGCGCCGACGACCAGCCGCGACGGCTCGACCATGTGCGGCGCCCCGCGCGCATGCACATGCAGCCGCGCCGCCGGCAATTCGCGCAGCAGCCGGCCGGCGCCACCGGCATGGTCCAGGTGCACATGGGTGAGGATCAGCCAGTCCACGTCCGCGGGCGCAAGGCGGGCCGCGTCCAGCGCCGCCAGCATCGCCGGCACCGCCAGTCCGGTGCCGCAATCGATGAAGGCGCCGCGGCCGTTTTCGACCACCAGGTAAGCCGCGTCAAACCGCGCGCGCTGGAAACCGGTGTCGATGGTATGGATGCTGGGATCGCGGGGCATCGTGCGAAGGGCTCGGGCTGGCGATGCATCCATTCTAGAGGAGCGCCACGCGGGCTTCGATGCGGCCTTGGTCGCATCCTCCCGCCGGTGCAACATGCGCGGCGGCCATCCCGATGTCGTCGAAGGCCTGCGCGCCGAACCACTGGCTCGCACGCCTTCCCCCGCCTGCGGGGGAGGGTGCCCGAAGCGCGGATGGGGAACGCCCCGACCGCTACCCCTCAACCGCCTCGCGCAGCACCCGCAGCGCTTCCAGCACCACCTCGACCGCCGCCTCGATCTTGACCAGCGGCGTCTCCAGCTGGTCGCCGCGCTCGGCCTGCTTGAGCACGCCGACCAGCTGGCCGGCCTCGCGCGGTGAATCGAAGCCTGTGCTCTGCAGCAGCAGCACGCCCTCGCCGTCGATCAGCTTGAAGTAGAAGCGCCCGTCCTTCTCGCGATACTGCTTGAACACCGGCAGCGCGGCCTTGACCGTCGAGCCGGGCTTGTCCGCCGCTGCCTGCCGCGACAGGTCGCGCAGGCCCACCGCCTCGCGCAGCTGCGCCAGCAGCGGCACCGCGTACCTCGCGCGCAGCTTCGCGCCGCCGGCGCGCAGGATCGCCTCGATCTTCGCCGGCTCGGCCATCAGCGCCTCGTAGCGTTCGCGCAGCGGCGCCAGCTCGCGATCGATCAGTTCGAACAGCTGCTGCTTGGCCTCGCCCCAGCCGATGCCGGCGGCGAACGCCTGCGCGAACGCGGCGCTCTGCTCCGGCGTGGCGAACGCCTGGTAGAGCTGGAACAGCGCCGAGCCCTCGGTGTCCTTCGGCTCGCCCGGCGCGCGCGAGTCGGTCAGCAGCGCGAACACCAGCTTCCGCAGCTCCTCGCGCGGGGCGAACAGCGGGATGGTGTTGTGGTAGCTCTTGCTCATCTTGCGGCCGTCCAGGCCCGGCAAGGTCGCCACGTTCTCGTCGATCGCCGCCTCCGGCAGCACGAAATAGTCCTTGCCGTAGACATGGTTGAAGCGCTGCGCGAAGTCGCGCGCCATCTCGATGTGCTGGACCTGGTCGCGCCCCACCGGCACCTTGTGCGCGTTGAAGATCAGGATGTCGGCCGCCATCAGCACCGGATACATGAACAGCCCGGCGCTGATGCCGGCGTCGGTGTCCTCGCCGTCCGCGACATTCTTGTCCACGGCCGCCTTGTAGGCGTGGGCGCGATTGAGGATGCCCTTGCCGGCCACGCAGGTCAGCAGCCACATCAGTTCGGTGGTCTCCGGCACGTCGCTCTGGCGGTAGAACCAGACCTTGTCCGGATCCAGCCCGCAAGCCAGCCAGCTGGCGGCGATCTCCAGCGTCGAGCGCTGGGTGAGATCCGGATCCTGTGCCTTGATCAGGCTATGCAGGTCGGCCAGGAAGAAGAAACTCTCGCTGCCGGCATCCCGGCTGGCGGCGATCGCCGGGCGGATCGCGCCGACGTAGTTGCCGAGGTGGGGAGTGCCGGAAGTAGTGATGCCGGTGAGGACGCGGGTGGTCATTGCGCTGGGCTTGGGATTTCAACCCGGCGAGTTTAACCGCTGCCCCGCGCTCCGGCCGCGCCCGGACATGCGAAACGGGCCACATCGGCGGCCCGCATCGTCCATGCGCACGGCCGATCGCCGTCAGTCGCGGCACTCCTTGCCCAGGGTTTCCTCGAAGGCATTCACCTCCTTGTCGGCGCGGTCACGATCCCAGCCGTAGCGTTCCTGCAACTTGCCCGACAGGTACTTCGCATTGCCTTCGGCGACGTCGAAATCGTCGTCGGTCAGATCGCCCCACTGGGCCTGGATCTTGCCCTTCAGCTGCGTCCACTTGCCGGAGAGGATGTCTTTCGCGGACGCGCAACGCAACGCGCGTTCGGGAACATTCTGTATCCCTAACGGCGATGCAATGGAGAATATGGTCCAGCTGCGGATACCTGCACCCTTTAAGCTGCCATGGGGTCAAGTCCTACGGCTGCACAGCTGGTAGACACAGCATGCGCGATGACGCGTTACGAAGATGTTTTCCCGATCGAACGCCGAGCGACGCATGATGCGTTTGCGCTTCGCGCTGACTCGGGGAGCCTGGCCTTTGCGCCAGGGATGAACCTACGAGGTGGTGCCGGCACCCGGATTCGAACTGGGGACCTACCGCTTACAAGGCGGTTGCTCTACCAACTGAGCTATGCCGGCACGCAAGCGGGCATTCTAGCGCATGGCCGCGCAGTCCAGCGAACGCTGGCGCGCCGCGCCGGACCTCGCCAGCAGCGAAGCGGCCGCCGCGCGGGTACGCGCATCGACCCACCAGCGCGACTGCCCGCCACTGGCGAGCAACTCGGCAGAAAATCCCTTCGCCTTCAGCTCGGCCTGGCGCCGTTCGGCGCCACCGCGGTTGCGATACCGGCCCAGCGCAATGGTGTTGTCCTCGCCCTGGGTGAGCACGTAATAGTCGCCCAGGCCCGCCTCGACGATGCGCCGGGTGATCGCCTGCGCCGCCGCACGATCGCCGACCGATGGCATCACCACCCGATAGCTTTCGGCATCGCCGACGTGCTCCTCGCGCACCGCGCCTTTTTCCAGCAGCGCGCCGACGCGCCCGAGCGCAACCTGCGCCTCGGCCTGTGCGGCGAAAGGTCCCAGGCTCAGACAATGCGCCGTCGCCTCGACAGGCCGAGGCTGGGCAGGTGCAGGGACAGGCGTGGGTGTGGGCGGCTCCGGTGTTGCCGGCGCGACGGCGCTCGCCGCTACCGGGTCCTCGACCGGCTCGTCCTCCACATCTGCAGGCCCGGCCAATCGCAATGTCGCCACGCCCGCGGCTGCCGGCTCGGCCGGCACGACGCGCACCGGCTCGGCGGCGCGCGACAGCCACCACGCCGCGACACCCAGGTTGAGCACGGCCAGGACCACGATGAGTGCGCGCGCAAGCATCCCCGGAATGCTAACCATGCCCGACCGGGTGAAAACCGGCCCAGGTCGCCAGCCCATCCAGCACCAGCGCGGAACGGTACTCGGCCTGCGGCAACAGCGGCAGCAACGCCGGAGCGCCGCCGCCATGCAATACCAGCCGCACCGGCGCCGCCAGCAGCGCCTCGGCCTGCACCAGGCTGCGCTCGATCAGCGCGACCGCGGCACCCTCGCAGCCGGATGCCAACGCATCGGCGGTGTCATTGGCGAACTCGTCGTAGTCGCCGCCCTGTGCGGGCAGTTGCACGGCGCGCGCATGCAAGGCTTCGCGCATCGTGGTCGGCGAGGCGGAAATACGCCCGCCGCGATGCCTGCCCGCGGCGTCCAGCAGGTCGATCGTCAACGCGGTGCCCACGCCGGCAACCAGGACGTGGCCCGCACCGCGCATGCCCAGCAGCGCCAGGAACCGGTCGACACCGAAGCGCGATGGCTCGGCGTAGCCAATGCGCACGCCGGCGCACTCGGCCAGCGTGCGTGCCACGCGCACCTCGCCGAAGCGTTCGCCGAGCACCTGCAGCACCCGCGCGGTGAGCACGGCCGAGGCCACACTGGCGACGTAGGCGACCTCGCCCACCGGAAGCGCGGCCAGCAACGCCGCATCCATCGCCTCGGCCCCGTGCGCCCAGGCCTGTACATCGCCGGCACGCTCGCCCCGCAACGGCGCGAACTTGAAGCGGGAATTGCCCAGATCGAACAGCCACTGGCTCATTGCGGCCTCACGCTGACCTCGCCGGCATGCAAGTGGCGCATGCCGTCGGCCAGTTCGACCCGCAGCGCGCCGTCGGCGGCCAGGCCACGCGCGACGCCCTCGGACACGCTGCCGGCCTCCTCGATCCGCACCACGCGCCCGGCCAGCAGGTCCAGCGCCGCGTAGCGCGACAGGAACGGCGCCAGGCCCCGCGCGTCGAACTCATCCAGCGCCGGCAGCAGCGCGGCCAGCAGCGCAGCCACGATCCGGTTGCGCGACACCGCCTGCGCGGCCAGCGTGTCCAGGTCGGTCCAGGCCTGGCCGATATCCGCCGCGAACGCCGCCGGCATGCGCACGTTGAGCCCGAGCCCGACCACCGCCCGCGCCGGGCCGGCGATCTCGCCGCCGCCCTCGACCAGCAGGCCACCCAGCTTGGCGCCACCGGCCAGCAGATCGTTGGGCCACTTCAGGCCGACCTGGGGGAAACCGGCCGCGCGCAATGCCTCGGCCGCGGCCACACCGACCGCCAGACTCAGCCCGGCCAGTTGCGCCAGCCCGCCGCCGAACCCGCGCGACAGCGAAAGATAGATGTGCGCGGCCAGCGGCGAGGCCCACTGGCGGCCGCGCCGGCCGCGCCCGCCGGTCTGGCATTCGGCCAGCAGCACGTCCACGCCGTGCGCCGGCGCCCGGCGGCGCAGCAGCTCGGTGTTGGTCGATTCCAGTGTCCAGGCGATCTCCAGGCCCGCCAGCGCATCGCAAGCGCCGGCGGGCAGCTGCGACCGGATCGCCCGTGCGTCCAGCAGCTCGACCGGATGCGCCAGGCCATAGCCGTCGCCGGCTCGCCCTTCGATCTCCACACCGGCCGCGCGCAGGTTCTGGATGCGCTTCCAGACCGCGGCCCGGGTCAGCCCCAGCTCGCGCGCGAGCGCATCCCCGGACACGCGCCCGGCGGCGAGTCTGGCCAGCAGTGCGCGATCGTCCACGCTGTTCCCCCACGAATGAAGGGGAAATTATGCGCGATGCCATCGCGCCGGCCCAGCCAGCTTGCCGCCGGCGGCGGAAACCGCGCTAGAATCGGACACTTATCGCCGCTGCCCGGATCTTCACGATGCGCCCAGTCGCCCCCTGCCTGATCCTGTTGCTGGCACCTTCGCTGGCCTGGGCGGCAGCGTCCGGCGGCTATGCCGATCCGGATCGCGGCACCTGCGTCGACGCCCCGCGATCGGCCATGCACGGCAGTGATGCCGATCCAGTCCCGGCCCCGGCCGCGACCCCGCATGCAGGCGCCACACGGCCACATGCCTCGACCTCGCAAGGCGGCGGCAACGACGGCGAGCTGGTGGTGCCACGGATGCGCATGCCGCGCTGGCACAGCTTCCTGCCGGGCATGTTCCGCTGATTGCACGCGTGTTCGGCTGGCTCCGGCGCAAGCCGGCGACGATCGACGAATCCCTCTGGCGCACCGCCTGCGCGGGCTGTGCGTGGCTGCAGCGGCTCGATCCGCCGCGCGCCGAACGCCTGCGCGAACTCACCGCCGCGTTCCTGCACGAAAAAACCATTTCCCCGGTCGACGGATTGACGCTGGAAGACGCCGAGCGCGTGTTGCTCGCAGCGACCTGCTGCCTGCCGCTGCTGGAATTCGGCCGCGCTGGCTGGCGCGGCTGGTCGCAGCTGATCGTCTACCCCGACGCGTTCCGCGTACAGCGCAGCCATGTCGATGCCGCCGGCGTGCTCCACCAATGGGAGGACGAACTGATCGGCGAGGCCTGGGAGCAGGGGCCGCTGATCGTGTCGTGGGCCGATGTGCGCGCCGACATCGCCGATCCCCACGCCGGCTACAACGTGGTGATCCACGAGATGGCGCACAAGCTCGACGCGCTCGACGGCGTGCTCGACGGCACCCCGCTGCTGCCACGCGCGTGGCAACGCGAATGGGCGGGCGATTTCCAGCGCAGCTACGACGAATTCTGCGCGCGCGTGGACGCCGGTCGTGCCACCGCGATCGACGCCTACGCCGCCGAGGCGCCGGAGGAATTCTTCGCGGTCGCCAGCGAATACCACTTCTCCGCGCCGCGCCGGCTGCGCCAGGCACTGCCGGCAGTGGCCGCGCACCTGGAACGGTTCTACGGCCCCTCGCCGTTCGACTGATCCCGCTCAGACCAGTTGCAGGTCCGTGGCCTTCGCACCCGGGAAGACCCGCTCCAGCCGGGCCGCATCCAGCCCCCACATCCGCTGCAACAATCCGCCCACCAGCGCGCGGTAGTTGGTCAGCACCGGATAGTCGCGATCCTGGAACAGGCTCGGCTGGGCGACGTCGACCTGCGGCCCGGCGATGCGCCCACCGCGTACGCCACCGCCGAGTACCCAGTACGCGGTGCCGTGGCCATGGTCGGTGCCCTTGTCGCCGTTCTCGCGGAAGGTGCGGCCGAACTCGGACAGCACCACCACCACGGTGTCGTTCCAGGCCGGACCCAGCGCCTCGGCATAGGCGGACAGGCCCTGGCCCAGGTTTCTGAGGTTGTTGGCGAGCGCGCCTTCGGTACTGCCCTGGTTGACGTGCGTGTCCCAGCCGCCGACATCGACGAAGCCGAGCCGGTAGCGCTCGCGCATCATCACCGCCATGCGCCGGGTCTCGTCGGCGAAGCTGCGGGCGCTGGCGGCGCCACGGCTGGCCTGCATCATTTCCTGTTGCAGTTCCCGGGAGACCTGCTGGCGCAGCGCCAGCCCGTCGCGCGCCGCGCTCGCCAGCTGCGTGCCCTGGTACATGCCGGCCAGGATCGCCGACTGGCGCGCATCGAAGACCGGCCTGGCATCGCCGCGCAGCGACAGGTTCGGGATGTCGCGACCGCCCTGGAAGCTCAGCGGCAGCGAATCGGTGAAGGCGATCGCCGGCACGCCGCTCAGCACGCCCGAGAGCCGCGCGAGAAAGCCCGAGCGGTAATCGCGGTGCCGGTCACCGGACTCGCCTGACTCGATGTCGTCCTGGGTCTCGAAGTGGCTGCGCGAGAGATCGTCGGTCCCGGCGAACGGCACGAACGCCAGCTGCCCGCGCTGCCACAGCGGCAGCAGGCTCTGGCGCAGCACCGGGTTGAGGCCCCAGCGCGCATCGAGCGCGATCGCGCTGGCGGCATTGCCCGGATCGGGCCGCGCGATCGCCAGCGAAGGCCGCGCTTCGTAGTAGAAGTCGCTCGCGTACGGCACCAGCAGGTTGTTGCAGTCGTAGCCGCCGCGCAGGAACACGACCAGCAGACGGGCACTGCCGGCCGGCGCGGCGAACAGGCGCCCGGACCAGCTCATGCCGGCTCCGGCCAGCACCGCGCCGGCGGCACCGGCGAGAAATCCACGTCGTTTCATCTGCATGCCCTCGTGTGGAACCGGGCGTCCCTGCCGTCAGCGGTAGTTGAATTCCGGCGATGCGAGCAGGAACGCGTTCCACTCCTGCTGCGAATGCGCCTTGGCCAGCGCGGTGCGGGTGGCTTCGGACAGCGCCGGCTCGATCGCCGCGTAGTACAGCCGCGACGCCGGCATCGGGAAGCCGCCACGCCGTTCCGCATCGCCATCGGCCGGCGCGAACAAGCGGGCGTCGCCGTTGCCGATCGCGCGTGCGATCTCGAAGCGCCTGGCCATCTGCCCGGAGCTGTTCCAGGCGTCGGATTGCAGCGGCCAGCCGTCCGGCGTGACGCGTCCGAACAACGGCTCGCCCATCTGGCCGAGCCAGCCCACCAGCGGCGCCGGGTTGGCGATCACCTGGCCGTCGTAGGCCAGCCGCACCGACGACACCAGGTAGCGATAGGGGTCCTTGAACTTGCGCTGCGCGGCGTCGGCGAACTCGCGCGAGGCCAGCATCGTCTCCATCACCTTGGCAAGGTCGCCATCGCTGCGCCGGAAGCTGCGCGCCATGCGCTCCACCAGCGCCGGCGGCGGCTGGTCGGCGACGAAGTATTCGGCCAGCCTGCGCGAGACGAAACGGGCACAGGCCGGCTGCGCCGCCAGCAGCTTTACCGCGCGCTCGATCTCGTCGAAACCGCCGCCGGCGATGCGCTGGCCGAGCAGGGTCTTGTCGCCGGGCTGGTGGCGCGCCGGATTGAACTCGAAGGCGCCCTCGCGCAGGTACTGCGCCTGCAGCGCGGGCTTGAGCTTCGGCGGGCCATCGCGATCCGGCGGCGCGATGCCGGCCCCGGTGAGCACCTGCGCCAGCTGCTGCACGTCGCGCTGGCTGTAGCCGGCGTCCACGCCCAGCATGTGCAGTTCCATCAGCTCGCGCGCGTAGTTCTCGTTGAGCTTGCCCCTGGCATTCTGGGCGTTGTCCAGGTACTCCAGCATCGCCGGGCTCTTCAGGGTCGCCAGCACCAGGTCGGAAAACCTGCCCAGCGCATGCGGGCGGATCGCGTTGTCCACGTAGTCGCCGACCATCCAGCGCAGCCGCCCCTTGTCGGCATGCACGCTGAAGTGGTTGAGCCAGAACCACACCATCTGCTCGCGCAACTGGTCGGGCGCATAGATCGAGCGCAGCAGCTGCGCCTGCCGGACCTGCTGCACCATCGCGGCGCCCTGCTGCTGCAGCGCCTTGCGCGCGGCGACCTTGTCGTCGCCGTCGGGCATCGCCCGGATCTGTTTCGCGCGCGCCGCCTGTTGCGCGAGCAGCGCCTGCACCGGCACCTGCAATGCCGGATAGCCCTGCAACTGCGCGCGTATCACCGGCGGCAGCGCGTCGTCGGCGCCCGCGCCGGCCAGCTGCGCACGCAGGAACCCGCGCCGCCCCTGCTGCTCCAGCTCGGCCAGTCCGGCGCTGTCCAGCCCGAACGCGACGCGCTGCAACCAGCGCGAGGACGCCGGATCGAACCCCGCACGCACAGCCGCCGCCCCGGCCGCCATGCCTGCCAACGCCAGCGCCACCAGCAACCGTAGTCCGATGCCGCGGGCGCTTCCGCGGGATGTCCACATGCCCATCTCCATCCGAACGAACCAACACGGCAGACAACGCACGAGTATCCGCTGCGCCTACGCGGCCGCGTTAAGCCGATGTCGGAAACCTGGCGGGCTTGGGGTGCGGTTCATTTAAAGGATCCGGAGCCCGTTCCTTCTTGCTCAGGAGAGGCGCCTGCTTCCCCGCAGGCGAGGTGCCTCGCAGGGGTGGATCAGGGTAGGCGCGAAACCCCGTGCGGTCGGGACTGCGACATCCCGGCGGAGCAAACCGTGCGCCAGAGTCACAACCCCGGCGGCAGCGTGACCTCGAAACGGGCGCCACCCAGCTCCTCCGAGCGCTTGACCTGCAATTCGCCCCGGTAGCCCTTCACCAGGTCCTGCACGATCGACAGGCCGATGCCGTGGCCCTGCACGCGCTCGTCGCCGCGCACGCCACGCTGCAGAACCTTGGCCACGTCCTCCGGGGCGATGCCGGGGCCATCGTCCTCCACCGCCAGGACCAGGCCGGCGCGGCGACTGCCGGCGGCGGGCTCGGGCTGCGCGGTCAGCAGCACCCGGTGCCGGGCCCACTTGAAGGCATTCTCCAGCAGGTTGCCGAGCAGTTCCTGCAGATCGCCCGGCTCGCCATGGAAGCGCGCCTCCGGATGGATCTCGAATTCGCACAGCACGCTCTTGGCGGCATAGACCTTCTCCAGGCCGCGTACGATCTCCTCGGCGTTGGACTCGATCGGCAGCGGCGCGGCGAACAGCTTGTGTCCGCTGGAAGCCGCGCGCGCCAGCTGGTAGGAGACCAGGTTGTTCATCCTGCGCAGTTGCACGTCCAGTTCCTCGCGCAGTTCCTTCTCCGAAGCGCCGCTGTCGAGCTGGGTGCGCAGCACCGCCAGCGGCGTCTTCAGGCTGTGCGCCAGGTCGGCCAGCGTGTTGCGCTGCCGGTCCAGGTTCTCGCGTTCGGACTCGATGAAGGCGTTGATGCTGTCGGTCAGCGGCTCCAGCTCGCGCGGGTGACGCTCGCTCATGCGCTGGGCCTGGCCGCGCTGCACGCGGGACAGCTCGTTCTCCACGCGCCGCAACGGGCGCAGGCTCCACTGCAGGATGAACGCCTGCAGCACCAGCAACACGATGCCCGAGCTGCCCAGCCAGAACCACACGCTGCCGCGGAAGCGGCGCAACTGCGCGCCGAGGCCGCGCGCATCCTCCATCACGTAGATCGTGTAGGGAAGCTCGTTGCCATGCTCGCGCTCGACGTAGCTCACGCCCATGCCGTAGCGGTACACCTCGCCCTGGCTGCCGTCGATCTGCAACATCGGCAGCGGGCCGGAGAAACGCTCCTCGCGCGGACGCAGCATGCCACCGCTCTGCGGCAGTACCGGCCCTTCGGCCGACATCGAGGTCCAGCGCTCGTCCGGGCGCACCACCTCGGCATAGACGCCGCCGCCGGGCACGTCGAAACGCGGGTCCGGTGGCTGCTCGCCAATGTAGAGCGAGCCATCACGCACGAACTCGATGCTCTTGACGTAGCTGGTGGCGTAGTTCTTCAGCCGCTCGCGTAGGTTGCTCTCGGCGGTGTCGGCGAACACCGCGTCCAGCGCGTAGCCGGCCAGGGCCAGGAACGCCAGCAGGCTGAGGCTGGCGGCGAGCAGCTGGCGCGCCTGCAGCGAGCGCGGTCGCCAGCGGCGGACGGACCAGAAGCGGGCAATCACGCGGCTGCCTGTCCGACCGCCGTGCTCAGCCTTCGTTGCGCGGAATCGCGAAACGGTAGCCGCGGCCGCGCACGGTCTCGATCGGCTTGAGTTCGCCGTCCGGGTCCAGCTTCTTGCGCAGGCGGCCGATGAAGACCTCCAGCACGTTGGAGTCGCGGTCGAAGTCCTGCTGGTAGATGTGCTCGGTCAGGTCGGCCTTCGAGACCAGCTCGCCGGCGTGCATCATCAGATATTCGAGCACCTTGTACTCGTAGCTGGTCAGGTCGACATTGCTGCCGGCGACGCTGACCGTCTGCGCCGCCAGGTCCAGCGCGACTGGACCGCATTCCAGGGTCGGCTTGCTCCAACCGGCGGCGCGGCGCAGCAGCGCGTTGACGCGCGCCAGCAGCTCCTCGACATGGAACGGCTTGACCAGGTAGTCGTCGGCACCTTGCTTGAGGCCCTCGACCTTGTCCTGCCAGCTCGAACGCGCGGTCAGGATCAGCACCGGGAATTTCTTGCCCTCGTCGCGCAGCGCCTTGATCAGCTCCATCCCCGACATCTTGGGCAGGCCCAGATCGATGATACCGACGTCGAACGGGACCTCGCGCCCCATATAGAGGCCTTCTTCGCCATCCTGCGCGGCGTCGACCGCAAAGCCTTCGCGCTTCAGGCGCGCCGCCAGGGTCTCGCGCAGCGGGGCTTCGTCTTCGACCAGAAGGATACGCATGGACTCTCCCTAGTTACGTTGATGGCCGTCAGGCCTGGAATATGTGGATTAACAGCGGACTATCGGTGATCACCGGTTATCGCCGCGTGTTGACTGCACGTCCGACGACTCGGCCGGACGCGGCCCGCGCGGCGTCGGACGCCCCTGCTGCACGGGATCGTCCATGTAGCGGACACGTCCACGATCGTCCAGGTACTTCACCCGGTTGATGTTGCGGCCATCGAACGGCACCTGCTCGGCACCGAGGATCTGTCCGCCGGTGAAACGCTGCACCCTGCGGATGGTGTCCGATAGCGAACGTCCTCCCTGGTTGTGCCCGCCCTGCGGCATGATCGTCCGCGCTTCCGGCTCCTGTTCCTGCGCCTGCACGGCCATCGCCCCGGCGCACGCCATTGCGGCGGCCACGATGGCAATACAGCGGTGGAAGGCGGAATGGGTCACGACCGGAGATCCTAGCGGAGCGTTCAGAAACGTTCAAAATCCGTGAACCCTGGCGAACGTCAAAGACGCCCAGGGCCTCGCGAAATTCGAGGCAAATTGTTGATTTTTAGGGGTGAATCCGATCTGAACTTTCCAGTCACGAATCCCAATCGTTCAGAAAAATGAATGGACTCTTGCACCAGAAAGCAAGCCGCCTCGCTCCAGCCGGAATGCGCGTTCAGCATCCAGGGGCGTCGGTTACGATGCCCCCCTTCTCCGCGCCAGGTACGAATCCGCCGTGCCCCACTACACCGGCCCGCTGCTGACCCGCCCTCTCGCCGAGGCCCTGCTTGCCGCGCACCGGGGCGGTGCGAGCGACTGGCACGGCTCGTTCGACCTCGGCCGTTCGACCGGTACCGCCGTACTGGCGGCCGAGCACTGGCAATGGCAGGGGCTGCACTACCCGTATCCCGACCGACTGAAGGAGCGCACGATCCACTACTGGGACGGCGAGGACTTCGCACCGGTGTCGCGCTTCTCCGGCGCGCTGATCAAGCTGGTGCCGACCGAGTGGGGCGCGCCGACCTTCGAGATCGACGGCATCAAGATGCTGCCAACGATGCAGCAATCGCCGTTCGAGGACGCGCGCCGCAAGGTCGCGCTGGTCGCGCCGCGCGGCAAGGTGGTGCTCGATACCTGCGGCGGGCTCGGCTACTTCGCCGCCTGCTGCCTGGAGGCCGGCGCGGCGCGGATCCAGTCATTCGAAAAGAACGCCGACGTGCTGTGGCTGCGCACGCTCAACCCGTGGTCGCCCGATCCGGACGCGCCGGCCAGCGACGGTCGCCTGCAACTCGTGCATGCCGACGTCGCGCAGGCGATCGCGCAGCTGCCGGACGCCTCGGTGGACGCGCTGCTGCACGACCCGCCGCGCTTCGGCATCGCCGGCGAGCTGTACTCGCAGGCGTTCTACGACCAGCTCGCGCGCGTGCTGCGGCACGGTGGCAGCCTGTTCCACTACACCGGCAGCCCCAACAAGCTCACCAGCGGCCGCGACGTCCCGCGCGAGGTGGCCCGGCGGCTGGAGAAGGCCGGCTTCCGCGCGCAGCTGGCGCTGGACGGCGTGCTGGCCACCTTGTCCGGCGGCACTGGCCGCAGAGACGCCGGCCACAGATAGGCAGGGCTGTTGCTGCTGCGTTTGCTTTTCCGGCCCCCGTACCCGCAGCGGCGGAGGTGGCGGGAGAAAACCCCCGCAGGGGGCGACGTGCATGGATGCACGTCGTTTTCGGCCGCGACAGGAGGTCGCGTCCGAAAATTCCCGGCACCGGAGCGGACCCGGAGCGGCGCAGCCGCGGAGGGCGCGAGGACCCGGGGCGTGCTTTCTTTTGGTTACTTTTCTTTGCACGAGCAAAGAAAAGTG
>JASGDF010000220.1:0-10268 GCA_047607345.1 Pseudomonas sp. | reverse complement strand
CTTCAGTCGCGATGGGGCTTTGCCGGCAAAGCCCCATCGCGACTGAAGTCGCTCCTACGGGCAGCGTCTACGCGCCGAACAGCGTTTCGTCCAGCGCCATCAGCGGCTTGGCGCCGGCGCGGATGTTGGCGGCGTGGGTTAAGGTACGCGGCAGGATGCGGGCGAAGTAGAAGCGCGCGGTCTCCAGCTTGGCGCGCCTGAAATCCTCGCCATGCGCGGCAGCGTCGGCGGCAGCGACGCTGCGCGCCCACCAGTAGGCCAGCACCACGTAGCCGGAATAGAACAGGTAGTCGTGGCTGGCCGCGCCGAGTTCTTCCGGATCCTTCGCGGCACGCTCCAGCACGTCGCGGGTCAGCATCGCCCACTCGCTGGCCTTGTCGCGCAGCGGCTTGATGAACTCCGCCAGCGCCGCGTCGCTGTCGTGCGCGCGGGCGAAGGCCTCGAGCTCGGCCAGGAACAGCTTCAGGCCCGCGGCCTGGGTCGAGGCGGTCTTGCGGCCGATCAGGTCCAGCGCCTGGATGCCGGTGGTGCCTTCGTACAGCGTGGTGATGCGCGCGTCGCGCGCCAGCTGCTCCATGCCGTGCTCATGGATGTAGCCGTGGCCGCCGAAGCATTGCAGCGCGTGGTAGGTGTTCTCGATGCCCCATTCGGTCTGGCAGGCCTTGGAGATCGGGGTCAGGAAGCTTACCAGGGTGTCGGCGCGCTCGCGCTCGGCCGGGTCGGGCGAGCGGTGGGCGACGTCGATCAGCGTGGCCGCGTGCAGTGCCAGCAGGCGGCTGCCCTCGGTCAGCGACTTGATCGTCAGCAGCATGCGACGCACATCCGGCTGCACGATGATCGGGTCGGCGGGCTTGTCGGGGAACTTCGCGCCGGTCAGTGAACGCGACTGCAGTCGTTCGCGGGCGTAGTGCAGCGCGTTCTGGTAGGCGCGCTCGGACAGGCCGATGCCTTGCAGGCCGACGCCCAGGCGCGCGGTGTTCATCATGGTGAACATCGCCTGCAGGCCCTTGTGCGGCTGGCCGACCAGCCAGCCCTGGGCACCGTCGAAGTTCATCACGCAGGTGACCGAGCCCTTGATCCCCATCTTGTGTTCGATCGCGCCGCAGTGCAGCGCATTGCGCTCGCCGAGGGCGCCGTCGCGGCCGACCTTGAACTTCGGCGTCACGAACAGCGAAATGCCCTTGGCGCCGGGCGGCGCGTCGGGCAGCCTGGCGAGCACCAGGTGGACGATGTTGTCGGTGAGATCGTGCTCGCCGGCGGTGATGAAGATCTTGGTGCCGGTGATCGCATGGCTGCCGTCGGCGTTGGGCTGTGCGCGGGTCTTGAGCAGGCCCAGGTCGGTGCCGCAGTGCGGTTCGGTCAGGCACATGGTGCCGGTCCAGCGGCCTTCGATCAGTGGCTTGAGGAAGACCTCCTGCTGCCATGCCTCGCCGTGCTGTTTCAGTGCCTCGACCGCGCCGTGCGAAAGCAACGGGAAGTTGCCCCAGGCCAGGTTGGCGGCATTGATCATCTCGTTGAGAGGTACGCCCAGGGTATGCGGCAGGCCCTGGCCGCCGAACTCCGGTGCGGCGGTCAGGCCGGTCCAGCCGCCCTCGACGAACTGCGCGTAGGCTTGCCTGAAGCCGGGCGGGGTGGTGACTTCACGGGTGCTCTTGTCGAACGCGCAGCCGATCTCGTCGCCGACGCCGTTCAACGGCGCCAGCACGCTGCCGGTGAAGCGCGCGGCCTCGTCGAGCACCGCATCGATGATGTCGCGGCTGGCCTCGGTGTAGCCCAGGCGGTCGAACAGGGCCTCGGCACCCAGTACGTCGTAAAGCGCGAAGCGTAGGTCGGCAAGGGGGGCGGAATAGCGGCTCATGGTGTTCCTGGAATGTGTCGCGGGCGCGCGCAGCCCGGCGGTGATCGGCTCAGCGCAGGACGCCGTCCAGGCCCGGGGCCGGGCTGAGCGTGTTGCGCGCGTCGATGTCGAACTCGCGTTGCTTCTTTTCCTCGGGCGTCGCCCAGACCTTGCCCTTCAGGACATAGGGCAGCGAACGGTGGCCGGCGAGTACGTCGGCGATGGCGAGCCTGGCGAACGAGGATGGTTGCAGAGAGATCTGCACGATATCGGCCGATTCCGGGCCGATGGAGATGCCCACGGTCTGTTCGAGCCTGCCGGCGCTTTCGGCGCCGAGCTGCACGTCAAGCGCTACCCGCTCGAAACGCATCGGGATGCTGCTGTAGTTCTGCAGGCGCAGCTCCAGCGACCAGCTGCCGTCGGCGCGCACGCTGAGCTGCTGGATGCTGGCGGTCGGCTCGGATACCCGCCGCACCATGCCGCCGCCACAACCGGCCAGTGCCAGCGTGACCAGTGCCAGGAACAAGCTTCGGTAAAGACGCATTGCCGCATGCCTTCGTTGGCTGAAACGAGCGCAAGAATACTACGGCGTATGGGTGGTGCGAGCGGCTACTCCAGGGGCGCGGCGGCGATCAGCTTCGACAGGTCATGGCCGATGCTCGCGGCACGCTGTTGCAGGCGCGCAAGCGATGCGTGTGGCGTCCACGGTGAACGTGGGTGGATCCATGGATGCTGGCGACCGGGTTCGCCAGCAACTGGTGCCCGGTGTATACGAACGGGACCAGGCCAGCCAGTCTGGCGCGAAGTGCGTCCGCTCCGAGCTTCGGTGTACTGGTCGGTTGCGCGCCCGCGTTCCCGGATTGCATGACGAGTTGCATGGCGAGGCTTGCCCAATTCGCGGGCGGTCGCTATGATGCGCGTCCTCGCAACGCAGGCACTGCATTGCGGCGAAGTGGCCGGGTAGCTCAGTTGGTAGAGCAGGGGATTGAAAATCCCCGTGTCGGGGGTTCGATTCCCTCCCCGGCCACCATGATTTCGAGGGCTTGCAGCGATGCAGGCCCTTTTTTTGTGAATTTCTCACGAGAGCACGGCATATCCATGTACCGGGGGTTCTTTTTCTCTCCTGGTACCGGCGTGATGCGATGTCGCGCGCGATCCGGTATGCGGCTTCTGCCTGTGTATCGCGCGAGCAATGGCGCTGCCTCGATATGCGTCCGCGATCGTGCAGGCGCATCATGTCCGCCACCCGATACGGATTGGAGGCAGGCGATGAACAAGGGCTGGAGCATGCTGCTGGCGGTATCGCTGCTGGCCGGGTGCGCGACCGGGCGGTTGTCGGACCAGGAGCGGTTGCAGCTGTACCGGGCGCATGCCGGCGCGCCGGTCGCGGACTTTCGCTACTCCGGGCGGCTCGATGGCTGGATCGACCTGGGCGACAGCGCGCTGGCGGTGTGGAGCCGGCCGAACCAGGCCTATCTGCTCGAACTGGACGGGCCGTGCGGCAACCTTGCCTATTCGCCGACCATCTTGATCACCAGTTTGATGGATCGGGTCTCCGCGCGCTTCGACCGGGTGCAGGTGATCGACGGTCCGCGTGGGTTCAACCTGTCCTGCCGCATCCAGAGCATCCGGCCGCTGGACGTGAAGGCGTTGAAGGCGTCGGAGAAGGAGCTGCGCGAGGCCGGGACGCAGTCACGCGTGCGATCCGGAACGCAGGGCCACTGACAGCCACGCTGCGATCGTGCCGTGTTGAGAGGCGTGTGGCCGAACCAGGCAAAGGCGCTGGGTCCCGCGCTTGTGCGCATTGCTGTCCGGGGAGCTTGAATCGTCGCTCCCGCGAAGCCGGCAGCCCGGCGAATTGCAAGGCGATCTGGACGAAAGTCGCTGGATCTTCGATCCCCGGCCCTCGCGCACCGCGCGAGGGCGTTCGGCCGGGTGCGAGCCAATGGCTCGCAAGCCACCCGTCCTCACCCCCGCCTTCGCGGGGATGACGGGAGGAGAGTTCGGTGTGCAAGCCATGATGCGAGTCTCGGGCCGGGCACGCGAAATCCTTGGCGCCAAAGCCTTGCACGCAGCCTTCCGAGAAATTCTCCTGCCGGGGGGCGCTTGTGCGGGTACGGCGCGTCCTGCAGTGGCGCGATTCAGGCGCCGCTGGCGGGGTCGACGTAGCCGGCTGGTTTCTCGGCGTTGCCGGAGAACAGGAACTTGCGCAGTTCGTCCTCCAGGAACGCGCGGTGCTTGGGATCGCGCGGGGAGAGCCGGTTCTCGTTGATCAGCATGGTCTGGTGGGCCAGCCACGCGGCCCAGCCGGCCTTGCCGATCTGCTCGAACACGCGCTTGCCCAACTCGCCGGGATAGGGCACGAAGTCTAGGCCTTCGGCTTCGCGCTGTTGGTAGTGGCAGAACACGGTGCGGGGCATTCGGTTGTTCCTTACAGGCCGTCGAGCAGTTTGCGGATCGGGGCGGGCAGGCCGAGCGCGACCAGATCGGCGCGCGCCACCCAGCGCTGGTCGTCATTGTCGCGCACCGCGCTGCGCGGGGCGACCTTGCGCAGCCGCAGCGGCTGCAGGTACAGCCGGTAGTGGCTGAAGGTGTGGACGATCAGCGGCATCGCCTCGGCGGTGTCGTAGTCGCCGTTGATCTCGCGTTCGAACCAGGCGCGCAGGTCTGCCTCGGTGTCGGCCTGCGGCAGCGTCCACAGCGAGGCCCAGATGCCGGTGGGCGGGCGGCGTTGCAGCAGCAGTTCGCCGGCGCCGTTCTCCAGCAGCAGCGCCATCGCCTCGCGTTCCGGCAGCTGCTTGCCGGGCTTGGGCGTGGGCAGCGCCTCGACCTGGCCTTCCCTGCGCGCGATGCAGTCGTCCTGCAGCGGGCACAGCACGCAGGCCGGTCTGGCGCGCGTGCACAGGGTCGCGCCGAAGTCCATCTGGGCCTGGGTGTAGTCGGCCAGGCGGCCGGCGGGCACCAGCTCGACATGCGCCTGGGCCAGCGTCCATAGCTGTTTTTCCACGGCCGGCAGGCCGGGCCAGCCGGCGATGCCGTGGTGGCGCGCGAGCACGCGCTTGACGTTGCCGTCCAGGATCGGGAAGCGGTCGTTCCAGGCCTGCGCGAGGATCGCGCCGGCGGTGCTGCGGCCGATGCCGGGCAGCGCGTGCAGCGCCTCGAAGTCGTGTGGCAGCTCGCCGCCGTGATGCTCTACGCAGGCCTTGGCCGCCGCGTGCAGGTTGCGGGCGCGGGCGTAGTAACCCAGGCCGGCCCAGTGCGCCATCACCTCGTCGGTGGAGGCGGCGGCGAGGTCGGGCAGGGACGGGAAGCGCTCGACGAAGCGCAGGAAGTACGGGATCACCGTCGCGACCTGGGTCTGCTGCAGCATGATTTCCGACAGCCAGACGCGGTATGGCGTGCGCGGATGTTGCCAGGGCAGGTCGTGGCGGCCGTGCTGGTCGAACCAGGTCAGCAGGCGGGTGGCGAAGGGCTGGCTCATGCTGGCGGGGTGGGGGATTTGTAGAGCCGAGCTTGCTCGGCGGGGGCCTTCATCGGGAAAGTGCCCGCCGAGCAAGCTCGGCTCTACGGTTTCAGGCGGCGCCCAGCGCTTCGGGGAGCAGCGCATCGACGAAGGCCACCGGGTCGAACACGCGCAGATCCTCGGGGCGCTCGCCGATGCCGGCGAAGCGGATCGGGATGCCGAACTCGCGTGCCAGCGCGAACACCACGCCGCCCTTGGCGGTGCCGTCGAGCTTGGTCACGACCAGGCCGGTCACCTGTACCACGGCGTGGAACTGGCGCAGTTGCGAGAGTGCGTTCTGGCCGGTGGTGCCGTCGATCACCATCAGCACCTCGTGCGGGGCGGCCGGGTCGAGCTTGCCGAGCACGCGGCGGATCTTGCCCAGCTCGTTCATCAGTCCGGTCTGGGTGTGCAGGCGGCCGGCGGTGTCGGCGATCAGCACCTGGGTGCCGCGCGCCTTGGCGGCTTGCAGGGCATCGTAGGCGACCGAGGCGGCGTCGGCGTTCTGGCCTTGCGCGACCACCGCCACGCCGTTGCGTTGGCCCCAGGCCTGCAGCTGGGCGACCGCGGCGGCGCGGAAGGTGTCGCCGGCGGCCAGCATCAGGCTGTGGCCCTCGTCCTTGAAGCGCTTGGCCAGCTTGCCGATGGTGGTGGTCTTGCCGACGCCGTTGACGCCGACGGTCAGCACCACGAACGGCTTGGCGTCACGATCTATCAGCAGCGGCTTCGATACCGGCCGCAGCAGCGCGATCAGGTCGGCGCGCAGCGCGGCCAGCAGCGCATGGGCGTCGGTGAACTCGCGCGCCTTCATGCGCTTGCGCAGGTCCTCGACCAGGGCGGTGGTGGCCGGCACGCCGACATCGGCGGTGATCAGCGCGGTCTCGATTTCGTCGAGCAGGTCGTCATCCAGACGCGGGTTGCGCGAGAACAGGCCGCCGAAGCTGCGCGCGAAGCTGCTGTTGCGCAGGCGCTCGCGCCAGCCCGGCTTGCCGGCCGGGGCGGCGGGCGCGGCGTTGGCTGGCAGCAGGGCATCGTCGGTGGAGGTGAGCTGAGTCGGCGCTGCATCGGGAACTGCGGAGGCCGGGGGCGGTACCGCGGCGGGAGGCACTGCCTCTGCCGGCGCCGGATCCGGGATTGCGGCGATCGGGCTCGGAATCGCCGGGATCGGCGATGGCAGCAGCCCGGTTGGAGCCGGATCATGGGACGCTGCGAGGGGATCCGCTATCGACGTGCCCGCTGCGAGCGCTTCCACGGCCACCGCCGAGGGCGGGGGGGAGGTGGCTTCGGGCGACGCGACGGCTGGCGTCGGTGCTAGCTCCGGGGCGGCCTGGAGTGGCGACTCGGATTCGGAGGGCGCACGGGGAAAGGCGGCGGCGAGATCCTCGGCGCTGTAATGCGAGGTCCGGGCTTGTTCGCCAGTGGCGTCCTGGGGCTTCTTGCGACGGAAAAAACTGAGCATCGGGCAGGCAGGCGTGAGCAGACGGACATGCTACCACCCGGGGGAAACAGGCCCGCTGCTGATGCGTTCACAGGCCTTGCGGAGAGTGGGCGAGCCGGCCAGTGCAAATCCAGGGATTCCCAGCCGAATCGGTAGACTTGGCCGGATCCGGCGATCCTGCGCCTTTCGTCTGGTCGATCGTGACGCTACAGCTGGCCTTTCAGGGTGCGGTAGTCGCGTGGGGTCATGCCGACCGTGGCCTTGAACTGCCGGGCGAACGCGCTCTGGTCGGCGAAGCCGCACTGCTGGCCGATCGCGGCGATGCTGTCCTCGCCGTGCAGCAGCCGCATCGCCGCCTCGATCCGCAGCTTGGTCAGCAGCTGCTGCGGGGTCACCTGGAACACGCGGCGGAAATGCCGCTCCAGCTGCGCCACCGACAGGCCGGCGAGGTCGGCCAGGGTCTGCACGCGCAGGTTGTCGCCGAATTTGCTCTGCATGTATTCCATCACCCGGTTCAGGCGCTCGTAGGCGGAGTGCTTGTTGTCCGGCTGGCCCAGGTCGCGCGATACGCCGATGATGCCGATCACCTCGTCGTCGTCGACCAGTGGGCGCTTGAATGTCAGTGCCCAGCCCGGCATGCGGTTCGGGTACAGGTGCATCTCCAGCTGGTTGTCGATCACCTCGCCGCACAGCACGCGGCGGTCCTGCATGATGTAGCTGCCGCCGAGCGTCATCGGGAACACCTCCAGCGGCAGGCGGCCGATGATCTCGCCGCGCTGCTTGCGCCCGAGCCGGCGCACCAGGGTGAGGTTGCAATGGGTGTAGCGGCCTTCCCGGTCCTTGACGAAGAACACCACGTCCGGCAGCGCGTCGAACAGCGTCTGCATCTCCAGGGCGGGCAGGTTGAGTTCCGTCGTGTTCACTGGCGTTTCGCTGGTGCGAGGGCGGGGGTGCCGGGCCTGGCCGGCGTTCCGATGCTAGCGCAAACCGCGGTCGTCGAGGCATTGCGAGGTTGTGCGGATTTCCGCATTTTCGATCGGCATTCTCCGCTAGCCGCGATCCGGACCCGGATGTGAGCATGCCGGGATGCACACCATCGATGTCGTTGACTCCCATACCGCTGGCGAACCTACTCGTGTCGTGCTCGCAGGTTTTCCCGACCTGGGGCCTGGCGATCTGGCCGAGTGCCGCGAGCGTTTTCGTGCTGAATTCGACCATTGGCGCAGCGCGATCGCCTGCGAGCCGCGCGGCTCGGACACGATGGTCGGCGCGTTGCTGTTGCCGGCGCGCGATCCACGCGCCTGCACCGGGGTGATCTTCTTCAACAACGTCGGCTACCTGGGGATGTGCGGGCACGGCACGATCGGGGTGGTGCGCACGTTGCAGCACCTGGGCCGGATCGGGCTGGGACGGCATTTCATCGAGACCCCGGTCGGCACGGTCGGGGTGGATCTGGACGCGGATGGCCGGGTGGCGATCGACAACGTCGAGAGCTACCGCCACGCCCGCCAGGTGGCGGTGCAGGTGCCCGGCCATGGTGAGGTGCGCGGCGACATCGCCTGGGGCGGCAACTGGTTCTACATCACCGAGCAGGCGCCGTGCGCGCTCGACCTGGCCCACCAGCGCGAACTGACCGCCTACACCGAGGCGATCCGGCAGGCGCTGGAGGCGGCCGGGATCACCGGCGCGGACGGCGGCGAGATCGACCACATCGAGGTCAACGGCCCGGCGCCGGACGGCAGCGGGCAGGCGCGCAACTTCGTGCTGTGCCCGGGGCTGGCCTACGACCGTTCGCCGTGCGGCACCGGCACCAGCGCCAAGCTGGCGTGCCTGGCCGCTGACGGCAAGCTGGCCGAGGGGGAGGTGTGGCGGCAGCAGGGCATCCTCGGCAGCGTGTTCGAGGGCAGCTACCGCACATCCGGGCGCGGCATCGCGCCGCGCATCGCCGGCACCGCGTACGTCACCGCACGCGCGCAGCTGCTGGTCGATCCCGTCGATCCGTTCGCCTGGGGCATCCGGATCGAATGAATACCCACGACCTCATCGTCGTCGGTGCCGGCATCGTCGGCGCGGCCTGCGCCGAGGCGGCGGTTGGCGCGGGCCTGCGCGTGGCCGTGGTCGAGCCGGGTCCGGTCGGCGGCGGCGCCACGGCGGCGGCGATGGGGCACCTGGTGGCGATGGACGACGATCCGGCCGAGCTGGCGCTTTCGGCGTACTCGCTGCGGCTGTGGGAACGCTACGCGGCGCTGGCGGACGCCGAGTTCAGCCGCTGCGGCACGCTGTGGGTGGCGCGCGACGAGCGCGAGCTGGCGGCGGTGCCGGCCAAGATCGCGCGGTTGGCGGCGGCGGGCCTGGGCGCCGAGCCGGTCGATGCGCGCCGGCTCTATGCACTGGAACCGCAGCTGGCGCCCGGCCTGGCCGGCGGCATGCGGGTGCCGGACGAGGCGGTGGTGTACCCGCCGCGGATGGCGCAGCACCTGCTCGGGCTGGCGGTCGGCGCAGGTGCCGTGCTGCATATCGGCCGGCGCGTGGACGGGCTGCTCGACGATGGCGTGCGGCTGGACGACGGCACCCGGCTGTCCGGCCCGGTGCTGGTCGCCACCGGCGTGGAGCTGCCGCGGCTGCTGCCGGAGCTGCCGCTGCGCCCGCGCAAGGGTCAGCTGGCGATCACCGACCGCTATCCCGGCCTCGTCCACCACCAACTGCTGGAGCTGGGCTATGCCGACTCGGCGCATGGCGATGCCGACAGCAGCGTGGCGTTCAACGTGCAGCCGCGCCCGACCGGGCAGATCCTGATCGGCTCCTCGCGCGAGTTCGGCGCGACCGACCGCGAGCCGTCGCTGCCGTTGTTGCGGCAGATGCTGCAGCGCGCCTTCGCGTTCCTGCCGGTGCTGCGCGAGTTGCAGGCGATCCGGATCTGGACCGGGCTGCGCCCGGCCACGCCCGACGGGCGGCCGTACCTGGGCCCGGTGCCTGGGCGCCGTGACGTCTGGGTCGCCGCCGGCCACGAGGGGCTGGGCGTCACCACCGCGCTGGGTAGTGCCCGGCTGATCGTGGACGGCCTGCTCGGCCGGGTATCGGCGATCGATCCGGCGCCGTACCTGCCGGCGCGCGCGCTGCACGGGGCGGTGGCGTGAACGCCCGGCTGCGCCTGGAGGTGAACGGCCAGCCGGTGGACGTGCCGGACGGCGCCAGCGTGGCCGCGGCAGTGGCCGTGCTGGGCGTGCCGTTCCGACGTTCGCGCAGCGGCCAGCCGCGCGCGCCGTTGTGCGGGATGGGCGTGTGCTTCGAATGCCGGGTCCGCATCGACGGCGTGGCGCAACTGCGCGCGTGCATGACGCCGGCGCGCGCGGGCATGCGGGTGCAGACCGATGAGTGAATCGATCCGCCGCTACGACGTGCTGGTGGTCGGCGCGGGTCCGGCCGGGCTCGCGGCCGCTCGGGCGGCGGCGGCGCACGGTGCGCGCGTCGGCCTGGTCGATGCGCAGCCG
>JASGDF010000219.1:0-58490 GCA_047607345.1 Pseudomonas sp. | reverse complement strand
AGCCGGCTGAAACCAGGGTCAGCATCAGGTCGAGCGAGGCGACCTCTTCGGCCACCAGTGGCTCCACGTCCACCGTGCGCAGCACCCGTGCAATCTGGCGGCAGTAGCCCTCGCAAACGTGCGGGTCGCCCATCGCCAAGGGATAGCGCAAGACTTCTTCCAGCGGGATGCGCTTGTAGGTCAGCAGGGGATGCCTGGCCGGCACCGCGACCACCAGCGGATCATGCCAAGCAGGCACCGCCAGCAGGCCGTCACCCACGTCATCGGACTGCGCGAATCCTGCATCGTAGAGGTCGTCACGCAGTCCGGCGATTTGCTGCGATAGCGGTATCTCGGCCAGATGAATTCCGACTTCGGGATCGTCGTCCCGGCACTTCTCCAGGAAGGCACTCAGGCGCGGTGGCGTGATGCCATCGGACAGGGCGATGCGCAGTTGGCCGTCGTAGCCGGCGGCCACCGCTTTGGCGCCCTCGCGGGCGTGCTGCAAGGCGGTGAAGATGCGTGGCACATGCTCCTTGAAGACCTGCCCGGCACGCGACAGGCGGGTGCTGCGCGTTGTTCGGATAAACAGGCGCACGCCCAGGTCTTCTTCCAGCTCCTTGATGGCCCGCGACAGCGGTGACTGCTCAATGTGCAGCCTCTCCGCAGCGCGGGCGAAGTGAAGTTCTTCTGCCACAGCGAGAAAACAGCGGAGGTGGCGTAATTCCATTGGTGAACCTCAGCCTCGTCCTACCGCTGTCGCGGTTAGTGCTGCCCCAATGATGCTGGCCAATCGCTGGCATCCTCTAGCCGATCACCACTCCACGACGATCTTGCCGAAGTGGCCCGCCTTCTCCTGAAGCCGGAAGGCATCCGCCAGTTGCTCCAGAGGGAAGCTGCGGTCGATCACGGGATGAAGGCCCGTCTGTTCCAGAGCCGCAACATATTCCTGCTGCTGGCGGCGGTTGCCGACAATCAGGCCCTGCAAGCGCACCTGCTTGGCCATCAGCAGCGCACTCGGAACCTCGCCCTGGCTTCCGGTGAGCACGCCGATCAACGCGATGTGCCCGCCGACGCGCACAGCCACGATGGATTGCGCGAGGGTGCCCGGCCCTCCGACCTCCACGACGTGATCCACGCCGCGCCCACCAGTCAAGGTCAGCACCTGCTTGGCCCAATTCGGTGTCTGCCGGTAGTTGATGACATGATCGGCGCCGAGCTGGCGTGCGCGCTCCAGCTTCTCGTCGGAGGAGGACGTGACGATGACGCTGGCACCCGTGGACTTGGCGAGTTGCAGCGCGGCGATCGAAACGCCACCCGTGCCGAGCACCAGCACGCTGTCACCGGCCTTGAGCGCCCCATCGACCACCAGCGCACGCCAGGCGGTCAGGCCCGCAGTGGTAATGGTGGCCGCCTCGGCATGGCTCCAGCCACGAGGAGCCAGCGTGAAATGGGTGGCCGGACGCACGGCGACTTCGGCGGCATAGCCATCAATGCCATCGCCCGGTGTGCCCCGGAAGTTGCCGACGGCGGCGTAAGGCAAGCCGTCAGGCCATTGCGGGAAGAAGCCGGAGACCACATGGTCGCCGACCTTGAACTCGGCAACACCTTCGCCCACTGCTTCGACAACGCCTGCGCCATCGGACATCAAGATCCGGCCATCGTCCGTGGGGATGCCGCCCTTCGCGACCTGCAAGTCATGGAAGTTGAGCGAGCTTGCATGCAACGCGACGCGAATCTGTCCGGGGCCAGGCTGGCCCGGATCGGGCAGATCGCGAATTTCCAGATGATCCAGGCCACCGGGGGTACGTACAACGATAGCTTTCATGATGATTCTCCTTTGAGTTGAGGACTGTGCAGCAAGTAGAATTAGACCAGTCGTATATAACGCGGATAAAAAACAACTTCAGTTCAGTTTTGAAATCGAGGCTGCAATTCCAACATTCTTCGCGTTGCTGTCAGAGCAGACTCTAGGGGCGCACGGTCACGGGTGATCTTGGCGCGCAAACTGGCGCCCAGCCACAGTTGATACAGCGTCATCGCCATCGCATGGGGGTCAAGATGCGGTGGCAGGGAACCGTCCTCGATACCCCCTTCGATGGCGTCGGCCAACCGGCCGATAATCCGATTGGTTCCCTGCATCAAGACGTTGCGCATTGCTTCGGAGAGATCGCTGACCTCTGCGCCGAGCTTGACTGCCAGGCACTTGCCCTTGGGGTCATTGGCTGCCTGGCTCTCCAGCCATATCGAGAAATAGACCATCAGCCGCTCGGCGGCAGACAGGCCCGGCTTCGTCAGCAGGACATCGAGCACTGCCAGATAGTCCGTGAAATAGTTTTCCAGCAGCGCCTCGCCGAAGGCTTCTTTGGAGCCGAAGTAGTGATAGAACGAGCCTTTCGGCACGTCTGAGGCGGCAAGAATCTCGTTCAGGCCAACGGCACTGAATCCTTTGCCACCGATGATGACCCTGGCGGTATCGAGGATGTGTTGGCGAACGTCGCTGGTCGTAGTGTGCGTGTCCATTGAACCATTCTAGCGACAACTAGACCAATCGTCTAGTGGCTGTTTACGGGACAATGGGCATTGGGTGATTCCAGCGATGCGGCCATGCTCAAGAGATAGCTGGCCCGCGCTACCTCCCGATCTCCCACGACACACTACCGCCGCGCACCGTCGCGGCGATCTGATGTCCCCGCCGCTGTTCAATCACGGGCTTCCACGGCACCAGCGCGAAGCCCTTGCCGTCATCGAGCATCGCGTAACGACCGCTGGCGAGCATGACGCTGCGCCGGTAGATGTCGGCTACGCGCTGCCCATCAGCTATCGGGCGACACTCCAGGCCGTACAGCAGCAATGTTCTCGGCGGCCTGCGCCAACCCACGCTACCTTGAGCCAAGGCTTGCTATGACAGTGCACCTATGTGGCCCCTGACGCGTGGACTATCCAAGCGCCTGTTGCCCCGAAATCTGCTCTAACCCTGGGCGCTGTATAGCCTTTTCTTTCACGCCCCTTGTCGATGGATGACTTGACAGCGGATATTTTTCGTTTCCGGCATGGACCTTTTCCTGTGGGAGGGACTTCAGTCCCGACGGGCTTTCCCTGCCAAGCCCGTCGGGACTGAAGTCCCTCCCACATAGACGTGGCTACCCTTCCATCTGCTCCAACTCCTTGCCCTTGGTCTCGTAGACCCACTTGAGCACGAACAACACCGACAGCAGCGCCGCGACGGTATAGATGCCATAGGCCCCGGCCAGGCCGATGCTGCCGAGCAGGATCGGGAAGCTCACGGTGATGGCGAAGTTGGAGGTCCACTGCGCCGCGCCGGCCACGGCAAGGCCCGAGCCGCGGATCTGATTGGGGAACATCTCGCCCAGCATCACCCACATCACCGGACCCCACGAGGCGTTGAAGAACACCACGTAGGCATTGGCCGCGACCAACGCCAGCCTGCCCATCGCATCGGACATCGCCAGCTTGCCGGCGGCGTCCAGCGAGGCGCTGGCGAAGGCGTAGGTCACCAGCGCCAGGGTCACCGTCATGCCGGCCGAGCCGATCCACAGCAGCGGTTTGCGCCCGATCCGGTCGATCAGCAGCACCGTCACCAGGCAGGCGCCGATGCTCAGCGCGCCGGACAGCACGTTGATCAGCAGCGCATCGCTCTCGGAGAAGCCGACCGCCTGCCACAACACCGCGCCGTAGTAGAACACCACATTGATGCCGACCAGTTGCTGGAACACCGCAAGACCCAGCCCGATCCAGACGATAGGGCGGATCCTGCCGGTGGCCTTGTTGACAAGGTCCGACAGGCTGGGGCGGTGGTGGTCCTGCGACAGCGAGGCATCGATCTCGCCGAGCTTGGCCTGGGCCTCGGTCGCGCCGTACAGGCGGGTCAGCACCGCCAGCGCCTCGGGCTTGCGCTTGTTCACCACCAGATAGCGCGGGCTCTCCGGGATCGTCAGCAACAGGACCAGGAAGATCGCCGACGGGATCGCCTGCATCCAGAACATCCAGCGCCAGGCCTCCTGCCCCAGCCACAGCGCCTGGGTGGACGCGCCAGCGGCCTTGGCCAGCAGGTAGTTGGACAGGAACGCGCAGAACAGGCCGCTGATGATCGCGATCTGCTGCACCGTCGCCAGCCGGCCGCGGTAGCGCGCCGAGGCGACCTCGGCGATGTAGGCCGGCGACATCACGCTGGCCGCGCCGACCGCGAAGCCGCCCATCACCCGCGCGAAGATGAACACGCCCGAGCTGTGCGAGGCGCCGGCGCCCAGCGCCGACAGCAGGAACAGCACCGCGGCGATGATCAGCACCGCGCGCCGGCCCCAGCGATCGGCCAGGCGACCGGCGAAGAACGCGCCGATCGCGCAACCCAGCAGCATCGAGGCAACCTCGAAGCCGATCCCGGCCGAGCTGGACTGGAAGGTCTGCTTGAGGCCGTCGACGGTGCCGTTGATGACACCACTGTCGAATCCGAACAGGAAACCACCGATCGTGGCCACGCAACTGATCAGGATGATGAAGCGGGTGTTCTCCGCGGCGTGCGCGGGGGGCTGGGTTGCAACGTTGAGGTGGCTACTCATGCCGAGGGCTCTCGTGGTGGGCAGTAAGGTGCCGCTCCGGCCGGAACTGCGGAAGGAAAGGCCGGGATCGGACTGGCGGCAATGAGGCCGCCTGCGCAACCCGCGGCCGCGGGCGCCAGCCCATGGGACGAAGCCTGCACGGCCGGCCGCCATCGCGCCAGGTATGACGCCAAGCAGCGGGAGTTGGCGTGCGCGTCTGCTCGAGAACTCATTGCTTCACCAGTCGGTCGTGTCGCAAGCCAACGCGCTGTTTTCCTCCGGCATCCAGCTCGAATGCCAGCACCTGATCGGCATAGCAGAACGCGTAATGCCCGCCCTTGTCACTGTGCAGCGCGGCATCGAGCAGGCGCATCACGGTCCGACGAACTTGAATCGTCGCTCCCGCGCAGGCGAGAGCCCAGCGACTTGCGCGACGATCTGCACGAAAGTCCCTGGGTCCCCGCCTGCGCGGGGACGACGATCCAGGGCGAGCCGCACCTCCCATGGCATCAGTTCGTCTTGCACTTGAGCGCCACGCTCAGCGGCTTGCCGCTGTACTGCACGCTGGCATCGGCCTTCGGCTCCAGCGCGCCGGCATCCTCGCGCGGGCCATCGACGAAGCGCACGTTGATCGTGCGCCTGGCCGGCATGCCCTGCCAGCTGCCCTCGCGCTTGCCGATGCTCAGCACGCCCTTGGCCTGGTCCCAGCTGAGCGGGATGCGGCTGTACTCGCCCTTCTCGTAGGCGTAGTCCCTGCCCTGGTCCTCGTACAGCGAGAACGTGCCGTCGGCGCCGGTGTAGACGACCACGGTCAGCGGCGCGTCCGGCGTCTCGTCCACGTACTGCTGCACGCTCGTGGTCGGCACGATCGCGCCGGCGCGCACGAACAGCGGCATGCGCTCGATCGGCGCGGCGGCCTCGATGGTCTGCCCGCCCTCGTAGCGCTTGCCGGTGGCGAAATCGATCCAGTCGGCACCGGCCGGCAGGTAGACCGGGCGCGAGGTCGCGCCGAACCTGGTCACCGGGGCGACCAGGAACGACGGGCCGAACAGGTATTCGTCGTCGAGGTCGGCCACCTTCGGGTCGTGCGGGAAGTCCATCGGCAGGCCGCGCATGATCACGCCGTCCTTGAAGTACGTGTCGGCGGCGAGCGTGTAGATGTACGGCATCAGCGTGTAGCGCAGCTTGTCGTAGTAGGCCATCGAGGCGTAGTACGGGGTGCCCTCGGGCGCGATGTTCCAGATCTCGCGATACGGGAACTGGCCGTGCGAGCGGAACAGCGGCACGAACGCGCCGAACTGGAACCAGCGCGTGTTGAGCTCGCGCCATTCGGGCAGGTGCGCCGGGTCCTGGCGCTCGTAGCGCTTCTCGACCGAGAAGCCGCCGATGTCGAAGGTCCAGTTCGGCAGGCCGGACATCGAGACGTTGACGCCAGCGGAGATCTGCTCGCGCAAGTCATCCCAGCGCGAGACGATGTCGCCGCTCCACACCGCCACCGCGTTGCGCTGGGTGCCGGCGTAGCCCTTGCGCGAGAGGATGAACACGCGCTTGCCGTCGGCGGCGCGGTCGCCCTCGTAGACGCCGTGGGTGTGCGGCAGCGGATAGGCGTTGAAGTACTCGGTGGAGCTGCCCAGCGCGTTCGGGGTCAGCCGCTGCTTGCGGGTGTCGATGTCCAGGTTGGAGTGGATGTCCGGCTCGTCCGCATCCATCCACCAGGCGTCGATGCCCTTGCTGTTGAGCTTCTCGTTGATTTGGCGCCAGTAGATCCGCTGCGCCTCGGGCGCGAACGGATCGTAGAACGCGTTGAGGTAGCCGTTGCCGATCCAGTCC
The DNA here is from genome assembly GCA_047607345.1 of Pseudomonas sp. Classification (GTDB taxonomy): domain Bacteria; phylum Pseudomonadota; class Gammaproteobacteria; order Xanthomonadales; family Xanthomonadaceae; genus Pseudomonas_S. The sequence goes on along the minus strand of JASGDF010000219.1, from coordinate 52,122 downwards.
AGCTCGCCGGCCTCGACGTTCTTGGTGAACATGTAGCCCTTGGCCGCCAGTTCCTTGTAGTGGTCCGTGTTCGGATAGAACTTCGGCCAGATCGAGATCATCAGATTGGTGTGGTGGTCGTGGAAATACCTGACCATCGCGTCCGGGTCCGGGAAGAACGTCCTGTCGAAGTCGTGCGAGCCCCAGGCATCGACCGGCCAGTACGACCAGTCCAGCACGATGTTGTCCAGCGGCAGGCCGCGCTTGCGATACTCGGCGACCACGTCCTCCATCTCCTGCTGGCTCTTGTAGCGCTCGCGGCTCTGCCAGAAGCCGTAGGCCCACTTCGGCAGCAGCACCGCCTTGCCGGTCAGCGCGCGGTAGCCGGCGATGACCTGGTCGGCATTGGCGCCGGCGACGTAGTAGTAGTCGATCATCTGCCCCGCCTCGGACCACAGCGACAGGTCCTTGGCCTCGGCCGTCGGCAGCGGGTCGCGGTGCAGCAGCGCGATGTAGCTGGGGTCGATCAGGTCCCACTCGACCTTGATGGTGTGGCGTTCGCCCGGCTTCATCTGCAGCACGAACTCGTGGTGCCACGGGTTCCAGTTCTGGCGCCAGCGGTCGATCACCGGCTTGCCGTCGATGTACAGCTTCAGGTACTCGCTGCCGTACAGCGAGAAGCTGTGCTCGCCGGCGCTCAGCGCCTCGATCTGGCCTTCCCAGCGGGCCTGCATGCGGCCGGTCTTGCTCTTGGCCTTGGTCGGGTACTTCGCCAGATCCTTGATGTACTGGTAGTTGAGCTCGCTCTCGCGGCGCGTCACCACCGTCTTGCCATCCACCGAGTAGGTCGCGGTCAGCGCGCCCGGCTTGCCCTTGGCGTCGTACAGTTTGAGCGAGGCGCCGAGCGGCTGCAGGCCGCGCGGGTCGCCCAAGCGGGTGATCGAGTTGTTGTCCCAGAGGATGCCGTAGTTGCGGCTGGACACCAGGAACGGCACCGCCAGGTCGAGGTTGCTTTGCAGCAGCTCGATGTTGCGGCCCTTCTGGTTCATCCAGCCCTGCTGGTGCTGGCCGAAGCCGTAGATCGCCTCGCTGTCGGGCGAGACGAAGCGCTGGCGCGTGCTCAGCAGGCGCTGGCGGCCGTCGACCGTGATCGGCGTGAAGCTGCGCCCGCCCGCCACCTCGGACAGCACCGGCTTGCCGTCGGCATCGGCGAAGCTGACGTGGCCGTCGGTGGTGGACACGGTCGCAACGACCTTCGCGGTCCTCAGCGTGACCGCGTCGCCCTGCTGGTCGAGCGTGAATGCGGTGTCGCCCTGCACCGGCACGCGCATCAGGCTGGCCGAGCGCTGGAAGTCGCCGTCGGGGTCGGCGCTGACGCGGATGATGCCGGCATCGACCACCTGCAACCGCACCGGCGCGGCGCCTTGGGCACGGGGCACCACGACCACGCCATCGGCGGACTTCTTCACCTCCTGGGCGCCGGCCGCCCCGGCCAGCAGCAGCAACGAGCACGCCAGACTGCGCGCGCGCGGCGTCCGCTTGTACATGTGCATGTTTTCTTCCTTATCGCGTGGCGGATTGTGCGCGCCGGAGAAAGCGACCTGGTCATTCCCGCGAAGGCGGGAATCCAGGGACGTTGCCGTACCCCGCTCTTACATCCATGGATTCCCGCCTTCGCGGGAATGACGGATTCAACCGAGCTGTTCGACGTTTCCCTGGATCATTGATAGGTCGCCAGCTTGATCCTGAGCAGCTGCGGGACGCTGGAGAAGTTCACGCCGTAGTCGGTCTGGTCGCCGTTCCAGTTGCGCTGGAACCGCCATTGCCCAGTCTGGTCGTAGAAGCCTTCCTCGACCCGGTCGTAGACCATGTTCGCGGTCGCCTCGCCCGCCGGATGCAGCGTCACGCGGGCGTGCACGGCGGTGACCAGGAACTCGTCCGGCCCCAGTTCGGCGATCAGCGCGCCGCCGACCGGCTCCGGGTTGCCTGGTGGTTCGCCCTGGAAAAAGAACTGCGGCACGCCGTAGGTGATCGTCGCCGCCCAGCGCTCGTTGAGCGCGATCTCCTGCACCGCCACACCCGGCTGCTCGGCCACGCCGTGCAGCTTGCCCTCGGCGGAGGCCTTGGCGAACTGGCGCATGCCCAGGCCGACCAGCCGATAGCCCAGCGCGAACGGCGCCAGTGCCGCATCGTCCAGATGCCTGGCGCCGAGCGGGTAGTTGGAATAACCCGTGTAGTCGATGCCGAACGCCGACCAGCCGATGCCATCGAGACCGAGCGCCGGGAACAGGTAGCGCGCGTACTCGGCGCGGTTGCCGGTCTCGGCGACGAACAGCGCATTGTCCGGGCGCGCGTAGCGCTCCAGCACGGTCGTGTACAGCGTGTACTCGGGCATGTAGATGTCCGGCGCGAGCAGGTCGATGTGCGGGCCGGCCGCCTTCCAGATGTCGAGCACGTTGTCGGTCGGTCCGCCGCTGGCGTACTGCCCAGGCTGACCGGGGTTGAACGGCCCGCGCAGCGCCGCGTTGACGTACATCGGCAGCGGATAGGCGGCCTTGCCGGCCTCGACCACCTGGTCGATGAAGCGCGCGATCGACCAGGCATGGAAGAACTCGTCGGCGTCCGCGCCGAACACCTGCGACCAGGTGCCCGCCGGCTTGCCGAGCTTGCTCAGCAGCGCCTCCGGCACCTGGCCCTCGAACAGCCGCTGCGCCATCGGCGAGAAATCGCGCACGCTACCGTAGGTACCGGGCTCGTTCTCCGGCTGCACCATGATCACGGTACGCTGCGGATCGGCCTGCCTGAGGTGCTGCATGAACTGCACGAACGCCTTGCGATCGGCGTCCAGCGTGGCCTGCGCATGCGGCGACAGCGAGTCGATGCTGCGCCCGTCGCGGGTCACCACGCGTGGGAAGCGCTTGTTGTCGGTCTTGACCCAGCGCGGGGCGTAGTTCGGGCCGTTGTTCTTCCAGGTGCCGAACCACAGCAGCACCAGCCGCACCTGATGCGCGCGTGCCTGCTGCAGCAGCGTATCGACGAAGGAAAAGTCGAACCTGCCCTCCTCCGGCTCGACCTGCTCCCAGGCGATCGGCACCTGCACGGTGTTCGGCCCCATCGCCTTGATCGCCGGCCAGACCTGCTCCAGCGCCGCCGGGTAGTTGCTGGAGTTGTTGACCTGCGCGCCGAGCACCAGGAACGGCGCGCCGTCGACCAGCAACGCGTGCCTGCCGTCCTTGCTGACGAACTGCGGGATCGGCGCTTGCCTGGCCTGGGCGGTGGATGCAGCGGGCTGCCCCGCCTGGACCGGCGCACCGTGGTGGGCGACATCCGCCATGGGCGTGCGCTGGCAGGCGGCCAGCGCCAACCCGCAGGCGGCGCCGAGCAGCAGCCGGATGCGCGGGGAATGCAGGGTCGTCATGGACTGGCGGCTCCTTGGGAACGTGGGCGAACGGCGATCAAGCAATCGCGGCCTTGGCGCGATCGGACCGGAAGTCGCTGGATCCCCGTCTTCGCGGGGATGACGAAAGAAGAGGTCATGGGCGGGCTGCGGTCTTGCTGTTGCTGTTGCTAGTGATCTTCGGCTTTTGATCTACCGGGGCCCCTCCGAAGCGGCGGAGTCGGCGGACAAGACCCCCGCAGGGGGCGACGCACATGGATGTGCGTCGTTTTTCGCCGCGACAGGATGTCGCGTCGAAAAATCCCGTCGGCTCCGCGGACCCCCGAAGGGGGCGCGTAGGCGGGGTGTGCTTTCTTTTGGTTACTTTTCTTTGCACAAGCAAAGAAAAGTGACTCGCCGAGAGGCGAAAGCCTTTGCGTTTTGATTCGAAGGTAGAGCCCTCGCGACTGAAGTCGCTCCTACGGGGTGCACTGGCGGAAGGTCCGGGCCATCTGCCAGTGCAGGGATGGCCAGCGAGGCATTCCCGGCGAACCTCCGCCATGCTCACCAGTCGTCGCTGCGGAATGGCGACACCGGCAGCCCTTCGCGGTTCACCAGGTCGGCCTCGGCCGGGTTCTCGCTCCAGCCGTAGCGCACCGCGACCGGTGCCGGCACCGCGTCGCTGCGCACCACCACGCGGTCGCCCTCGATGCGCGCCTGCGCCGGGTGGAACACCCGGTCGGTCCCGGCCAGCGCGAAGCCACGCGCTTCATTTCCGCCGCCGCGTACCGCCAGCGTGCCGCCCATCGGATCGAACCGCACCTGCGCCTGGCCGGCGCTGAACTCGGCACGCGCGAACACCGGCGCGCTGTAGACCAGCGACTCGGCATAGGCGACGTGCCGCGCGACCAGTGCCAGACGGTGGCCGACGTCACGCTTGTTGGCCGGATGGATGTTGTCCGGATCGCCGATGTCGATGATCACCGCCTGCCCGGTCGCCGGCAGCGACAGGGTCCTGGATTGCGACTCGCGCAGCTGCGCCCATGGGCTGAGATCGCCCTTGTCCGAACCCGCCTTCCAGTTGGCCAGCTGCACCCACAGGAACGGCAGCGCCGGCTGGCCGCGCTCGGCGCGCCACTGCCGGATCATCGCCGCGAACTGCTCGCGATAGCGCAGCGCGCCGTACTCGTAGGCATTGCTCTCGCCCTGGTACCAGATCACGCCCTTGACCGGGAATGCCTGCAACGGATGGATCATCGCGTTGTACAGCAGCGTCGGAATCTGGTTCTTGTCGTCGTTGGCCGCAACCGTGACCTTGGCCGGACGGAACTTCCAGTCGCCGCCGAGCGGGCGCCGGGCAGCGCCCTGCGGCTGCACGTAGAACGCCGCCGCATCGCCGGGCAACCCGCCAGCGCCGCCGGTGTCCAGTACCCGGATCGCGACATGGTTGACCCCGGCACGCAACGCCGATGGCGGCACCCGGTAGTCACGCGGATCCTGGTAGCGCCATTCGGTATGTCCTACCTCGACGCCGTTGACGTAGGTGGTGTCGGTATCGTCGGCCGGCCCGATGCCCAGGCTGACGCCGGCCCTGGCCTCCTCCGCGCTCAGGGTGAAGCTGGTGCGGTACCAGGCGATGCCGTCCATGCCGAAGTAGCCGTGTTGCTCCCAGGTACCGGGTACCGGCTGGCGGTCCCAGTCGCCATCGTCCAGATCCGCGGCCGACCAGGAGGCGCCCTCGTCGCCGGGCGGCGTCCAGCGCGCGATGCGCTGGCGGGTCTCGGCCATCTGCCGTTCGTCCCGGGCGCGCGCCTCGGCGATGCGGGCGGCGACCGGTGCCGGACCGCCATCCTGCGAAGCGGCGTCCATCCAGGCCTCGATCGAACTGCCGCCCCAGGTGCTGTCGATGATGCCGATCGGCACCCCGGTACTCTGGCGCAGCTCGCGCGCGAAGAAATAGCCCACCGCCGAGAATGCGCCGGCGTTCTCCGGCGTCGCAGGCTTCCATTCGCCGCCGGCCAGCCGCGGCTGCGGGGCCTCGTTCCACGACTTGGGCACCTTGAAGTGGCGCAGTTGCGGGTCGTCGGCCGCCGCGGCCTCGCGCGCGCCGTCGCGCGCCTGCGCCAGCGGCCACTCCATGTTCGACTGGCCGCTGGCCAGCCATACGTCGCCGACCAGCACGTCGCGGACCTGCAGCGCGCCGCCGTCGCCCTCCACCCGCAGCAGGTACGGTCCCCCCGCCCGGTGAGCGGGCAGCACCGCCTTCCAGGTACCGTTCGCATCGGCCGTGGCCTGGGCGCGCCGGCCATCGAACTCGACGCGGATCTTGGCGCCGGGCGTCGCCCAGCCCCATACCGGCATCGGCTGGTCGCGCTGCAGCACCGCGCCATCGGCGAACAGCAGCGGCAGCTGCGGCTGCGCGCATGCGCTGCCGGCGAACACGCCGAGCACCAGGGCGAACGGGACGGACAATGGTTGGAAGCGGATTTTCATCGGTTCTCCTTGCAAATTCAGCGCGGCTCGCCATACAGCACGCCACGGCCCTCGGCGGCGACATAGACACGTCCGTACACACGCGGGTCGCCGGTGACCAGACGCAGTCCACCGTAGCGGTGCGCGTCGTCGTCGATGCGGGTCCAGCGCCTGCCGTCGTCATCGGAACGGAACAGGCCGGTGACGCCACCGACCCGGCCGTACAGGAACAGGGTCGGCGACGTGCCGCCCGGCCTGGACGCGCCCAGGCCCAGCGACAGCGCATTCTCCACGCCCGGCAGCCGCTCCAGCCCGCGCGCCGACCAGCGCAACAGGCCATGCCAGGCGCCGGTGATGTAGACCGTCGCCGGCTGGGTGATCGATGGACGTACCTCGGCGCGGTACCACGGGCCGATCTCGCCGATGCCGGCGCCGGCCTGCTTGAATTCGACACCACCGTTGCCGCTGACGTAGAGCCTGCCGCTGACCGGGTCGAAACCGTAGTAGATGCCGGCGTCGAAGCGATCGGCCTCGACCACCGCATTGGCCGGCAGGCCTTTGACCGCCTGCCAGCGACCACCGAAGTCGGCACTGATCCAGGCGGTTTCGGACTTGTCCGGGGTCCAGATCACGCGCTTGCCATCGGCGGCGAGCGTGATCCGGCCCGCGCCCTCGCCCTGCGGCGGCTCGCTGGCGAACGCGCTCCAGCTGCGCCCGCCGTCCCGCGAATACAACGCCCGCACCTGCCCCTGGTGATGGCGGATGCGGCCGGCGCGGACCAGCACCTGCGGCGCCTGCCCGGCCCATGCCATCGTCTCGGTATTGGTCAGGCGCGGACCGCCGAACTGCAGGGTGTAGCGGTCCAGCGCGTCATGCCGGAAACCGTCGATGTCACCCAGCCCGCTGAGCAGGTGCGCGCCTTCTGCCGGACTGGCCAGCGCCAGCGCCGCGGTTTCTTCGAGGCCATCGTCGTCGAAGCCCCAGCGCACCGGCGCACGACCGGCCTCGCCGAGGTTGCGCGAGGCCCACAGGCCGTAGCCGGTGACGAACAGCGCGTGGTCCGGGTCGAACGGATCGATCGCCAGCGCGGCGATCCAGTGCGGTGAGACCTGCGCGGTCCAGGGCACCACGCCGTGGTCGAACTGCGCATCGCCGAGGATCGGTGTCCAGTGCTCGCCTCCATCGATGCTGCGGAAGATCTCCTCGTGCGGCGCGTAGCGGCAGAACGTCGAGGCGATCAGCACTCTCGGATCGGACGGGTCCACCGCCACCGCGCCCCAGCCGAAGCCATCGTGCTGCAAATCACTGGACTGCGGCGCCGGGCTGATCTCGCGCCACGCGCCATTGCCCGTCGAATACCGCCACAGCGCCCCGTCGTTCATCGTGTTCGGACCGGGCTCGTCGCCGTAGGCCACGTACAGCTCGCCATCGCCGGCCAGTGCCATCCGGGTCGGCCGCAATCCATCCGGCTGCCCGGCGACCGGCGCCCAGTGCGCGCCACCGTCATGGGAGACGTACAGGCTGGTGCCAGGCGTGGAGACCGCGGCGTACAGCGTCGGCGTCGGTACACCGGAGCGGCCACTGGCAGGATCGAACAGCACCGACACGATGCCGACCGGCTGCAACCCGGCCCAACTGGTCTGGGTACCGGACTCCGGCGCGGTGGCGACCGCCGGGAACGCCGTCACCTGCTGCCAGTGCGCGCCGGCATCGTCGCTGCGCCACAACCCGGCCGCGCGCGAGCCGAACAACAGCACGCGGCCGTCGTGCGGGTCCACCGCCAGGCGCTCGCCGTTGCCGCGTCCCATCTCGTTGCCACCGAGCTTGAACGGCAGATCGGCACGCTGGAACGTGCGGCCACGGTCGGACGAGCGCAGGATCGCGCCGTTGCCCTGCTTGAGATAGGTGCCCACCGCGAGGTACAGCCGGTCCGAGTCGGCGGGATCCAGCGCGAGGCTCTCCACGCCCATCAGATTGGCATCGTCGCGGCTCAGCCAGTCCAGCAGCGGGATCCAGCGCCTGCCGGCGGCATCCCAGCGGTAGGCGCCGCCGATGTCGGTACGCGCATACGCCAGTCCCCGCTCACGCGGATGGAACATCACCCCGGAGACGAAACCGCCGGCTCCTATCGCGACACTGCGCCAGGCATACGGCACCGACGCGGCAAGTACCGATGGCACGAGTGACAGCATCAACAAGACCAGGGCCACGCGCGCGAACAGGCCATGCGCGCATCGCCCGAGGATTGCGCGGCAAGGCAAGCAAAACACCGGCCCGGCGGCCTGTTCGGCCTGCCGGACCGGAGACGCACTTCCTACGGCGCGTTGCTGGCATGGTCCGCACACAACGACCATGGCGTTGTTCATCGTCCCCCCACGACTACCGCCCGCGGCGGCTGCGCAAGGCGGACTAGCGTCCGGCAGCGCCGGGCGTGCAGGCATCGCCTCGACATGATTCCCTCCCAGGACACCCGTACTGCCGCTTGCCGCAGCCTGCACGGCTGCGGCAAGCCCCCCTTACCAATTGGCGCGCAGCACCAGCGAGTAGCGGCGATCGTTGACGAACCAGCTGCGGGTATACAGCCGGTAGTCGATCTCCCCGTCGGAATACACCGTCGGCCCCATCAGCACCTTGGTCACCGTGTTGGTCAGGTTGTTGGCCTGGATACCGAGTTGCCAGTGCTGATCGAAGTGATAGAACACCGAACCGTCGAGCTGGCCAGTGTCGTCGGCCCAGGCCGGCAGCTTGGTGGACGAGTCGCTGGTGGTCAACAGGTAGCGCGAGCGCCAGTTGTAGGCCAGTCGCGCCGAGATCTTGCCCTTCTCGTAGATCGCGGCGAGGTTGTAGCTGCGCCGCGACAGGCCTTCCAGCGGCAGCCTGACCCCGGTGACGGTGGTGTTGGTGTACGGATCGGTCGAGGTGTTCACCCCGCCCTTGCTGTCGACGAACGTGAAATTGGCATTGACGCCAAAACCGCTCAGCCAACCCGGCAACGAATCGAAGAACTGCGTGTAGCCGATTTCGAAACCGCGAATGATGCCCTTGCTCATGTTGTAGGGGCGCGTCACCAGCCACTCCTCGCCGTTGTAGAGCTCGGTCTTGGTCTGGCTGGCGAAGTAATCCTTGACGCTCTTGTAGAACAGCGTGCCGTACAGCATGTCGCTGCTGTCGAAGTACCACTCCAGCGAGGTGTCGTACTGGTTGGCGCGCATCGGCTTGAGGTTCGGATTGCCGGCGGTACCGGTGCGCTCGGTGACATTGCCGACCACCACCTCGTTGCCGTCCGCGTCGGTTTCAGTGGTGTTGGTCACCGTCGCCGCCAGCTGCAGGTAGGGCTGCAGCTGGGTGTAGTCCGGCCGTGCCATCGCCTTGGACGCGGCGATGCGCCATTGCAGGTTCTCGCTCGGCTTGAAACGCACGTTCAGGCTCGGCAGCACGTTGGTGTACTGGCCCTGCGCGTTGTTCTCGAAATACTGGCCGTAGTACTGCGCCTTCAGCGCGTCGGAGACGTTGAGGTCGGTCATGTCCGGATAGATGCCATAGCCGTCGGCGCGCGTGCGGGTCTGCACCACGCGCACGCCGACATTGCCGTCCACCGGCCAGCCCAGCGCCTCGTCGTTGCCGAAGTACAGCACCGCGTAGGCGGCCTGGGTACGCTCGAACTGGCGGTTGGTGTCCGACAGCTGGTACTCGTCGGGCGCCCAGCCCCAGCCACGCAGCGCCACCACGTCCGAGATCAGCGCCGAGGCCTGCGCATAGTTCTTCACGAACCCGATGTTCGGGAAGTACAGGTTGCTCGGGACGTTGACCTTGCCGCGGAAGAAGTTGGAAAAGGTGAACAGCGACGCGCTGGAGGCCATGTAGTTGGACAGGTCCGCCAGGCCGTTGGACGAGGAGGATATCTCGGCCCAGTTGTCGCTGATCACGCCCCAGTTGTAGCCGGAATTCCGGTTGGTCTGGGTGCGGTCGGTGGCTCGCATGCCGAAGCGGGCAAAACGCAGCCAGCTGCTGTCCTGGAAGGTGTATTCCAGGTCGACACGGGTCGCCAGCTCGCGACCACGGTTCTTGTCGGTATGATCCATCGCCGCCGCCCAGAAATAGTTGGACGGGTCGCTGGTGAAGCCGCTGTCGCTGATCGTCACCGACGGATAGCGGCCGGAGAGGTCGTAGCTCAGTCCGGGCAGGTAGGTCGCGGCAAACACCGTGAAGTCGAAGTTCTCGTACTCCGACTGCACCAGTTGGATGTCGCCCTTCAGCACCAGGTTGTCGTTGAGGTAGTGCTTGAAGCCGGCCGACAGGTCCTGGGTGACCGAGGTGCTGCTGACATAGCGGCTGTCGGTCTGGAAACGCACCGCATTGGCGTTGGCGGTACCGTGCACCGTGCCATCGGCGTCGGTATAGCCGCGCCAGGAGCTGGATGACGGCGAGCCACTCAGGAACACGCCGTTGCTGTCGTAGGTGAACGTGGTGCCATCGGCCGGGGTGATGCTGTCGGTGCTGTCGTTGAAGAACGCCGCGCGCTCCTCCCAGCTGCTCTCGTAGCGCGAGCGCAGGTACTGCACGTACACCTCGGTGGCATCGCTCGGCCGCCACTGGAACGCGGCGGCGAAACCATCGCGCTGGCGATTGAAGTCGAGCTGGCGCCAGTTCACGCCGCCGGGAACATAGACCTCGTCCAGGTCGGTGCCAGTGAACAGCGCATTGTCGGCAGAGGTCGAGTCGGTGGGACGCAGGCGCCGCACATACGGTTCGACCTGGATGCCGTCCGAGCGCGTGGCCAGCTCCGAATGCGCCACGTCGATCATCAAGCCCATCTCGCCGTCGCCGACCTGCCAGCGGTCGCTGTACAGGAACGAGGCCGAAGGCTTGTACTTCTTGGCGAAGTCACCGTAGTTGACGTCGACATTGCCACCGATCACCCGCCCCGGATTGTCGAACGGCATGCGCGTGCGCAGGTTGACCGTGCCGCCCAGGCCGCCCTCGATGATCTCGGCCGACGGGTTCTTGTAGACGTCCACGCCGGCCATCAGCTCGGCCGGCACGTCCTCGAAGCTCAGCCCGCGTCCGCTGCCGGCACTGAAGCTGTCGCGGCCGTTCAACTCGCCGCGCACCTGGGTCAGGCCACGGATCATCACGCCGCTGCCCTCGGCGGAGAAGTGGTCCGGATCACTGCGCGCGGCGAAGTGGTCGATGGTCACGCCGCTGACCCGCTGCAGGGTCTCGGTGACGCTGCGGTCGGGCAGCGCGCCGATGTCCTCGGCGCTGACCGAATCGACGATCTGCTCCGAGTCGCGCTTGATCACCTGCGACTTGATCAAGCTGGCGCGCACACCGCGCACCTCGACCGCGTCGAGATCGACCGCCTTCTTGTCCTTCTTTTCCTGCTTCGTGGTGTCGCTGCCGGAATCCTGGGATGCGCTGGTGGCATCCTGCGCGAACACCGGCGAGGCCAGCAGCAGCGCGATGCCGGCGGCGATGGCGGTACGGCGGAAATGGCGGTGGCACGGGCGCACACCCGCAACTGCCGGGTGACGGCATGACTGCATCGACATCAAATCCCTCCCAGGACGCTTGACGAAACGGAATTAGAGTTTTGAGTGGCAGCGCCGCGAGGCGTCGCCGATACGCCGCGAAGCGCCCCTCGACGCCTTCGTGGCTCCTGTTGTCAGTCCCTTGTCAGGACCCTGGATCACTTGCCAGGCGTCGAAGCACGCCTCGGGCCGTGCTCATGTATAAGACCCACATGGACACGCAACCAATGAAAAATTAACCAGAAGGTATTCCGTGAATGAATACCAATGCCTTATCGACATCAATGAGCGACTAACCTGGTCGGCCCTGCAAAGTTCGCTATTCCATCAACGATAGGCTGTCACGGCGCCGATCCAAGCCGCTGGCAGGCCCGGGTCACGATCACCTCTCCAGCACTCACCCCACGACGGACCCCACGTCCTCTTTCCGGGACAGTGCCCTAAGAGTGCATGAGAAAGGCCCAGGCACCCCTGACTCCGACAGGCCGCTGGCCTCCCTGATGCCCGCGCGCGATTGCACTCACGGATACAGCCGACGCGCCGTGTTCCGCAGCGCCAGCAGGATCCGCTCGGCGCCCGGTGGCAGGATATAGTCGCGGCGGCGGATGATCCCGAACGATTCCATGCGCACCCCCAGCTCGATCGGCAGCACCGTCAGCAGCTTGGCCTGGATCAGCGGTGCGACCGAGTCCACCGGCAACGCGCTCAGCAGGTCGCTGCCGCGCAGCAAGGTGGTGATGACCGGCAGCGAGGAGGTCTCGATGATGTTGCCCGGCGTATGCAGGCCGTGCTCCAGGAACATCGAATCCAGGCGCGTGCGCAGCACGCTGTCGGTCGGCGGCAGGATCCAGCCGTGGCGCAGCAGGTCGGCATGCTGCAGACCCGCACGGGTCGCCAGCGGATGGCCGGCGCGGGCAATCACCGAATGCGGCTCGTCGGCCAGCGGCTCGAATTCCAGCTCGCCAGCCCCTTCCGGGCCGAGGATGCGGCCGATCACGATGTCGAGCTGGCCATCCAGCAGCTTGGCCACCAGCGGCCGGCTGTAGTCCATCTCGACCCGCACCAGGATATCGGGGAATTCACGCTTGACCTCGGCGATCGCCTGCGGCACCAGATGGGTGCCCGGGTTGACCACGGTGCCGATCGAGGCCTGGCCCATGCGCCCGCTCTTCAGCGCGGCGATCTCCTCCTGGGCGCGGCCGATCTCCGACATCGCCGCGCGCGCGCGCCGGATCAGCACCTGCCCGTACCAAGTCGGCTCGACCCCACGCGCATGCCGCTCGAACAGCTTGACCCCGAGCATGTCCTCCATCTCCGCCAGTAGCTTGGACGCGGCCGGCTGGGTCATGCTGGCTGCCTCGGCGGCACGCAGCACCGAGCGCTGCTCGTGCAGGTGCAGCAGCAATTGCAGTTGGCGCGTCTTCAATCGGGATGCGTTGAACCAGGGGGTGCCAGGACCAGCCATATCGATGCTCGCTGCGTTGAAGTATTCGTGAGGGGAATAGCATATTCCGAAAATTTCATTTGTAGCGCATATCTCGGCCGCGCGAGGCTACGTGGCCGCCAACAGCGGAGCCCCGTCTCTCGGCAGGAACATCGACGTGCCTCGTCCCCATCCCGCGTCCGGGGTGGCGGCGCATGCTCGCCAGACGCACCCGGAGCCCTCTAGATGACACCCAATCCGCACTCGCCATCCGGCCCCCGTCACGTTGCCCGCGGGAGCCACGCATGAGCGGCCGGCTTGCCGGCAAGTCGATCATCGTCACCGGCGCCGCCAGCGGCATCGGCGCGGCCACCGCGCGGCTGTTCGCCGACGCGGGCGCTCAGGTCGCCGGCCTGGACCGCAACGCGCCGGCCGACGCCGACTCGCGCGTGGACTACCACCGCACCGACATCACCGATCCGGTCGCGGTGGCCGCCGCCATCGACGCGGTGCTGGAGCGCCGCGGACGCATCGACGCACTGGTCAACAACGCCGGCGCCGACGTGTTCTCCGACCCATTGCAACTCGACGACACCGACTGGCAGCGCTGCATCGAACTGAACCTCAAAGGCGCCTGGAACCTCTGCAAGGCGGTGCTGCCGGCGATGCTCGCGCAGCAGGCCGGCAGCATCGTCAACATCGCCTCGGTGCACGGCCACCGGATCATCCCGCACAGTTTCCCCTACCCGGTCGCCAAGCATGGCCTGATCGGGCTGACCAAGTCGCTGGGCATCGAGTACGCCGCGCACGGAATCCGCGTCAATTCGATCTCGCCAGGCCTGATCCTGGTACCGCGCGTCGAAGCCTGGTTCGAACGCGAGCCAGGCGCGCGCGAACACCAGACCGCACTGCTGCCGCCCAAGCGCATCGGCACGCCCGAGGAAGTGGCCTACACCGCGCTGTTCCTCGCCAGCGACGAGGCCCGATTCATCAATGCGACCGACATCCTGATCGACGGCGGCCGCTCCCAGCTGTACCACGAGTGATGCCATGACCGCTGTCCAAACTCCGTTCAAGTTGCCCCTGGTCGCGATCCTGCGCGGCATCACCCCTGAAGAAACCTCCGCCCACGTCGGCGCACTGGTCGAGACCGGCTTCGACGCGATCGAGATCCCGCTCAACTCGCCGCGCTGGCGCGACAGCATCGCGCTGGCGCAGCGCGAGTACGGCGTGCGCGCCTGGATCGGCGGCGGCACGGTGCTGCGCAACGAGGACGTCGATACGCTGACCGAGATCGGCGCGCGTTTCATCGTCACCCCCAACACGCGCCCGTCGCTGATCCGCCACGCGGTGTCGCGTGGGCTGCTCGTCGTGGCCGGCTTCGCCACCGCCAGCGAGGCGTTCGACGCGATCGACGCCGGCGCGCAGATGCTCAAGCTGTTCCCAGCCGCGACCTACGGCGCCGGCCACGTCCGTGCGCTGCGCTCGGTGCTGCCGGCCAGCGTCCCGGTCTACGTGGTCGGCGGCGTCACTCCGGCCAACCTCGCCGAGTTCCTGGCGCAGGGCGCCGCCGGCGCTGGCATCGGCGGCGAGCTGTATCGCCCCGGACAAGCCCTCGAAACCACCCAGTCGCAGGCACGCGCGTTCGTGCAGGCCTACCAGGAAAGCCAGGGATGAAGATCACCCGCCTCACCACCTACCACGCCGCGCCACGCTGGCTGTTCCTGAAGCTGGAGACCGACGAGGGCATTACCGGCTGGGGCGAGCCGGTGATCGAGGGTCGCGCGCGCAGCGTCGAGGCCGCCGTGCATGAACTGTCCGGCTACTTGGTCGGCAAGGATCCGCGCCGCATCAACGACCTGTGGCAGACGCTGTACCGCGGCGGCTTCTATCGCGGTGGCGCGATCCTGATGAGCGCCATCGCCGGCATCGACCAGGCGCTGTGGGATATCAAGGGCAAGGCGCTGGGCGTGCCGGTCTACGAGCTGCTGGGCGGACTGGTGCGCGAGCGCATGAAGACCTACCGCTGGGTCGGCGGCGACCGCCCGGCCGACATCGTCGCGCAGATGCAGGCCTACCGCGCGCTCGGCTATGACACCTTCAAGCTCAACGGCACCGAGGAGATGCGGCTGATCGACAGCCCGCGCGCGGTCGACGCGGCGGTGGCCAAGATCGCCGGCATCCGCGAGGCGCTGGGCGACAGCGTCGACTTCGGCATCGACTTCCACGGCCGGGTCGGCCCGGCGATGGCCAAGGCGCTGCTGCGCGAACTGGAGCCGTACCGGCCGCTGTTCGTCGAGGAGCCGGTACTTGCCGAGCAGGCCGAGCACTACCCGCGCCTGGCCGCGGGCACCTCGATCCCGCTGGCGGCCGGCGAGCGCATGTACTCGCGCACCGAGTTCAAGCATGTGCTGACCGCCGGCGGCATCGCGATGATCCAGCCGGACCTGTCGCATGCCGGTGGCATCACCGAGTGTTTCAAGATCGCCGCGATGGCCGAGGCCTACGAGGTCGGCTTCGCCCCGCACTGCCCGCTCGGGCCGGTCGCGCTGGCCGCCTGCCTGCACGTCGATTTCGTCGCGCACAACGCGGTACTGCAGGAGCAGAGCATCGGCATCCACTACAACGAGGGCGCCGATCTGCTCGACTACGTGGTCAACAAGGACGATTTCCGCTGCGTCGATGGCAGTATTGCCGCCTTGCCCAAACCGGGCCTGGGTGTGGAAATCGATGAAGACATGCTGCGGCGCGCCAACCAGAACCCGCCCGACTGGCACAACCCGGTCTGGCGCCATGCCGACGGCAGCGTCGCCGAATGGTGAGGTGAGCGCGTGAATCCAGTGGTTGCGACATTGGCGGTCGACAGCCGCTGCACCCATGGCGAGGGCGTGATCTGGTGCGAGCGCCGGCAGGCGCTGTTCTGGATCGACATCAGTGAGAAGCGCCTCTGGCGCCACGATCCCGGCCCCGCGCTGACCCGGCAGTGGACGCTGCCCGATCGCCCGGGCTGCCTCGGCCTGATCGAGGACGGACGCCTGCTGGTGGTGCTGGCCAAGTCGGTCTGCGTGGCCGATCCGGACGCGCCGGCCGGCGCGCTGCCGCTGCAGCACCTGGCCGAGGTCGAGCCCGGCAACCCGCACACCCGCAGCAACGACGGCCGCGCCGATCGCCACGGCAACTTCGTGTTCGGCACCATGGACGAGCACGACGAGAAGGCCGAACGCGGTGCGTTCTACCAGTTCTCGCTGCGCCACGGCCTGCGCCGGTTGCCGCTGGGCGGCGTGTCGATCCCCAACTCGATCTGCTTCAGCCCGGACGGCCTCACCCTCTACTACTGCGACTCGGTGCGCCCACAGATCCTGTGCTGCGACTACGATCCGGACAACGCTCGCACCGCCAACCCGCGCGTGTTCACCACTCTCGACCGCCCCGACGCCGAGCCGGACGGCTCGATCGTCGACCGCGAGGGCTTCCTGTGGAACGCCCAGTGGCGCGCCTGGCGCGTGGTGCGCTATCGCCCTGACGGCGAGGTCGACCGCGTCGTCGCGATGCCGGTCAAGCATCCGACCTGCAGCGCCTTCGGCGGCGCCGGACTGGACCGCCTGTACGTGATCAGCTCGCGGCTGGACCACCACGAGGACGAACTCGCGGACACGCCGGACGCCGGCAGCCTGTACCAGTGCACGCCGGGCGTGGCCGGCCTACCGGAAAGCCGGATCGCCGCGGCATGATCGCCATCGACTGGGGCACCAGCAGCCTGCGCGCCTACCGCCTCGATGCACACGGGCAGGTGGTCGATACGCGGCGCAGCGACCAGGGCATCCTCGCCAGCGCCGGCCGCTTTGCCGACGTACTGCGCGAGCTGGTCGGCGAATGGCCCGGCGAGCTGCTGCTGTGCGGCATGATCGGCAGCCGCAATGGCTGGATCGAGCTACCGTACCTGCCATGCCCCGCCAACACCGCGGCGCTGGCGGCGACGATGCAGCTGCACGAGGATGCTGCCCTGCCCGGCCGGCGCCTGTGGTTCGTGCCCGGCGTCGCCACCCGCGTGCAAGCCGGCGTACCGGATGTGATGCGCGGCGAGGAGACCCAGATCGTCGGACTGCTGCCCACGCTGGGCACCGGCAAGCACACCCTGTGCCTGCCCGGTACCCACTGCAAATGGGCGCGGATCGAGAACGGCACGCTGGTCGATTTCGTGACCACCATGACCGGTGAACTGTATGCGCTGCTGCGCGGGCACAGCCTGCTCGGCAAGCTGATGGATGGCGACGACGCACTGCACGAGGCCGGGTTCGCGCTGGGCGTGGCTCGCAGCGGCGAGGCCGGCGGCCTGAGCCATCACCTGTTCGGCACGCGCACGCTCGGCCTGTTCGAGCGTCTTCCGGCCGCGGCGCTGGCCTCGTATCTGTCTGGCATCCTGATCGGCCACGAGATCCGCGAGCGCCACTCCATCGGCGATGTGGTGCACCTGGTCGGCAGCGCCGGCCTCTCCCAGCGCTACGCCCGCGCGCTGAGCCTGCTCGGCATCGGCTCGATGCGCCACGGCGAGGACCTGGCTGCCACCGGCCTGTACCTGCTGGCACGCCAGCGCGGCCTGCCGCCGGTGTAGGAACGGCCCGTTGAGAACGATCCGCACCTGGTTTCGCCGACTGTTCTAGAATTGACCGGCTTAACGCCGGACCTCGCCATGCCTTTTGTTGTCACCGAAAACTGCATCAAGTGCAAATACACCGACTGCGTGGAGGTCTGCCCGGTCGATTGCTTCCATGAGGGTCCCAACTTCCTGGTGATCGACCCGGACGAATGCATCGACTGCACGCTGTGCGAACCGGAATGCCCGGCCAACGCGATCTATCCAGAGGACGACGTACCGGCCGGCCAGGAGAGCTTCGTCGCGCTCAACGCCGAGCTGGCCAAGGCATGGCCGGTATTGACCGTGCGCAAGGAGCCGCTGCCCGACGCCGCCGACTGGGATGGCAAATCCGGCAAGCTGACCCAGCTGGAGCGCTGACCCCCGCAAGGCGATCCCGTGGGAGGGACTTCAGTCCCGACACTTTCCGCGCAAGGCCTCGGTCGGGACTGGAGTCCCTACCTGTAGAAAGCGCAAGGCCGGAGCGCACCACGCCGGACAAAAACAAAACGGGCGCCGCTGGCGCCCGTTTCGCATTCCATTCCAGCGCTGGCTCAGCCGCCGCCGAGCTTGGCCTTCAGCGCCGCGATCAGCTTGACTGGCGCCTCCGCAGTGGCCGGCAGGCCACGCGGATCGACCGCAGAAACCTGGCTGCCGGCATCGACCGTGCTCACCCGCACCAGGAAGTTGCTGCCCTCGTAGCTGACATCGAACGAGCCGAGCATCTGCGCGCGGCTGGCGATCGTCACGCCGGGGATCTGCCCGAGCGCGTCGCCGACCTGGCCGAACACCGTCTCGCGAGGGCCGGCGACGGTGAAGCCACTCGCCGCTGCGGACGGACCGGGACCAGACGCCGCGGCGGCCGGCCCTTGCACGGCCGAGGCCAGCACCGGCACCTTCATCGCACCGGCGGTATCGGGCAGGTTGAGATCCGGCGGCACTTCCAGCGGACGCTGTTCGACCGGCAACGCGTAGTCGCCGCGGGCGCCCTTGTGGAACCAGCTGCAGCCACTGGTGGCCGCAACGGCGGTGGTCGCCAGCAACGCGAGCGACAGCACGCGGACGGAAGAAACGGTATGACGCATCGGTAAATCTCCTGGGTCAGGCCGCGAGGCTTTCGCGGCTGTAAAGGTGTTCCAACCACAAGGCCTCGGCGGCCAGGTGCTCGGCAATCGCATGGTGCGGGAAGGACAGTCGCCGGCATGCGCCGGATCGCTCGGGCGACTGCGGGCGCCCGGCAACGCATTGGAACCGACTGGAATGGCGTATTCCGCTGTCGGACAGCGGCATCGTCTCACCATAGCCTGCCGCGACCACATCCTGGACAGGCACGATCACTGGCCGGTCGAGCGGGCGGCACCAGGCGTCCAGATCGCGAGCGCCGTCGCGACCGAACGAAGGCGCCAGCGCGGTGATGATGCCGAAAAGTGACAAGGCGGAACGGCTCTGTACGTGGATGAAAGGCCCGCGCGAGCGGGACCGGTGCGTTCCGCATGTTACTTGCGGCGCGAAAGCACGGGCAAGTATGCTGCGCACAGCGTGCCGGAGTATGCCGGCAGCCATTCAGCCTCACCCCGCAATGCCGGAATCCCCTTTGACCGACTCCACGCCCCGGCCTTCGCCGAACGAAAACCACCTCCTGATCAACGCCTACTCGACGCATCCGGAGTCCCCCTTGCTGCCCGTCACCCGCCGCATCACCGATAGCGGCTGCAATCTCGTGGACGCGCGTCTGTCCACGGTCGGCCGCGATGTCTCGGTGACCGCGCTGGCGACCGGCTCGTGGGACTCGGTGGCCAAGCTCGAGGCGATGATGACCCGCCTGGAGCGCGAGGAAGGCCTGAAGCTGGTGTGGTATCGCACCGGCCCCAAGCAGGCGCAGTCCAACCTCCTGCCCTACATCGTCGAGGTCATCGCCGCCGACAAACCGGGCATCCTGTTCCAACTGGCCGACTTCTTCGACCGCCAGGGCATCACCATCGAGAACCTGCAGAGCTCGCGCTACCGCGCGATGCAGACCGGTGCGGAGATGTTCTCGGCGCAGGTGACGATCGGGGTGCCAGCGAACATGCACATCGCCGCGCTGCGTGACGACTTCCTCGAGTTCTGCGACCACCTCAACCTCGACGCGATCATGGATCCGATGAAGTTCTGATCCAGTCCACGGAAAGGCGCCCATGAATACCGGTGACACGCTCTCCCCGCAGCTCCTTTCGCTGCCGCTGCAGCTGTCCGGCGGCGGTGCCAGCACGCTCGGCGACTACGCCGGCCGCTGGCTGGTGCTGTATTTCTACCCCAAGGACAGTACGCCGGGCTGCACCACCGAAGGCCTGGACTTCAATGCACGGCTGCCCGAATTCGAGCACTTCGGTGCGGCCGTGCTGGGGGTCTCGCGCGATTCGGTGAAGTCGCACGACAACTTCTGTGCGAAGCAGGGCTTTGCATTCCCGCTGGTCAGCGACGCCGACGAGGCGCTGTGCCGGGCATTCGACGTGATCAAGCAAAAGAACATGTACGGCCGGCAGGTGCTGGGCATCGAGCGCAGCACCTTCCTCATCTCGCCGGACGGTCGTATCGTGCAAGCGTGGCGCAAGGTCAAGGTGGCCGGCCACGCCGAGGCGGTACTCGAAGCCCTGAAGGCCCACAGCAAGCAGTGAACTCCCTTGTTTCCCGCACCAGGGCGTGGCATCCGTTCCCGAGCCGGTCGCGTTGGGTTCGGGTGGCCGTCAGCTGGTGTTGCGCGGCGCAGCGCCTGACTGGCCGTCAGGTCAAGTCGCGCGGCGCCGGATGGCGGCCACCCGAACCCAACCCAGAGGGCCGCTCTTGCGCGCGCCCGGGGCCGCGTCATCGCTCGGGCGTGGACGGACGTCCACTTCCTCCCTCTTCCTTGCCCCGAGCACGCGCAAGAGCGGCGCGACCTGCTCGGGAACGGATGCCACGCCCTGCCATCACCCTGCCCCGCAGGCCGTGATGGCTCGCCCCTGTCCCATTCCCAGGAATCGATGATGACCCGAGGCAAGCGCATCTACGTGCTGGACACCAACGTGCTGATGCACGACCCGACCGCGCTGTTCAAGTTCGAGGAACACGACGTGTTCCTGCCGATGCAGGTGATCGAGGAGCTGGACAACGCCAAGAAGGGCACCTCCGAAGTCAGCCGCAACGCGCGCCAGGTCAGCCGCTTTCTCGACGAGCTGCTGGGCAGCGCCAGTGCCGAGCAGATCCAGGCCGGCATCACCCTGGTCCATCCGCAGGGCATCCAGCTCAAGGGCCAGGCCGGGATCGGCAAGCTGTACTTCCAGACCACCGCCAGCCAGCCCGGGCGCAGCTTCGGCGACGTGGTGCCGGACAACAAGATCCTGGCTTCGGTACTGGAGCTGCGCGAGACCCACCCGGAAGTGCCGGTGGTGCTGGTCTCCAAGGACATCAACCTGCGCATCAAGGCCTCGATCAGCGGCCTGGTCGCCGAGGACTACGAGAACGACCGCGCGCTGGACGACTTCAGCCTGCTGTTCACTGGCGCGCTGGAACTGCCGGAGGACTTCTGGCAGAAGCACAATCAGGACCTGCGCAGCTGGAGCGACAAGGGCCGCACCCACTACGAGATCCAGCTCGCCGAGAACGAGGACTTCCACCCGAACCAGTACCTGTACCTGCCGGGCGAGGACGAGGTCGAGCTGCGCGTGGCCAGGCTCGGCGGCGGCAAGGCCATGCTGAGCCTGGTCGAGGACTACCGCAGCGGCCAGCACGCGGTCTGGGGCATCGCCGCGCGCAACCGCGAGCAGAACTTCGCGCTCAACGCGCTGATGGACCCGGAGATCGACTTCGTCACCCTGCTCGGCACCGCCGGCACCGGCAAGACCCTGCTGGCGCTGGCCGCGGGCCTGGCGCAGACGATGGACCAGCAGCGCTACCGCGAGATCATCATGACCCGCGCCACCGTCAGCGTTGGCGAGGACATCGGCTTCCTGCCCGGCACCGAGGAGGAGAAGATGACCCCGTGGATGGGCGCGCTGACCGACAACCTGGAAGTGCTCACCCACAACCAGGAGGGCGGCGCCTGGGGCCGCGCGGCGACCAACGACCTGCTCGCCAGCCGGATCAAGATCCGCTCGATGAACTTCATGCGCGGGCGCACCTTCCTGTCGCGCTACCTGATCCTCGACGAGGCGCAGAACCTGACGCCCAAGCAGATGAAGACGCTGATCACCCGCGCCGGCCCGGGCACCAAGATCGTCTGCCTCGGCAACGTCGAGCAGATCGACACGCCCTACCTCACCGAGACCACCTCCGGCCTGACCTACGCGGTGGACCGCTTCAAGGCCTGGCCGCACAGCGCGCACATCACCTTGCGCCGCGGCGAGCGCTCGCGCCTGGCCGACTACGCCTCGGAGGTGCTGTGATCCGCACCGCGCTGGGCCTGACCGCCGCGGCACTGCTGCTGGCCGGCTGCGCCACGCGCGGGCCAACCACGGTGCCGACCCAGCTCAGGAGCGGGCAGTCGTGGCTGATCACCCGCCCGCTGGTCGCTGCGCAGGTGCTGGACACCTGCGCGCGCGACAGCCCAACGCGCCATCCTGGCGAAGTGACCGGCTACTGGGCACCGAGCCGCCAGCAGATCGACCAGCTGGAAGCGGCCCAGGCCAGGCTGCAGCCCGTTATCGCCTCGCCCGCCAGCTTCGACCGCCAGTACGTGGGCATCGAAGTCGGCGGGCGCCGGCTGATCTACATCAACGCCTTCCACCTGCCGGACCATTCGGATCTCGATCCGGCGAGAACCGCGGTGCGCGTCTGCGACGGCGGCGCCGGCTCCTGGGGCGCGGTGTACGACCCGCAGAGCGGCGAGTTCTCCCAGGTCGAAACCAACGGCCCGGGCTGAGGCCGGGGCGCGCCATGGGGATCAACCTGCCGCGCTGGGTATGGGTCGGTGCGATCACGCTGTCGGCGGTGGCCGGCATGGTCAACGTGATCGCCTACCTGGGCGTCGAGCACCAGGTGGTCAGCCACATGTCCGGCACCACCAGCCTGCTCGGCGCCGCGCTGGCGCAGGGCGACTGGAACGAGGTGCGGCTGCTGTGGGGCGTGTTGATCGCCTTCAGCCTCGGCGCGATGTTGAGCGGCCTGATCATCCAGGACAGCACGCTGCAACTGGGCAGGCGCTACGGCGTGGCCCTGTTGCTGGAGTCGATCCTGTTGCTGGCCGCGATCCCGCTGCTGGAACGCCATCCGGCCTGGGGCATCTTCTCGGCCGCCGCCGCCTGCGGGCTGCAGAACGCGCTGGCCACCACCTACAGCGGCGCGGCGGTGCGCACCACCCACCTGAGTGGCATGTTCACCGATCTCGGCATCGGCCTGGGCCACCTGCTGCGCGGCATGCCGTTGCAGCTACGTCGGCTCAGCCTGAGCGGCCTGATCATCAGCGGCTTCCTGGCCGGAAGCCTGATCGGCACCTGGCTATTCCACAATCTGCACTACCGGGCGATGCTGGTACCGGCCTGCATCACCGGCCTCACCGGCGCCGGTTACGTGGCCTACCGGCAATGGTCGCTGTACCGGACCGAACGCACGCAATCGCAGCCCCACTGAACGCCTCCGGCAGACACGCCCTCACGGGCCGTGCCGCTTCCCGGTCCTGCGGCACGCATGCCTGGGCATGCCGCCCTGAAAGTTCGGTACAGGCACTTCGCCCAGCTCGGCATCCCGCGCAAAGCGCGCTCACTGCCGCGCACGGATGCAATGGGCGGTGATCATCCGGAGCCCACCGTCCCGGCGATTGATCAACACAACGGCAAGATCGTTTCATGCAACACCAGAGGTTGACGCCAGCCGTTCACATCAGCATAATTCCGCTCCTGACGAGCGCGCCCGTAGCTCAGTTGGATAGAGTACCTGGCTACGAACCAGGTGGTCGGGAGTTCGAATCTCTCCGGGCGCACCATCCTCAGAATCGACCAAAAAAGACAGCACGGCACTGCTGTCTTTTTTGTGAGTCGCCCCAGCGAGCGCAGATCCAGTGCACTGCTCTTTGGCGGACTCGAGTCAATTGAAAATGCGCCCGTAGCTCAGTTGGATAGAGTACCTGGCTACGAACCAGGTGGTCGGGAGTTCGAATCTCTCCGGGCGCACCATCTTCGAACGACCTGCGGTGACGCAGGTCGTTTTTTTATGCCGCGCGCACGGCTGGCTGTCGTTCCACCATACGCTCCCGTTCAGGCCGCACCACGATCCCCACCACATAGGCCTGGACCCGCTGCGGGTGATCAACGAAGATCGCGTGCAGCCAGGCCAGGGCCTTGGCACGCACAGCCATCGCGACATGGAGATCATCTCCTACGTCCTGTCAGGGGCACTCGCACACAAGGACAGCATGGGCACGGGCTCAGTGCTGCACTACGGCGATGTGCAACGCATGAGCGCCGGCAGCGGCGTGACACACGGCGAATTCAACCACTCCCGCGAGGAGCCGGTGCACTTCCTGCAGATATGGCTGCTGCCCGAGCGCAACGGCATCGCACCCAGTTACGAGGAGAAGAACTTCAGCACGGAGAGCAAGCGCAACCAACTGCGCCTGATCACCTCGCCCGACGCGGCTGACGGCTCGCTGCCGATACAGCGGAACGTACGCATCTTTGCCTCCATCCTCGATGGCGCGGAGCGGCTCGAGTACTCGCTTGGCCAGAACCGCGGGGCGTATGTGCAAGTAGCGCGCGGCAGCCTGATCGTCAATGGACAGTCATTGGAACAGGGCGATGCGATCCAACTCTCGGGAGAAAGCGCCGTCACGCTGTCCGACGACAAGGACGCGGAAATCCTGTTGTTCGACCTGCCACTGCAATGACGCGCCAGGACAGGCTTCAAATGCAAACAACCCGCCGAAAGGCGGGTTGTTTGTGACTGGCGGAGTGAGAGGGATTCGAACCCTCGATAGAGCTTTTGACCCTATACTCCCTTAGCAGGGGAGCCCCTTCGGCCTCTCGGGCATCACTCCGGGGTTTCTTGTTCCCGCCGCGGCGTCGCGCTGCGAGGTGCGAAAGAATACCGGTTAATGAGGGCCAACGTAAACCCTCCAGACGAAGATTATTCCTCGCCGTGACCGGCACCGTGCGACGCAGGCTCTTCGCCGCGCTGGATGCGCTGGTAGATCTCCTCGCGATGCACCGCCACATCCTTCGGTGCGGTGATGCCAATACGCACCTGGTTGCCCTTGACGCCCAGCACGGTCACCGTGACCGAATCTCCAATCATCAAGGTTTCGCCGACGCGGCGGGTCAGGATCAGCATGTTAGTAGTTCTCCAGGAACTGGCAGGGGACTTTCCCACCAGCTTCGGTACTCCCGCTCGGAGTACTGCGCAAGTAAGGGGAAAAGATCACAAATGTTAACGGCAGCGCCCACCGTCCTTCAAGGCGCGGTGGGCAAGACATTCAGGGGAGATGATGCTTGACCCACTCGGCGACGCCAGCCAGGGTCGGGGCAAGGGCGGGCCCGTCCTCGCCACCACCCTGAGCGAGATCCGGGCGGCCACCGCCCTTGCCCCCGATCTGACTGGCGACATGGGCGAGGAGTTCCCCCGCCCTGACCTTGCCTGTTGGGCTGCCATTCACTCCGGCCACCAGTGCGACCTTGGCGTCGATGACACCGGCCAGCACGACCACCAGGTCGGGCAACTGCGACTTGAGCCGGTCGACCGCTTCGCGCAGCGCCTTGGCGTCGAAGCCGTCCAGTCGCGCCGCCAGGACCTTGATTCCGGCGACGTCGATGGCCGAACCCGCCAGGTCGGCGGTGGCCCCGGAAGCCGCCTTGGCCTTCAACGCCTCCAGCTCGCGCTCTAGCTTCTTCTGGCGCTCGCCGAGCTGGCGGATCTTGTCGACCACATCCACGGCACTGCCACCCAGCAGGCTCGCCGCTTCGTGCAAACGCCGCTCCTCGGTGGCCACATGGTCCAACGCGCCCTGCCCTGTCAGCGCCTCGATGCGACGCACGCCCGAGGACACGCCGCCCTCGGAAACGATCTTGAACAGACCGATGTCGCCGGTACGCCCGACATGGGTACCGCCGCACAGCTCGACCGACTCCCCCATCGTCACCACGCGCACGCGCTCGCCGTATTTCTCACCGAACAGCGCCATCGCACCGGCGTCAAGTGCGGCCTGCATGTCCATCTGCTCGATGACCACCGCATGATTCGCACGCACCTCGTCGTTGACCCGCCGCTCGATCTCGGCGAGCTCGGCAGCCACTACCGGCTGAAAGTGTGAAAAATCGAAGCGCAGCCGATCCGGCGCGACCAGCGAGCCCTTCTGCGCCACATGGGTACCCAGCAGGCCGCGCAACGCGCCATGCAGCAGATGCGTGGCCGAGTGGTTGAGCACGACCGCACCGCGGCGGCTCGCATCGACACTGCCCGACAGCACGTCGCCGAGCTTCAGCCCCCCCTGCCCGATACGACCGACATGGCCGTTGAACTGGCCGGCGAACTTCTGCGTATCGACCACGTCCACGCGTACAGCCGCACCCGCCAATGTTCCGGTATCCCCCACCTGTCCACCGGATTCGGCGTAGAACGGCGTGCGATCGGTGAACACGATGACCTCGTCACCGGCCACTGCCGACTCCACCGGCCGGCCGTCGCGCAGCAGTGCCACGACCTTCAGACCATCGGCCTGCAGCAGCTCGTAACCGAGGAATACCGTCGGCGACAGCGTCGCCACCAACTCGGCCGGCAGTTGCACACCGCCCCCGAACTTGCCCGCCGCACGCGCGGTCTGGCGCTGGCGCTCCATCGCCGCGTCAAAACCAGCCATGTCCACGCTCAGGCCGCGCTCACGCGCGATGTCGGCGGTGAGATCGACCGGGAAGCCGTAGGTGTCGTACAGGCGGAACGCGTCGCCCCCCGGAATCACGCCATCGTCGAGCCTGGCGGCCACCTCGTCGAAGATCTTCATGCCGGCATCGAGGGTCTCGGCGAAGCGCTCCTCCTCGGCCAGCAGCACGCGCGCGACGGTATCGGCCGCGGCGGGCAGCTCCGGATACGGCTCGCCCATCTGTTCGACCAGAGTAGGCACCAGCCTGCTGAAGAACGGCTGGCGCACGCCCAACATCCAGCCGTGGCGCAACGCGCGGCGGATGATCCGGCGCAGCACGTAGCCGCGGCCCTCGTTGGACGGCAGCACGCCGTCGACGATCAGGAACGAGCAGGCGCGGATGTGATCGGCGATCACCCGCAGCGACTTGTTCTCCAGGTCGGTGGTGGCGGTCAGCTCGGCGGCCTTGCCGATCAGCGCCTGGAACAAATCGATTTCATAGTTGGTGTGGACGTGCTGCAGGATCGCTGCCAGACGCTCCAGACCCATGCCGGTATCCACACACGGCGCAGGCAACGGCACCAGGGTGCCGTCGGGCTGGCGATCGAACTGCATGAACACCAGGTTCCAGATCTCGATGAAGCGGTCGCCGTCCTCGTCCGGCGATCCCGGCGGGCCGCCGGCGATGTGCGCGCCATGGTCGTAGAAGATCTCGGTACACGGGCCGCATGGGCCGGTATCGGCCATCTGCCAGAAGTTGTCCGACGCATACGGCGCGCCCTTGTTGTCGCCGATGCGCACGATGCGATCTTCCGGCACGCCGACCATGTCGCGCCACAGCGCATAGGCCTCGTCGTCGTTGTGGTAGACGGTGACCAGCAAGCGTTCGGCCGGCAGCTTCCAGACCTGGGTCAACAGTTCCCAGGCCCAGGCGATCGCGTCCTTCTTGAAGTAGTCGCCGAACGACCAATTGCCCAGCATTTCGAAGAAGGTGTGGTGGCGGGCGGTGTAGCCGACCGAGTCCAGGTCGTTGTGCTTGCCGCCAGCGCGCAGGCAGCGCTGGACATCGGCCGCGCGCACGTAGCTGCGCTTTTCGGCGCCCAGGAACACGTCCTTGAACTGCACCATGCCGGAATTGGTGAACAGCAGGGTCGGATCGTTGCCCGGCACCAACGGCGCCGACGGTACGATGGCATGGCCCTTGCCCTTGAAGAACTCAAGGAAGTCGCTGCGGATCTGGGAAGTGGTGAATTTGGCGGGTGCGTTCATGGGGCTGGCAGTGGGCTGCGTCGCCGAAGCGACGGCGCTCCCGGAAGGAGCACTGAAGTGGAATAACCTGACCGCCAAGGGTATCAGGCCTTGCCTGCGCAGTCCCATGCAACGCATCCAGACATCCCGTGCAACCACCTTCCGCCTGTGTGGCAGGCCCCGCCAGTACCGGCGACTTACCCGAAAGCGCCATCGTCCTCTGGGTCAAAACAGATCGCGGCACGAATGCTGTCGCCCCCAAAACCGCGTCGCGCCAGCAGGTCGGCGGCCTTGCGGCGCCGCACGGGATCGACTGGACCTCCATGAACGAACCGGCGGCGTACCAGCTCGCGGGCATTCTCGGTCCAGTCGCCATCGAACGTCGCCATCGCGATCGCCACCGCCTCGCCGTCCAGCCCATGGCTGGCCAGTTCGGCGCGGATGTGCAGCGGTCCGTAGCCAGCCGCCGCACGACTGCGCACCAACAACTCGGCAAAGCGCGCATCGTCCTGCCAGCCCTCCCCGGCCAGGCGCTCGACCGCGGCGGATGCGGCTTCGGCGTCGATACCGCGTGCACGCAACTTGCGGGTCAGCTCCTTGCGCGAATGCTCGCGCCGGACCAGTAGTCCCAGGGCACGCTGCAGCGGCGTGGGCTGGGGCCGCGATGTACGGGGTGGCTTGGAAGTCATTGCAGACCGCTCAACGCGGGAGAAGGCAGGCGCGATGTCATCCATGCCTCGACTCCGGGCCGAAGCGGCGAGGTGCCGCGTCCCCGGATTTCCTGGATTGGGCCTTGGCCTTGAACTTGGGCGGCGGCAATTCGGCGGCGGTGGCCACGAGCAGGCGCCGCAGCAGGCCAGGCTCGTCCAGGGCCTCGTCGATCACGAACCAGAGCGTGGCCCCGGGATAAGGCCTGCCTTCGCTCACCGAAGGCAGCAGCCTGCGGCCGGCCTCGGTCGGTTTCAGGAACAAGGTGTTGTCGGCGGCCACGGCCACGAACGTTCTGTCGCAATACAGCCCGTATTCGCCAAACATCTTCCGGTACGTCAGCGCTGCCGACAGGCCGGCCTGCTCACAGACATACTCGATGAAACTCCGATCGGTGGCCATGGGCGACTCCTCGCGGCGAGGTCGAACCATATCAGGCACGCGGCAGAGATGAACGCCCCCTGGCACCATTCCGCCTGACCCTGTGCGAAGTTGTCCCGGACGAGGAACGCCACTGACAGCGCTCCCCGCCCAGGACAGAAGGCTCCTCGGAACTCAGTCGTCCAGGCTGTCGCCAGCCTCGCGCGAGGCCTCGGCCGGCTGGAATTTGTCGCGCAGCTCGGCCTCGAGCCGGGCCGCCACCTGCGGGTTGTCGCGCAGGTAGCCGCGAGCGTTGTCCTTGCCCTGGCCGATGCGCTCGTCGCCATAGCTGTACCAGGCACCCGCCTTGTCCACCAGCTTGGCATCCACGCCCATGTCGATCAGCTCGCCCTCGCGGCTGATGCCCTCGCCGTACAGGATCTCGGTGACGATCTGCTTGAACGGGGGCGCCAGCTTGTTCTTGACCACCTTGATCTTGGTCTGGTTGCCGATGATCTCGTCGCCCTTCTTGATTGCGCCGATGCGGCGGATATCCAGGCGCACCGAGGCATAGAACTTCAGCGCGTTGCCGCCCGTGGTGGTCTCCGGACTCTGGCCGGGCATCATCACGCCGATCTTCATGCGCAGCTGGTTGATGAAGATCACCAGGGTGTTGGAGCGCTTGATGTTGCCGGTGAGCTTGCGCAGGGCCTGGCTCATCAGACGGGCCTGCAAGCCCGGCAGCTGGTCGCCCATCTCGCCCTCGATCTCGGCCTTGGGGGTTAGCGCGGCCACCGAGTCGATGACGACGATGTCGACCGAGCCCGAGCGCACCAGCATGTCGGCGATTTCCAGCGCCTGCTCGCCGGTATCCGGCTGCGACAGCAGCAGGTCGTCGACGTTGACGCCGAGCTTGGCGGCGTAGATCGGGTCGAGCGCGTGCTCGGCGTCGATGAAGGCCGCGGTGCCGCCCTTCTTCTGGCACTCGGCGATCGCCTGCAGGGTCAGCGTGGTCTTGCCCGAGGATTCCGGCCCGTAGATCTCCACCACGCGACCCTTGGGCAGGCCGCCGATGCCCAGCGCGATGTCCAGCATCAGCGAGCCGGTCGGGATCGCCTCGACCGCTTCGATAACACGGTCGCCCATGCGCATCACCGAGCCCTTGCCGAAGTGCTTCTCGATCTGGCTCAGGGCGGCGGAAAGGGCGCGCTTCTTGTTCTCGTCCATCGGGTGTTTCCTCGTCAGTGAATTTGGAATGGGGCCACTGTAGCGGCGGCGTATCGCACAGGCTGAGACAACCGCCGGCACCATCGAAATTAGGCTTGGGCCGGCCCGTCCGGCAGCAGAGGACGGCGGTCGGCTGCGTCGGGAAACCGCCCGCGCGGGCATCGGCGCGGTGCCCTCACCGGTTCGGTCTCAGCAGGCCGCAGTACAGCCCCTCGATCGCGAAGTCCTGGTCCGGCAGCACCTCGATCGGGGCGTAGTCCGGGTTGCGCGGCAGCAGGCGGATGCGATCCTTGCCGATCTTCAGCAGCTTGACGGTGATCTCCTCGTCGATCCGCGCCACCACGATCTGCCCGGACCGGGCGTCGCGGGTGCGGTGTACGCCGATCAGGTCACCGTCGAAGATGCCCTCGTCGCGCATCGAGTCGCCCTGCACCTTCAGCAGGTAGTCCGGCGAGGGCGAGAACAGCACCCGGTCCAGCACCAGGAAATCGTCCGAGCCGATGTCGGCGCCGATCGGCAGGCCCGCGGCGACCCGCCCCAGCACCGGCAGGCGCAGAACGTCGTCGTTGGCGACGCGCGGCAAGACGGGCTCGGCGGCGGCGGCCAGGCGGATGCCGCGCGCCTGCCCGGGCACGCGCCGGATCGCCCCGGCCTGTTCCAGCGCCTCCAGATGGTATTGCGCGGCGCGCACCCCCTTGAAGCCGAAGGCGCGGGCAATCTCGGTCTGCGACGGCGGCACGCCGTCGGACTCGATGTGCTCGGCGATCATCGCCAGAATTGCCTGCTGGGTGTCGGTCAGGTCCATGGTTAGTAGTATTACTACTAATTTCGACAACTGCAAGCGGGTTGGATGACCTGGCCGCGCGCTCCTACAAAAACTACAGGACGCCCGGTCAGTCCCTTCCGCTGCGCCAGATCGAGACCAGGATCCAGATGCCGCACAGGGCCGCGCCGATGAAGCCGGCCACGCCGATCCCGAGCAGCCAGCGACTGGCAATGCCGCCAACGCTGTTCATCACGATCGACGAGCCGATCACCAATGCGGCGGTCACGATACCCATCGTCAGCCGGTTGGCGGCGCGGTTGATCTGCGCCCCGAACGCCTTGAGCGACTGGGTTTCCACGTGCAGTTGCAGCCGTCCACGACGGGCCGCCTGCAGTAGCCGCTTGAGATCGCGCGGCAGGTCGCCGATCAGGTCGATCGCGCCGCCCAACGTGCGGCGGCCGCGCCGCAGTACCTGGCTTGGCGCGAAACGCCGCAGCAGTACTCCCCGCAGGTACGGCCGCGCCTCGCTGGCCATGTCGAAATCGGGATCGAGCTGACGCCCCATGCCTTCCAGGCTGAGAAAGGCCTTGATCATCAGCGCCAGGTCCGGCGGCAGGCTCAGCGCGTGCTCGCGCAGGATCGCGGTGATGTCGGCCAGCATCGCACCGATCCGCAACGCCTTCAGCGGCACCCCGCGATACTGGTCGACGAACGTACCGATTTCCTGCTGCAGCCTCGCCTCGTCGACCTCGAGCCCGCCGGCCGCCCATTCCAGCAGCACGTCGACGACCAGTTCCGTGTCGTGCTCGACCAGCCCGTACAGCAACTGCGCCACCTGCAGCCGCCGCTGCTCGGAGATCCGCCCGACCATGCCGAAGTCGATGATGCCGATGCGGCCATCGCGCATGTAGAAGATGTTGCCGGGGTGCGGGTCGGCGTGGAAGCAGCCGTCCTCGAGCACCATCTTCAGCACGATGCCGGCGCCCCGCTGCGCCAGTTGCACGCGATCGAGCCCAGCCGCATCCACCGCCGCCAGATCCCGCCCCGGGATGCCGTCAACGAAGTCCTGCACGTTGAGGCTGGCGCAGGTCCATTGCCAATGCACCGCAGGGATGACTACCTCGTCATGCCCGGCGAAGCCGGCGGCGATGCGCTCGGCATTGCGGCATTCGGCAACGAAGTCCAGTTCGCGGCGCAGCGATACGGTGAACTGGTGGACCACTTCCTTTGGCCGGTAGCGCTGCAGGTCCGGCGCGCGCGCCTCGACGATCTCGGCCAGCCGCGCCAGCAGGCGCAGGTCGGCCTCGATCACCTCGCGAATGCCGGGTCGGCGTACCTTCAGCACTACCGCCCGGCCATCCTGCAGCCAGGCCCGGTGCGTCTGCGCCAGCGAGGCGGCCGCCAGCGCGGTTTCGTCGAAGCGGGCGAATACCTGTTCCGGTGGCATGCCGAGATCGGCCAGCAGCTGACCGCGAATCTGTTCGAACGGCAGCGCCGGCACCGCGTTCTGCAATTCGGAAAGCTCGTCGGTCCATTCCGGCGGCAGCAGATCCACGCGCGTGGCGAGCACCTGACCGAGCTTCACGAAGGTCGGCCCGAGGTCTTCGAGCGCGCGCCGGACCCGCACCGCGGCCGACATGCGCAGCATCCCCTCGGCCTTGTGCCAGTGCAGCAGCCGCCCGGCCCGCTCGAGCACGTCGGCCATACCGATGCGGCGCACGACGTCGCCGAACCCGTAGCGGATCAGGACCGAGGCAATCTCCTGCAACCGTCCCAGATCGCGCACGGTGCCGAGCGCATCCCACATCACCATGGCATGCCCTGCCCTGCGCGCAACGGCGGCAGCGCACGCGCGCTCATGGCAGCGAGCCCAGGATGCGTCCCAGCCCATGCAACGCGATGGCCACAGTCTGCCGCCGCACCGCGTCGCGGTCGCCGTCGAAATGGAACAGTTCGGCGCTGGCATAGCCACCACGCCGCTTCCAGCCGACCCAGACCGTGCCAACCGGCTTGTCGGCGCTGCCGCCGCCGGGGCCGGCAATGCCGGTGACCGCCACCGCGATGCTCGCGCCCGAATTCACCAGCGCACCGGACACCATCTCGATCACCGTCTCGCGGCTGACCGCGCCATAGGTTTCCAGCGTCTGCGGACGCACCCCGAGCAATGCCTGCTTGGCCTCGTAGCTGTAGGCGGCCATGCCGCAGTCGAACCATGCCGAGGAGCCGGCGACATCGGTCATTGCCTTGGCGATCCAGCCACCGGTGCAGCTTTCGGCGGTGACCAGGTGTTCGCGCCGCGCCAGCAACTGCGCTCCCAGCACCTCGGACAGTTCGCGCAGCTCGGAATCGGAAGGAATCGGCATCGGACAGCCCGCTATGGGTCAGACCCGTTTTTAACCCAATTCACAGGCCGTGTCTGCGCCGCGTGCATGCTTCAGTGGTCGTGATGCAGGTAGGTCGCCCGCTTCGGCAAGCGCAGGCTCACCAGCAGCGCCACCGCCATCATCACCGTGACGTACCAGAAGAACGCCGGCTCGTAACCGAGCTTCTTCAGGCCGAGCGCGACGTATTCGGCCGAGCCGCCGAAGATCGCGTTGCCGATCGCGTAGGCCAGGCCGACGCCAAGCGCACGGATCTCCGGCGGGAACATCTCGGCTTTGACGATCCCGCTGATCGAGGTGTAGAAACTCACGATCGTCAGCGCCACCACGATCAGTACGAACGCGGCAAGCGGGCTCTGGACGTGTTGCAGCGCGGTCAGGATCGGCACGGTGAACAGCACCCCGAGCGCGCCGAACAGCAACATGTTGTTGCGCCGGCCGATGCGGTCGGACAGCATGCCGAACAGTGGTTGCATGCACATGTACAGGAACAGCGCGCCGGTCATCACGAAGCTCGCGGTCTTGATCGGCAAGTGCACCGTGTTGACCAGGAACTTCTGCATGTAGGTAGTGAAGGTGTAGAAGATCAGCGAACCACCGGCGGTGTAGCCGAGCACGGTGAAGAACGCCGCCTTGTGGTCGCCGAACAGCACGCCGAGCGTGCCAGCGTCCTTGTCCTTGAGCACCTCCTCCTTCTGGGTTTCGCTGAGCGTGCGCCGCAGCAGCACCGAGACCACCGCCGCGGCCGCGCCGATCACGAACGGCACGCGCCAGCCCCAGGCGCGGATCTCCTGCTCGGACAGCAGCGCCTCCATCACCACGATCACCAGCACCGCCAGCAGTTGGCCGCCGATCAGTGTCACGTACTGGAAGGAGGAGAAAAAGCCGCGCTGGCCACGCAACGCCACCTCGCTCATGTAGGTGGCGGTAGTGCCATACTCGCCCCCCACCGACAACCCCTGGAGCAGTCGCGCCAGCAGCAGCAGTACCGGCGCCAGTGTGCCGATCGTTGCGTAGGTGGGCAGGCAGGCGATCAGTAACGAACCGGCGCACATCATCGTCACCGATATCAGCATCGAGGACTTGCGCCCGTAGCGGTCGGCGATGCTGCCGAACAGCCAGCCGCCGATCGGCCGCATCAGAAACCCGGCGGCGAACACGCCTGCGGTGTTCAACAGTTGCGCGGTGGGATCGCTCTTGGGAAAGAACTCGCCGGCAAAGTAGATCGCGCAGAACGCGTAGACATAGAAGTCGAACCACTCCACCAGGTTGCCCGAGGACGCGGCCATGATCGCGAATACGCGGTGGCGCTTTTCCGCCGCGGTGTAATGGGGAATGGCGTCAGCTTGCTGGTCCGACATGGTAACGACTCCGGATGCACATGGATGTCCGCGGGAAGCAATCATCGCAAGAGTGAGGATAAGGCGATGTATCGATGGACGAGCCGTCCCCGGGCGCTTCCTGTAGGAGGAACCCCGGCGGCTACCACTCGTCCTGGACGCGCGGCAGCAGAGCGCGGATCGGCTCGCCGTCGCCGCCGGCCGCCAGACGCTCGGCCTCGGCCATCGGCAGGTCGACCTGGATCAGCCAGCCGTCCTCGTCGGCCTGCTCGCCGCGCACCACGTCCAGCGCATGCAGGCGCGAGCGCAGCCGACCGGCCGACGGCGACAGCCGCAGCGTGCCCTGCACATGGCGCAGGTTGAGGCGGCGGGCAAGCACGTCGCGCAGCAGCGCCAGGCCGTCGCCATCGCGCGCGGAGATCCAGACGCGCTCGCGGCGCGCCTCGTCCGGGATGCCGTCCTGCGCGTCGTGGCGCACCTCGGCGCCCTCGATACGGTCGATCTTGTTGAACACCAGCAACTGCGGCAGCTCGCCGGCACCGACCGCATGCAGCACTTCATCGACCTGGCGGATGCGGTCCTCGCGCAGCGGATCGGCCGCATCGACCACGTGCAGCAACAGATCCGCCTCGCGTGCCTCCGAGAGGGTCGAGCGAAACGCGGCGACCAATTCGTGCGGCAGGTCGCGGACGAAGCCGACGGTGTCGGCCAGGACCACGTGACCGCCCGGCAGCGCGATCCGGCGCACGGTCGGGTCCAGGGTCGCGAACAACTGGTCGGCGGCGTAGGCCTCCGCGCCGGTCAGCGCGTTGAACAGCGTCGACTTACCGGCGTTGGTGTAGCCCACCAGCGCCACCCTCGGCAGTTCACTGCGCACCCGGGCCCGGCGCATCTGGGTGCGCTGCACCTCGACCTTCTCCAGCCGCTTCTGCAACTGCTCGACCCGCTTCTGCAGCAGGCGGCGGTCGGTTTCCAGCTGGGTTTCGCCGGGTCCGCGCAGGCCGATCGAACCGCCGCGCTGGCGCTCCAGGTGGGTCCAGCCGCGCACCAGCCGGGTCGCCAGATGGCGCAGCTGCGCCAGTTCGACCTGCAACTTGCCCTCGTGGCTGCGCGCGCGCTGGGCGAAGATGTCCAGGATTAGTCCGGTGCGGTCGATCACGCGCCGCTCCAGGTACTTCTCCAGGTTGCGCTCCTGCACCGGCGTGAGCGGATGGTTGACCAGCACCAGGTCGGCGCCGGTGGCGTCGGCCGCGGCCTTGACCTCCTCCAGCTTGCCGCTGCCGATCAGCGTGGACGGGCTCGGCCGGTCGATGCGCGCGGTCAGCGTGGCGGCCACGGACGCACCGGCCGAGCGCGCCAGGTCGGCAAACTCCTCCAGCACGTCCTCCTCGGCCGGCCCGCCGGAATGCGGCTGGATCAGCAGCGCGTATTCGCCCTTGCGCGAACGGTCAAACACCCATCACTCCGGACTCAATCAACGTCGCTGTCATCCTGGCCTGACGCATCGTTTCCGGACTGCACGTAGCCGCCGCCAGGCCCCACGCGTACGTTACGCGCCGGCACCACGGTCGAGATGGCGTGCTTGTAGACCATCTGGCTGACGGTATTGCGCAGCAGCACCACGAACTGGTCGAACGACTCGATCGTGCCCTGCAGCTTGATGCCGTTGACCAGGTAGACCGACACCGGAACCCGCTCGCGGCGCAGTGCGTTCAGGAAAGGATCCTGCAAGGATTGCCCCTTGGACATCTGAAGACTCCCTTTTATTGATTGTTTTTATTGGGTCCGGTCGACACCTGCTATCCCCAGCCGGTTTCCGGACCCCGGATGTTACACGGCTGGCGCGCCGCTGGCAGTGCCACCGGTGGCAAGGAAGGTCGCAATCGACGACTGCAGCCGCTCCGCAT
Source organism: Pseudomonas sp. (assembly GCA_047607345.1). Taxonomy (GTDB): domain Bacteria; phylum Pseudomonadota; class Gammaproteobacteria; order Xanthomonadales; family Xanthomonadaceae; genus Pseudomonas_S. The sequence goes on along the minus strand of JASGDF010000219.1, from coordinate 15,968 downwards.
CGCCTTCCGGGTCGAACCAGCGCGCATCCAGCTCGCCCCGCAGCCAGGTCAGCTGGCGCTTGGCCAGCTGGCGGGTGGCCTGGATCGCACGCGTGCGGAATTCGGGCATGCCGTAGCGCCCGTCCAGGTGCTCCCAGGCCTGCCGGTAGCCGACCGCGCGCACCGCCGGCAGCTCGAGCGGCAGCGCCACCGCGGCCATCTCCGGCAATGCCCGCAGCCTGCGCACCTCGTCAAGGAAGCCATCGGCCAGCATCGCGTCGAAGCGGCGCTCGATCCGTACATGCAGCACTGCGCGCTCGCGTGGCGCCAGCACCAGCTTGAGCACGCGCAGCGGCAGGCGCGGCGGCGGCGGCATCGCCTGCCAGGCGCTGATCGGCGTCCCGCTCAACCGGTAGACCTCCAGCGCACGCTGGATCCGCTGCGGATCGGTAGCGTGGATGCGCGCGGCCGCGACCGGATCGACCTCCGCCAGCGCGGCATGCAGCGCCGGCCAGCCGCGCACCGCCGCCTCCGCGGCCAGTTGCTCGCGCACCACCGGATCGGCGGGCGGCATCTGCGACAGGCCGGTCAGCAGCGAGCGGAAGTACAGGCCGGTACCGCCGGCGAGGATCGGCAGCCGGCCACGCGCGACGATGCCGTCGATCGCGATGCGCGCCTCGCGCGCGAACTCGGCGGCCGAATATGCCTGCCAGGGATCACAGACATCGATCAGGTGGTGCGGCACCGCCGCCCGCATCGCCCGGTCCGGCTTGGCCGCGCCGATGTCCAGCCCGCGGTACACCAGCGCGGAATCGACGCTGACGATCTCGCCGCCGCAGCGCTGCGCGAGCGCCAGCGCCGCCGCGGTCTTGCCGCTGGCGGTCGGCCCCATCAGGGCGATGGCGAGGGGACGGGTGTCGTGCATGCTGGAGTGCGCGGAGGCAGTCAGCGCGGTGACGCCGGCGCGGTCATTCGTCGTCGGGCCAGCGGATCGCGGGAGACGGCACCGTCGCCGCGGCCGTCTTCTGCGGCAGCGCCTCCAGCACCTTCAGCGCGTCCACGGTGGCGGCGACGTCGTGCACGCGCAGGATCCTGGCGCCGCGCTGGACAGCGATCAGGTGCGCCGCCACCGAACCGTGCACGCGCTCGGCCGGCACCTGTCGCCCGGTCAGCTCACCGATGCTGCGCTTGCGCGACAGGCCGGCCAGGAGCGGCAGGCCGAACCCGGCGAACCGCTCCAGCTCGGCCAGCAGTTGCAGGTTGTGCGCGGTGGTCTTGCCGAAGCCGAAGCCCGGGTCGAGCACGATCCTGCGCTTGTCGATGCCGGCCATCTCGGCGGCGAAGACGCGCTCGGCCAGGAACCGGTGCACCTCGCCGACCACGTCGTCGTAGTGCGGCGCGACCTGCATCGAGCGCGGCTCGCCCTGCATGTGCATCAGCACCACCGGCACGCCCAGCTCGGCGGCAGCCTCCAGCGCACCGGGCGCGCCCAGCGCGCCGATGTCGTTGATCATGCCGGCGCCGGCGGCGACCGCCGCGCGCATCACCTCCGGCTTGGAGGTGTCGATGCTGATCGGCACCGCCGTGCGCGCCGCCAGGCGCTCGATCAGCGGCACCACCCGGCGCAGTTCCTCCTCGACCGGGACCGGCGCGGCGCCGGGCCGGGTCGATTCGCCGCCGATATCCAGGATCGCGGCCCCCTCCTCCACCAACCGCAGGCCGTGCGCGAGCGCCGCCTCCAGGCTGTCGTGGCGGCCGCCGTCGGAGAACGAATCCGGGGTCACGTTGACGATGCCCATCACCTGCGGGCGGTCCAGGCGCAGCGCGCGACCGCCGCAGTCGAGCACGGGCGCAGTGTCGAACATCACTCGCGCTTCTCCGCGCGGACGATCTTCAGCACGCTGAGCAGCACGCCCAGGCCGATGCCGATCCCGGCACCGATCACCACATTGTCCAGCGCCAGGCCGACCGCCACGCCGACCACGGTGGCGATGACGATCTCGCGGGTCGTCGAGGGCGGCGGCTGATCGGACATCGCAGGCAATCTCATACGGGTTCGGACAGATATTGTCGCCCGGAACGCGGCGAAACCGAACCGGCCGGCAACGCCGGCTACTCTCGAACGCTGGCTGCTCCCGTAGGAGCGGCTTCAGCCGCGATGGGGCTCTACCGGGAACGCCCCATCGCGACTAAAGTCGCTCCTACGGTACCAACAGCTGAAACGCAGGAAGCCCGGGATCGCTCCCGGGTTTCCTGTGCTGACTCAGACCTGCTCGGCAGGCCCGGCGATCGGCGGCAGCGGCCGCGGCGAGCCCTTGTCGTTGTCGCCACCGTCCTTGCCGGACTTGCCCCAGCCAGCCGGCGGCGGCGGATCGCGGCCGTCCATGATCGCGTCGATCTGCGGCACGTCGATGGTCTCGTACTCAAGCAGCAGCTTGGACATCGCATGCAGCTTGTCCAGGTTCTCGGTCAGGATCTGCTTGGTGCGGGCGTAGGCCTTGTCCAGGATCGTGCGCACGACCTCGTCGATCTTGCGCGCAGTCTCGTCGGAGACGTTCTTGTGCTGGGTAACCGAACGCCCCAGGAACACCTCGTCCTCCTGCTCGCCGTAGGCGACCGGGCCGAGCTCGTCGGACAGGCCCCACTTGGTGACCATGTTGCGCGCCATCTTGGTCGCACGCTCGATGTCGTTGGAGGCGCCGGTGGTGACCTTGTCCTCGCCGAAGATCAGCTCCTCGGCGACGCGCCCGCCGTACAGCGAGCACAGCTGCGACTCGATCGCGACGCGGTTCATCGAGTACTTGTCGCCTTCCGGCAGGTACATCGTCACGCCCAGCGCGCGGCCGCGCGGGATGATCGTGACCTTGTAGACCGGGTCGTGCTCGGGCACCAGGCGGCCGACGATGGCGTGGCCGGCCTCGTGATAGGCGGTAAGGGTCTTCTCCTCCTCGCTCATCGCCATCGAGCGGCGCTCCGCGCCCATCAGGATCTTGTCGCGGGCACGATCGAAGTGATCCATGCGGACCTCCTTCTCGTTGCCGCGCGCGGCGAACAATGCCGCCTCGTTGCACAGGTTGGCCAGGTCGGCGCCGGAGAAGCCCGGGGTGCCGCGCGCGATCACCAGCGGCTCGACGTCGCCGGCCAGCGGCAGCTTGCGCATGTGCACGCGCAGGATCTGCTCGCGCCCCTTCACATCCGGCAGGCCGACCACGACCTGGCGGTCGAACCGGCCCGGGCGCAGCAGCGCCGGGTCGAGCACGTCCGGACGGTTGGTCGCGGCAATCACGATCACGCCCTCGCCGCCCTCGAAGCCATCCATCTCGACCAGCAGCTGGTTCAGAGTCTGCTCGCGCTCGTCGTGGCCACCGCCCAGGCCGGCGCCGCGATGGCGACCGACCGCGTCGATCTCGTCGATGAAGATGATGCACGGCGCGTGCTTCTTGGCCTGCTCGAACATGTCGCGCACGCGGCTGGCGCCGACGCCGACGAACATCTCGACGAAGTCCGAGCCGGAGATCGAGAAGAACGGCACCTTGGCCTCGCCGGCGATCGCCTTGGCCAGCAGGGTCTTGCCGGTGCCGGGCGAGCCGACCATCAGCACGCCGCGCGGGATCCGCCCGCCGAGCTTGGTGAACTTGGACGGGTCGCGCAGGAAGTCGACCAGCTCGCCGACCTCCTCCTTGGCCTCGTCGCAGCCGGCCACATCGGCGAACGTGACCTTGATCTGGTCCTCGCCCTGCAGCTTGGCGCGCGACTTGCCGAACGACATCGCGCCCTTGGCGCCGCCGCCGCCGCCCTGCATCTGGCGCATGATGAACAGCCAGAAGCCGATGATCAGGATGACCGGCAGGAAGTTCAGCACGATCGACCAGAAGCTCGGCCCGCTGGCCGGCTTGGCGCGGGTCATCTCGACTTTCTTGGCATACAGCACGTCGACCAGCTTGTCATCGCGCGGGCCATAGACGATGCCCTCGCTGCCGTCGCTGCGCTTGAACCGGATCGCGTTGACCGCGAACCCGCTCTCGTCGGTGAAGTCCACCGACTTGACCCGGCCGTTGTCCACGTCCTCCAGGAACTGGGTGTAGCTGATCGAGTCGCTGCCCGCCCCGGACACCCCGCGCGGCGAGAAACTCTGGAACACCACCATCAGCACGACGGCGACGACCACCCATAGCAGCAGATTCTTGGTCAAGTCGTTCATCCTCATTGGCTCCGGTGTCCCTCTCGCTCGTTCTCTGAAATCACTTGGTTCTTGGGGGCAGCTTACTTGATCTGGGCACGCTTGCCCTGACCGAGGGCGTAAACCTCGGGCGAGCGCTTGCGCGACGCCTGCGGCTTGCGGATGGACACCTTGTCGTAGCGTCGACGCAGCTCGCGGACGTAGTCGTCGAACCCGACGCCCTGGAACAGCTTGATCAGGAACGCCCCGCCCGGCTTCAGGTGGCCATCGGCGAAGTCCATCGCCAGTTCAGCCAGATGCATCATCCGCGGCTGGTCGACCGCGTCCATCCCACTCTTATTGGGGGCCATGTCCGAGAGCACAAGGTCCACCGGCGTTCCGCCCAGCATTTCCTCGAATTGCGCCAGAACCGCCGCCTCCCTGAAATCGCCGTGAAGAAACTCGACACCCGCCAACGGCGGCATCTCCAGGATGTCCAGCGCCAGCACCCGGCCGCGGTCGCCCAGCTGCCTGCGGACCTGCTGCGACCAGCCACCGGGGGCGGCGCCCAGGTCAACCACGACCATGTCCGGCTTCAGCAGGCGGTCGCGTTCGAGCAGCTCCTCCAGTTTATAGGCCGCGCGCGAACGCATGCCCTCGGCCTGCGCCTTCTTCACGAAGGGGTCGGAGAAGTGCTCTTTGAGCCAACGCTGGCTGCTCTTGCTGCGGGACATCGGATGGAGGGACCTGAGGGAGCGTCATGATACCCTGAACCCCCTTGGCTTCCCTTTCTCCTGCATGTCCATTGCGCTCACCCCGTCCCAGACCCGTTTCCTGCGCGGCCAGGCCCACGACCTCAAGGCATTGCTCCAGACCGGCGGCAAGGGGGTCACGCCCGCGTTCCTGGCGGAGCTGGACGAAGTCCTGGAGCGGCACGAGCTGGTCAAGGTGAAGGTGGGCGCGGACGACCGCGAGACGCGTGACGCGCTGATCGCCGAGATCCTCGGACACACCGGCAGCGCGCTGGTCCAGCGGATCGGGCACACCGCCATCCTCTATCGGCCCAGCAAGGAAAAGCGCCAGATCGTCCTGCCGCGCGCCTGAGCCGCCCCATGCTGCTGAGCCAGGAACATCCCGACTACACCTATGCGCTGCGCTCGGCCGACGGGCGCCAGGCCAAGGTCAACGAGCAGATTCTGCGGCGCAGCTTCCTGCTGGCGCCGGAAGCACTGGTCGAGGACTGGCCAGTCGACTCGCTCGAGCAGCTGACCGCCGAGCAGATGCAAGCGGTGCTGGCGCTAGCGCCGGCACTGGTCCTGCTCGGCACCGGCGAGCACCAGGGATTCCCCACGCCCGAAGTGATGGCTGCCTGTCTGACCCGTGGCATTGGCATAGAGGCGATGACCAATGCCGCCGCCGCCCGGACCTACAACGTACTCGCCAGCGAGGGCCGCAAGGTCGCGCTGGCGATGATCCTGCCCAGGTAGGAACGCAAGCCGCAACCCCATCACCCCCCTCGTCCCGGACGGTGCGGCACCGCTCCCAGCTGCGCTTGCGGGTAATCAAGAGCATGCAGCGAGGCCGACAGGGGCCATGGCGCAGGAGGGCGCGCCGGGCGCCGCGACAGCGCTTATTTCCTGGGCAGGTACAGCAGCGGATCGACCGGTTTGCCGTTGTAGCGGATCTCGAAGTGCAACATGTCGCGCGCGGCACCGCTGCTCCCCATCTCGGCGATCTGCTGCCCGGCCTTGACGTTCTGGCCTTCATTGACCAGGCGCTTGCGATTGTGGCCATAGGCCGACAGCCACTGCTCATTGTGCTTGATGATGATCAACTCGCCATAGCCGACCAGGCCATTGCCCGAGTACACCACCACGCCGTCGGCGGCGGCACGCACTGCCTGGCCGCCGGTCCCGGCGATGTCCACTCCCTGCTTGGTCGCCTCGCCCTGGACGAAACTGCCAACCACCGCGCCATCGGCCGGCCAGCGCCAGTTGAAGCCACTGCTGATCGGCGTTGCCGCCACCGCGGCCGGTGCTGCTGCCTGGCCCGGCGAGGACGCGGCGGCTGGCGGCCGGGAGGCAGCGACCGCCCCGCCCGAAGGATACAGGCGCAGGCTCTGGCCTGGATAAAGCGTATCCGGCGTGGACAGGCCGTTCCAGGCGGCAAGATCCTGCGGGGCGATGCCGGTACGACGCGAGATCGCATACAGCGTGTCGCCACGCTGCACCGTCACCGTGGCCCCGGGCTTGGCCACGGAAGCCTTCGGCACGCTGGCCACAGATGCGCGCCCACCTGCCGAGGGCGAGCGCACCACCGTCGCGCTGCCGCAGGCCGCGAGCATTCCCACCAGCAGGAGCGCCACGCCGCGCCGCGCCATATCCATGCCTGACTCGTGTTTCATCCGAATTTAGCCCTCCATACCAACCAGCCCACCAAGCCCAGTAGCACCACGCTCGCGATCCATCCCAGCGGCTCGATCCAGCGGTGCAGCGCGGCTTCAGCGCGCGCACCGCCGAGCCGGATCGCCCCGGCCACCAGATACACCCGTTTGCCGCGCCCGACCAGCATGCTCGCCAGGAACGGCAGCATCGGTACGCCGACCACCCCGGAGGCCCAGGTGAAGATCTTCAGCGGGATCGGGGTGAAACCCACCAGCACCAGCAGCCAGAATGCGCGCCAGGGCGACTCGGCCACCACCTGGCGCAGCTGCGCCACCTGCTGGTCGATCTTCGCGCTCCAGCCCAGCCATTCGATCAGCGGATGCAGTGCGGCAAATGCGAAATGTCCGAGAAGATAGCCCACCAGCGCCCCAGCCAGTGAGCCCATCAAACTCAAGGTGGCGAACCACAGGGCGCGTCGAGGCTGCGCCAGCGACATCGGCGCCAGCATCACCTCCGGGGGGACCGGAAAGACAAAACCCTCCGCAAAGCTCAACCCGGTCAGCAGAGCCGGCGCGCGGCGATGGCGTGACCAGCGGATGGCCACGTCATACATCGGCCCAAATATCTTCATCGAATGGTCCTGTTGTATTCAGTCCAGCATGCCCGACAACAACGGCACGAACGTGACCGGCGCCAGAACCTGCTGCTCGATACCGCCGTCCGTGCCTCGAGTGAGTTGCACCAGCGACTGGCTGCCGGCGCCGCCGACCGGCGCCACCAGCCGGCCGCCAGCCGCGAGCTGGTCGACCAGCGCGTCCACCAGCGCCGGCGCCGCGGCGGTCACCACGATCGCATCGAACGGGCCATGCTCGGACCAGCCGACGCGACCGTCGTCATGCTTGCTGCGCACGTTCATGCCAAGCTGGCGGAAACGCTTGCGCGCCTGCCGCAGCAGGTCGCCGATGCGCTCAACCGTATAGACCTCCAGCCCGAGCGCAGCCAGGATCGCGCCCTGATAGCCCGAGCCGGTGCCGACCTCCAGCACCTTCTTTGGCGCCACCTCGAGTACCGCCTCGGTCATCCGCGCCACTACCCATGGCTGCGAGATGGTCTGGCCGTGGCCGATCGGCAGCGCGGTGTCCTCGTAAGCGCGCGAGGCCAGCGCCTCGTCGATGAACAGGTGGCGCGGCACGATCCGCACCGCGTTGAGCACGGACTCATCGCGAATGCCGGCCTCGCGCAAGCGCTCGACCAGACGATCGCGCACGCGCTGCGAGGTCATGCCGATCCCGACCGCCGCCGGCTGCAGGCGCAATCGCGGGGTCATGCCGGCGCGTCCAGGGCCGCGCTCAGGCCGCCGACCCAGCTCGCCACTGTCTCCAGTGCCTGGTAGCGGGTCAGATCGACCTGGATCGGGGTGATCGAGATATGCCCGGTGCGTACCGCGTGGAAGTCGGTGCCGGGGCCGGCATCCTGTTCGGGACCGGCCGGACCGATCCAGTAAACGGTGCGACCGCGCGGGTCACGCTGAGCAATGCACGGCTCGGAACGATGGCGGTTGCCGAGCCGGGTGACCTCGAAGCCGCGCACCTCGTGCCACGGCAAATCCGGCACGTTGACGTTGAGGATGGTATCGGCCGGCAGCGGATCGGCCTTCAGCCGCTTGACGATCTCCACCGCGGCACGCGCGGCGGTGCGGTAGTGCTGCGCTTCGTGGTTGCGGGTGACCAGCGACACCGCCACCGCCGGCAGGCCGAGAAAGCGCCCCTCCATCGCCGCCGACACGGTGCCCGAATAGATCACGTCGTCGCCGAGGTTGGCACTGTTGTTGATACCGGACACCACGATGTCCGGCTCATAGTCCAGCATGCCGGTCAGCGCCAGGTGCACGCAGTCGGTCGGGGTGCCGGCGACGCTGTGGGTGCAGCGATCGATCCGGCGGGTGCGGATCGGCAGGTCCAGTGTGAGCGAATTGCTGGCGCCGGAACGGTCGCGGTCCGGCGCCACCACGGTAACCTCGTGACCGGCGCCGCGCAGCTCCTCGGCCAGGAGGTGGATGCCGGGGGCATCGACGCCATCATCGTTGCTTACGAGTACTCGCATGGGACTCCTCGGGGAACGCCGACATGATACCGGATGCGCCCGGCCTGTTCCGGTGCGGTTGCATGACGGATCGGGGGCGCTACCCTGTGCGCATGCAACATCCGGAAGACGAAGACGACGCCGCGCTGTTCCGCGCCGCCATCGGCGCGGTGAAGCCGATCCGCGCGCCCGCGCCCGTCATCGACAGCAAGCCCAGGCCTCGCCCACGCGCGCGCATGGCCGAACGCGACGAGGCCGAGGCGCTCGGCGAGTTCGCGCGGATGTTGCGCGACACCTCCCCACTGGAGGCCGGCGATACTGCCAGCTACCGCCGTGATCAGCTGCCGCCACGGCTGTTCCAGCGACTCAAGCGCGGCCAGTTCTCGGTGCAGGACGAACTCGACCTGCATGGGGCGAACGCCACGCAGGCCGGAACGATGCTGCGCCAGTTCCTGGCCGAGGCGCATGCTCACGAATACGGTTGCGTGCGCATCATCCACGGCAAGGGCTTGCAGTCCGATGGTGGCCCCCCGGTCCTCAAGAACCTGGTCGACCGGATGCTGCGCCAGCGCAACGACGTACTGGCCTTCCATTCCGCGCCGCTGGCGCAGGGCGGCACGGGCGCGGTACTGGTGCTGCTGGCGCGATAGGCGCCGGAACCGGGAATCTGTAGGAGCGACTTCAGTCGCGACAGGCTTTCCCGGCAGCGCCGCGTCGCGACTGATGGCCCGAGGCCACCCGGAGTCGCTCTCACAGTGAGCCCTCCGCTATCGCGCTGTTGCGAATCCCCAACCCCCAATCACGCCCTCTCAGCCACCTCGCCCAACTCGTGCAACAACGCGGTGGCATAGCTGCCCGGCGGCAGCGAGAACGTCAGCTCCAGCACATCCATCTCGCACCACGTCCAGGTCAGGTCGGCCACCTGCAATCGCAGTGCGCGACGCTCCTGTTTCAACCCGGCCTGCTCCAGGCCCTGTCGCAACCGCAGCGAGACCTCGTCGTCGAGCGCCGCCAGCTCGTCTTGCAGGCACGCCGCGCTCGACCGCAACTCACCCTCGCCCCACAGCGGCCCGGTCGGGTGGATGTCGAACGCGGCCAGGCGCTGCGCCAGCGCATCGTTCCATGGTTCCGGACCGAACACGCTGCGACTGCCGGCCAACATCCAGACCTCGCCTTCCAGCGCGCTGTCCCAGCTGCCCTGCCCGACTCGCCGCGTCAGCACCCGATTGAACAGCTCCGAACGCGCGGCCGACAACAGGATCGAGCGCTGTTCGCGCCTGACCCTGGCCCCGGCAAACATCGCCAACGCCTGCCCGACGTTGCCGCCACCCCGGCCGAAACGCTGCTCACCGAACCAGTTCGGGATGCCGCGCGCGGCAATCTGCGCGAGCCTCGCCTCGATCTGCGCCGGATCGCCCTCGACCTGGCGCAGCAGCAGCGTGAAACGATTGCCGGCGAGCGCGCCGCGCGGCAGCTTGCGGTTGTGCCAGACGCTGTGGAGCACCTGCAGATCTTCGTCCTGCAAGGCCTCCAGCGGCGGGGCGACGCGGCGCGGCAGGTGCACGCTGAAGCGTTGGGTGGTGATCGCATGGCGATCCTTCAGCCCAGCGTAGCCGATGCCGACCTCGCCGATTCCGGCCCACCTGGCCAGCCGGCGCGCGACCTCGGCGGTGTTGAGCCCGCGCTTGCGCAGCGTGAGCAACAGGTGCTCGCCCTCCCCATGCGGCGCGAACGCGTCGATCTCGTCGACCCGGAAATCCTCCGGCCGGGTGCGGATGCGCGCGGCCAGGACCGACATGCCGAAAGCGCGCGGCAATGCCTCGCTCATGCCTTCACCAGCAGCACCACCGCCTGCGCGGCGATGCCTTCCGCGCGCCCGGTGAAGCCAAGTTGCTCGCTGGTGGTGGCCTTGACGCTGACGCAATCGGGCCCGACCGCCAGCACCTGCGCGATCCGCTCGCGCATCGCCGGCGCATGCGGGCCGACCTTCGGCCGTTCGCACACCACGGTCACGTCGGCATTGCCCACACGCCAGCCGCGCTCGCGCAGCAGACCATCGCAATGGACCAGGAACCGGGTGCTGTCGGCGCCCCGCCAGCGCTCGTCTGACGGCGGAAAGTGCTGGCCGATGTCGCCCAGTGCCAGCGCACCGAGCATCGCATCGCACAATGCGTGCAGCACCACGTCGCCATCGCTGTGGGCGAGCACGCCCTGGCTGTGCGGCACGCGTACGCCGCCGAGCATGATGTGGTCGCCCTCGCCGAAGGCATGCACATCGAAGCCCTGGCCGATGCGGAAATTCAACGCGGTCATGGTGTTACCTGTAGGAAACGGCGCAGCGGGATCAGCCGCCGCGCCGGGAAAGTTCGAACTCGAAGCGAGCCAGGTCGGCGGGCGTGGTCACCTTGAAATTGCCCTCGGCACACTCGACCAACAACGGCCGCAGACCCAGACGCTCCATCGCCATCGCTTCGTCGGTGACTTCAACGCCAGCCGCCGCCGCGGCCTGCAGGGCACGCGCCAGCTGGTGCCGGCGGAACAGCTGCGGCGTGAATGCGCGCCACAGCCGGTCACGCGACTCAGTGGTGTCGATGCCGCCATCGTCGCCAGCACGCTTGAGCGTGTCGCGTACCGGCGCGGCCAGGATCGCCCCGACCGGATCACCGCGACCGGCCTCCAGCAGCCGGTCCAGATCCCCGATGGCCAGATTGGGACGTGCCGCGTCGTGCACCAGCACGAAATCGTCCGCACGCACCGAATCGGGCAACGCAAGCAGCCCGGCCAGCACGGAATCGGCGCGGCTGGCACCTCCGGTGCAGGTCAGCACCGGCTTGCCGGCCACCTCGCCCCAGCCCGGCCAGTCGGCATCGGCCTCACTGATCACCACCATCAAGCCGGCCACCACCGGGTGCGCGGCCAGCGCCTCGAGCGCGTGCGCGATCAACGGCCGACCGCCGGCAAGCAGATACTGCTTAGGCAATGCACCGCCGAAACGGGTACCGCGGCCGGCCGCCGGCACCACCGCCCATACCTGCGACCTCATGGTTGTTCGCCAGGCGCGGGAGCGGCAGCGCCGCGCTTCGCAGGATGCGCCGGCGTGGCGACCGGCGCATCCTCGACCACGCGATAGAACTTCTCGCCCGGCTTGATCATGCCCAGCTCGCTGCGCGCGCGCTCCTCGATCGCCGCCTCGCCTTCCTTGAGGTCCTTGACCTCGGCGGCCAGGGCCGCGTTGCGCTGGTGCAGGCCCTCGTTGTCGCGCTTCTGGTGGGCAACCTGGGCTTCCAGCATCATCACCTCGCCGGAATTGCCGGTACCGAACCAGAAGCGATACTGCAGCCAGGCCAGCAGTACCGCCAGCACCAGCAGCAGCCAGCGCCAGTTGCGCACGGCTCAGCGCTTGATCGAGACGAACGCGTCGCGACCGGCGAAGCGCGCGCCGCTGCCGAGCGCTTGCTCGATGCGCAGCAGCTGGTTGTACTTGGCCACCCGATCGCTGCGGCACAGCGAACCAGTCTTGATCTGGGTCGCGGTGGTCGCCACCGCGATGTCGGCGATCGTGGTGTCCTCAGTTTCGCCGGAGCGGTGCGAGACGATCGCCGCATAACCGGACTGGTGCGCCAGCGCGATCGCCTCCAGGGTCTCGGTCAGCGTGCCGATCTGGTTGACCTTGATCAGGATCGCGTTGGCGGTGCCCGACTCGATGCCTTCCTTGAAGATCTTCGGGTTGGTCACGAACAGGTCGTCGCCAACCAGCTGGACCTTGCCGCCAATGCGATCGGTCAGCAGCTTCCAGCCGGCCCAGTCGTTCTCGGCCAGGCCGTCCTCGATGCTGATGATCGGGTACTGGGCGGCCCAGTCGGCCAGGAAGTCGACGAACTGCTCGGAGGTCAGGCGCTTGTTCTCGCCGACCAGGTTGTACTTGCCGTTCTCGTAGAACTCGCTGGAGGCCACGTCCAGGCCCAGCAGCACGTCCTCGCCGGCGGTATAGCCAGCCTTGCCGATCGCCTCCAGAATCGTGTCCAGCGCCTCGACATTGCTGCGGAAGTCAGGGGCGAAGCCGCCCTCGTCGCCAACCGCCGTGCTCAGGCCATGGCCCTTCAGCACCGACTTGAGCGAATGGAAGATCTCGGTGCCGGCGCGCAGCGCCTCGGAGAACGAGGCGAAGCCGACCGGCAGCACCATGAACTCCTGGAAATCGACGTTGTTGTCGGCATGCGCACCGCCGTTGATGATGTTCATCATCGGCACCGGCAGCGCCACGTCCGACTCGGTGATCGTGGCCAGGTACTGCCACAGCGCCTGCTTGCGCGAGGCGGCCACCGCGTGCGCGGCGGCCAGCGAGACGCCGAGCAGCGCATTGGCGCCCAGCCGGCCCTTGTTCTCGGTGCCGTCCAGGTCGATCAGGCGGCGATCCAGGCCCTGCTGGTCGGCCGCGTCGAAGCCCTGCAGCGCGACGGCGATCGCGCCGTTGACGTTCTCGACCGCCTTGCGCACGCCCTTGCCCAGGTAGCGGGTCTTGTCGCCGTCGCGCAGCTCCACGGCCTCCTTGGTGCCGGTCGAAGCGCCGGACGGTACCGCGGCGCGGCCGAACGAACCATCTTCCAGCGTGACGTCCGCTTCCAGGGTGGGATTGCCGCGGCTGTCGAGGATCTCGCGAGCGTGAATCTTGGCGATGTTGGTCATAGGTCCGATCGGTGGCCAGAAAAGGGGGAAACGCCGAAACGCCCGCGATTATCGCCGTCGTGGATGCCGTTGCCAAATTCCCGAAGCATGCGACGAACATGTGGGAGGGGCTTCAGCCCCGACAGGCCTCACCGGGAAAGCCCATCGGGGCTGAAGCCCCTCCCACAGGAATCCGGATCGAACTTGCGCGCGCTCAGGCGAACCGCTCGAAACCGTGCTTCTTGCTGACCGTATCCAGCTCAAGCAGCGTCTCCAGCAACGCCTCCATCTGGTCCAGCGGCCACGCGTTGGGACCGTCGGACAAGGCCTTGGACGGGTCCGGATGGGTCTCGGCGAACAGGCCGGAGACACCAACGGCCACCGCCGCCTTGGCCAGCACCGGCACGAACTCGCGCTGGCCGCCGGAACTGCCACCCTGCCCACCCGGCAGCTGCACCGAATGGGTCGCGTCGAACACCACCGGACAACCGGTCTCGCGCATCACCGCCAGCGAGCGCATGTCGCTGACCAGATTGTTGTAGCCGAAGCTGGCACCTCGCTCGCAGACCAGGATCTGCTCGTTGCCGGTCGACTTGGCCTTCTCGACCACCGGCTTCATGTCCCACGGCGACAGGAACTGGCCCTTCTTGATGTTGACCGGCTTGCCGGCCGCGCAGACGTTTTTGATGAAGTCGGTCTGGCGCACCAGGAACGCCGGGGTCTGCAGCACATCGACGACCGCGGCGACCTCGTTCATCGGGGTGTACTCGTGCACGTCGGTCAGCACCGGCACGCCGATCTGCCGCTTCACCGCGTCCAGCACCTTCAGGCCCTCCTCCAGGCCGGGACCACGGAAGCTGGTACCCGAGGTGCGATTGGCCTTGTCGAAGCTGGACTTGAAGATGAAGTTCACGCCCAGCTTCGAGGTGATCTCCTTCAGCTTGCCGGCGACGTCGAGCTGCAGCTGCATCGACTCGATCACGCACGGGCCGGCGATCAGGAACAGCGGCTGGTCGAGGCCGACCTCGAATCCGCACAATTTCATCGGTAGGTTCCTTGCAGGAATAAATCGATCCGGGCCGTCATTGCCGGTCCCGGCCAGCGAGCCAGAACACCAGGGCCAGTACCATCAGCGGGACGGCCGCCATCGTCGCCATCAGCAGCGCATAGACCAGGCCCATGGCGTAGCTGTCGGCCAAGCCAGAACTGTTTCTCCAGCCCTGGTAGAACACGCCTGCCAGCGGATACACCGCAAGCGCAGCAATGAACAGCCACTTCGCGACCTTCCGCTCCACACTACGCGCAGGTGTCAGCGCATCGCTCACGCACGCGCTTCCTTCAGCAGCTTGCCGCCCGCCTTCCTCTCGCGCGCGGCGCGGATGAAGCCGACGAACAGCGCATGCCCGTCGCGCGGGGTGGATAGGAACTCCGGGTGCGCCTGGCAGGCCAGGAACCACGGATGCGCCTCGCGCGGCAGTTCGACCATCTCCACCAGCGTGTCGTCCATCGACTTGGCGGCGATCACCAGGCCGGCATCCTCCAGCTGGGTGCGGTAGCGGTTGTTGAACTCGTAGCGGTGGCGGTGGCGCTCGGACACCACGTCCTTGCCGTACAGCTCGCGCGCCAGGGTACCGGGCTTGAGCCGCTGCTCCTGCAGGCCCAGGCGCATGGTGCCGCCCAGGTCGGACTTCTCGTCGCGCTTCTCGACCTCGCCGGTGGCGGTGCGCCACTCGGTGATCAGGCCGATCACCGGATTGGGCGACTGGCGGTCGTTTTCGGTGCTGTTGGCGTTGTCCAGGCCGGCGACGTGGCGCGCATAGTCCACCACCGCCGCCTGCATGCCGTAGCAGATGCCGAAGTACGGCAGCCGGTGCTCACGCGCATAGCGCGAGGTCAGCACCTTGCCCTCGAAGCCGCGATCGCCGAAGCCGCCCGGCACCAGCACGCCATCGATCCCGTCCAGCGCAGACAGGTCGGTGCCTTCCAGCTCCTGCGCCTCGATCCACTTCAGGTTGACCTTGGTGCGCTGGCGCAGGCCGCCGTGCTTGAGCGCCTCGCCGACCGACTTGTAGGCGTCCTGGTGATCGACGTACTTGCCGACCACCGCGATCGTGACCTCATCGAGCGGATGCTTGACCGCGTCCACCACCGCCGCCCATTCGGACAGGTCGGCCGGGCCGGCCTTGTCGCGCAGCCTGAACTGGTCGATGACGATCTCGTCCAGTCCCTGGCGGTGCAGTTCCAGCGGCATGCCGTACAGCACGTCGATGTCGGCGCAGCTGATCACCGCGCGCTCGGAGACGTTGGTGAACAGCGCAATCTTGCGGCGCTCGGAGTCCGGAATGGCCTGCTCGGACCGGCACAGCAGCACGTCCGGCTGGATGCCGATCGAGCGCAGCTCCTTGACCGAGTGCTGGGTCGGCTTGGTCTTCAGCTCGCCGGCCGCGGCGATGTACGGCACCAGGGTCAGGTGCATGAACATCGCCTTCTCGGCGCCGCGTTCGGTACGGACCTGGCGGATCGCCTCCAGGAACGGCAGCGACTCGATGTCGCCGACGGTGCCGCCGATCTCGACCAGCGCCACGTCGAAGCCGGCGGTGGCCTCGTCGACGCAGCGGCGGATCTCGTCGGTGATGTGCGGGATCACCTGCACGGTCGCGCCCAGGTAGTCGCCGCGGCGCTCCTTGCGGATCACGTTT
>JASGDF010000218.1:0-3251 GCA_047607345.1 Pseudomonas sp. | reverse complement strand
TCGATCTCCGAGGGGGCCAGGTCATGGCTGCGGCTGGCCTCGGCTACTGTCGCCTTGCCTTGGATGATGTCCAACACCAGCGCGCTTTTGCGCTTGGCTCTCCAACGTTTGATCTCTTCTTCTGCCTTCATCTTCCGGTCCTTTCTTCCAGTTTAGGACCTGTGCAGGGTTTCAGTGGGTCAATACAAAGCCGCATGCCAGGCCGGCGCATGGCCGCCGCCCAGGCCCGCAGCCAGATTCGCTTGGGCGCTGGGCGCACCATCGTGCGCTTGGGCGTACAGCGCCTGCGCATCGGATGTGGGGGCCGCCGCACCGCCGGGCGTGGGACTGATGCCGCCCTCGCCACGGCCATTGAACAAGGCGCCCACGACCACCGGCTGATCGGCATCGCCCTCGGTAAAGCGCACCAGCACCTCCTGACTGATGCTGAGTTGCGGTGAGTGCAGTTTCTCGCGTCTGTTGCACTTTTTTCGATGCATTGTTTGCGACCTGCTGCACTCTTTGTTCGAGATGGAGTTTTTAATCGGGCAATACAGTGGCGGTCAGTCGTTCTTGAACCAGCGACTGATTCTGTCTTTCAGCGACGACGGTGGCTGTGACACGGCTGCATCGCTGGGAGGTGCAGATTGGGGGGGAGGTGTGGATGAGTGAGGCGCATCGATGAGGGGTTCATTCTCATCTGGATTTCGATAGTCAGTATCGATGTGATAGCCTTTGGCTTGGAGTTGTCGCTCAGTCTTGGTGCGTGCCTGTGCTGCGTTTTCTTTTTCATCGAGCAGCAGTTCGCGCCAGCGGGGGCGGTCGGCTTCGCCGAAAAGCGTACGCCATTTACTCGCGTAGCTTTCGAGCGAAATGTTAACGAAGTAGGCCCCAGGAAGATTTGGGTCCATGCGATTCTGATCACGTGAAAGGCGAACATCCATGTAGACGTGATCTTTATAGAACTGCCACGAGGATCGTTCTTTCAAGGTCATCCATTCAGGAAGCGTTGGAAGATAGCCCGGGTCCAGTGTTGTGATGGATGTGGTTGTTTCAAGCAGCCGGCGTATGGATTCAGCGTTTGCTAACCTGGGCTCAGCGTCATCTAGATATCGTTGCCACCCTGCCTTCAGAAGGCGATTGAGCATATCGTAGAATTGTAAGCGGGCTTGATCGTGAGCAATGGTTCCAGTGGCCGAGAGACCAAGATAGAGGCTGTAACGTGCCAGTCCATCATGCGGAAAATCCTCGTTATAGGATCCCATAATACCCAGTGCGTGGGCAAAAACGACTTGCGAAGTGCCATTCTTAAGTGTGACTTCCCCTAGGTTTGGCCGAGACCAATCGATGGTGTAGAACTTGGAGCCTGGGTTTTTGTCATTGACTTCGATTGATTTGCCATATCGGCTCTGCAGCGCCTCGGGTGATTCACCGACTTCGATATAAATGTTTTGTATCATGGACGAGCTCGAAGAATTCTTGGGGGAAGAGGGTTCGCATCCCATTGCCAAGAGAGCGATGATTGTCGCCAGAAGATAGGTGGCGATGCGAAGGGATTTTTTCATCAGCGTGCTGGCGTAGTTTTATTGGGGTAGAGATACTGAATCTGGTGTACTCACCCATTCTGCCATTGTTGCCAATTCCGATTCCATCTTTGCGGTGTGATCGATCATGCGTTGATGAAACTGGTCGGCTATTCTGCCAATCCATTTCATACGACTGTCGAAGTCCTCTAATTTCATGGTCTCTGGTGCCACGTTTTCAAACTCTGGTAGATCGGTATCGCAGGCACTGACGAAGGCTACCTTGAGCTTTGGCGCCATCCAACTGGTGGCAAAGCCGACAATGCGTCCCCTTGTGTCGGCGTCCTGGCCGCCGCGCTGGACCTGAACCCACCATGCGAAGTCCTTGTCGTCGTAGATCAGCTTTTGCAGGATGTTGCCTTGTTCATGACGTGCTAGCGCCATGAGATTCTCAAGTTGAGCCTTGCGCTTCTGATTTGCTGTGACAGCGTCCTGAAAGGCTTTGACATGCTCGAATGCTGCTTCGACTTCAGGCTTCTTCCGTAAATTGTCAATTTTTGGTAAGGTTTCACCTGCCCATGGCAGCTTCTGCACATTGGCTTTGATCTGCTCCACTAGGGTGTCGGTGTCGCGCTGTTCCAAACAATTATCGAAAGAGCTGGGGTCGAAGTTGTAGTACCAGTGCCAGGCGGCAATGTCTTGAAAAAGCCAGAAGTTCCCCTTGCCCAAGCCTGTGCGAACAGTGCTGGAGAGTGGATTGGATAATTGCCAACCCTCCAGTGAACACGCTACGGTCTTGCTGGCAAAAGCACCCAGGGCCATCCAGTAATAGCGGCCTTTCTTTCGTGGGTCGCCATGTTCCTCTTTTTCCAAATACAACCGTGCATATGTTGCAGCGATGCGTCGGGCACGGGCGGGGAAATCACCAATGAGACGGGTCTTTTTCTTATCATCACCTTTTTGGTTGGAAAGGCGTAAATAGCAAAATTGCTGGGCCAGCGACCAGAGCGTAGGACAATCGCATTGGACATTAACACAACTGTCAGGTTGGTCATTGGTCGTTGCTTCTACAGTAGTGACATCCGTCATGTGCTGCTGGGCTTTTGTTCTGTTGATGGAAGAGATGGAGGGGTGTCTACCTCGATTTCGGGCCAGACCAATGAGAACTTCACTTTTTGTGGGGCTGGCGTATCGACTCGGGGGGTGAGACCCGTTCGCTGCAGGGTTTGGGATTCGTGGCCTTGGTCCTCTGCTGCAGTGACAGCATAGTCAATGGACGACAATGGAACCCCTGTAGGGCTGAGCAATTTAAAGGTTTCGTTGTAGAGCGAGAAGGATGAAACCGGAAACCCCTGAAGATTGACGGGAAGACTTGTCGGCCCGGAAAAACTCCTCATACCGGCGTGATAAGTCATCGTCCCCGGCGCCTCAAACGTGATGTTGCCCCCTTCGATGGTGATGGCCGCGCCCTGCGCAGTCGCGATGCGGACCTTGCGCGCGGCGGCGATCTCCACGGCGGCGTTGGCGCTTTGCAGCGTGAGCTGCTCCTTGGCCTGCACCTTGAGCGAGTCGCCCTGGGCCTGCACGTCGATGGCGTCCTGGGCGGCGATCAGGCTCAGGCCGGTGGCCGCGTGGTCGGCGCTGGCGGCGGCGGCCACCAGCCCGATGGCCTGGCCCGCGTGCCAGCGCGCCTGGGCATTGAGCGCCAGATTGATCGCCCCGCCCGAGGCCAGGCTCACGTCCTCGCCC
>JASGDF010000217.1:0-21162 GCA_047607345.1 Pseudomonas sp. | reverse complement strand
CGGCGGCCACCCGCAACGTGGCCGGCCCCGCCCGGCCGGGCCGGCCACGCACGATCGCCAGGGCCAGGCCGTTGAAGGCGGCACGCGCGGGCGATGGGAACGCGGTCATGTCGGTCGGGTCGCCGTTGTCGGTGGCGACGATCTCGCCGGCACCGTCGATGTCGAAGCGCAGGCGCAGGTTCGCGGTCGGCACCGGCACGCCGCGCGCGTCCAGCACCCGCGCCGTCACGAACGCCAGGTCGCGGCCGTCGCCACGGATCGCGCCACGGTCGGCGCGCAGCTCCAGCCGCGCCGCCGGGCCGGCGGTGCGGACCGTCTCCTGCGCCCATGGCCGGCCGTTCTTGTAGGCCTGCACGCGCAGCTCGCCTGGCTGGTAGACCACCTGATCCCAGCGCAGCCGGTATTCGTAAGGTCCCTTCTTCCGGCGTCCCTGCGAGACGCCGTTGACGAACAGCTCGGCCTCGTCGCCCGAGGTGAACACGTGTACCGGCGTGACCTGGCCCTCGCGGCCGGGCCAGGTCCAGTGCGGCAGCAGGTGCGCCATCGGTAGCTCCGGACGCCAGCGCGCCTGGTACAGCCAGTAGCGGTCCTTGGGGAAGCCGGCCAGATCGAGGATGCCGGAGTAGGCACTGCGCGCGCCGTAGTACGGCGTCGGCTCGCCGAGATAGTCGAAGCCGGTCCAGACGAACTCGCCGGCTACGAACGGGTGGTGGTCGAGCGCGGCGAACACCTTGTCGGCGCTGGAGCCGAAATCCACCGCGTACAGCTCGTAGGCGCTGACCTGGCGCGCGCCGGGATCGCCGCCACGGCCGTCGCGCACCGGCGCGCTGGCGCCGGGCGCCACCGGGAACAGGTAGACGCCGCGACTGCTCAGCGCCGAGGCAGTCTCGGTGCTGACGATCGCCTTGCCGGGAAAGCGCGCATGGAACGCGTCGTACTGCGGCGGGGTGCGGATGCGCTCGGTGCCGTCGAATTCCGGGTCCTGGCGGATGCCCTCGCCCTGGTAGTTCAGGCCGATCAGGTCCAGCGCCGCCGGCAGCGGCATGTCCGGCTTGGCGTAGTTCATCGCCGCGGTGACCGGGCGGGTCGAGTCCTCGGCGTGGGCGATGGCGACCAGCCGCCGCGCGATCGCCGCGCCTTCCTCGCCGGTGTATTGCTCGCCGACCTCGTTGCCCACGCTCCAGGCGATCACCGAAGGATGGTTGCGATCGCGGCGCAGCATCGCGCGCAGGTCCGGCTCGTGCCAGTCGGGAAACACCAGGTGGAAGTCCAGCGGAGTCTTGCCGCGCTCCCAGCTGTCGAACACCTCGTCGATCACCAGCAGGCCCATCGCGTCGGTCAGTTCCAGCAGCTGCGGGTCGGGCGGGTTGTGCGCCATGCGGATCGCGTTGACGCCGATGTCACGCAGGATCTCCAGCTGGCGCTGCGCGGCGCGCAGGTTGAACGCCGCGCCCAGCGCGCCGAGGTCGTGGTGCAGGTTCACCCCGCGCAGCGGCACGCGCTCGCCGTTGACCAGCACGCCGTGCTCGGGATCGAAGCGCAACTCGCGGATGCCGAAGCGGGTCTCGTAGCGGTCGAGCACGCGGCCATTGCGGCTCAGTGTGGTGATCGCGACGTAGCGGTTCGGATGCTGCGTCGGCGGTGGTCCCCACAGGCGCGGATGCGCGATACGCACGGCGGTGTCGACCCGCGCGCCCTGCCGGCCCGGCGCCAGCCGCAGCGGCGCCGGGCCTATCCGCGCAACCGCCTTTGCATCGATGCGGCCCTGCTCATCCAGCGCATGGATCGCGGTCTCGGCCACCACCTCGGCCGGCACGGCGCCGTCGTTGTCCACCGTCACCCGCAGGTTGACCGTCGCCGCCTCGGCGGACACGTCGGTGGTGGTGACCTGCGTGCCCCACTGCGCGACATGCACCGGCGCGGTGGTGGTCAGCCACACGTCGCGATACAGTCCGCCGCCGGGATACCAGCGCGCCGACGCGGGCGGGTTGTCCAGGCGGATCGCGAGCTGGTTGGCGCCGCCGGGCCGCAGGTACGGGGTCAGCTCGACGCGCCAGCCGTTGTAGCCGTACGGCCAGCCGCCGACGAGATGGCCGTTGAGCCAGACCGTGGCGTAGGACATCGCGCCGTCGAAGTCGAGGAACACCGAACGGCCGGCAGCGGCGGCCGGGATGTCCAGGGTCCGGCGGTACCAGCCCACGCCCCAGCTCGGCAGCCGGCCCATGCCGCCATAAGGGCCCTCGCTGATGAACGGACCGGCGATGGCCCAGTCGTGCGGCAGCGTCACCGCGTCCCAGGCGCTGTCGTCGAAGCCGGCCTGGACGAAGGCGATATCGCCGCCGGGATCGCCGGGCGGCCGGGCATGGCGCCGGGCCGGATCGGCGATCAGCGCATTGGCGGTGGGCAGGATCCAGGGCTTGAGCACGCTGCGCGAGGCCTGGAGCTGCTGGGCCGCCTCCGGACGCGCATCGGCGTCCTTGCCGTCGCCGCCCTGCCCAACCTCGGGTCGCACGTCGTAATCGAGCCGGCCATCGACGCCCGGCGGGTCGCCGCGATGGAAGCGCCAGCCGGTATCCAGGCGGATCCGCTCGCGCGGCGCCTGCGCCTGCGCGACGGGCGCCAGCGCGAGCAGCGCCAGCCACAGCACGCACGCAAGGCCGCGCCATCGCGCAGGTTCCGGCAGCAGCGGCCTCACAGCCGGTACGCCCGCTTCGGCAGCCGATAGGCCAGGTCGATGGCGACCTCGGCCGCCTCGTCCTCCTCGATCCGGTGCTCGGCCACCAGCCGGGCCAGCACCGCGCAATCGATGCGGCGCGCCACATCGTGCCGCGCCGGAATCGACAGGAACGCGCGGGTGTCGTCGTTGAAACCGACCGTGTTGTAGAAGCCGGCGCTGCTCAGGGTCTGCTCGCGGAAGCGCCACATGCCTTCCGGAGCATCGTGGAACCACCACGCCGGTCCAAGCAGCAGGCTCGGATAATGCCCGGCCAGCGGCGCCAGTTCGCGCGAATAGGTGCTCTCGTCCAGCGTGAACAGAATCAGCCTGAAGCGCGGCTCGTTGCCGAAGCGGTCCAGCAGCGGCTTGAGCGCGCGCACGTACTCGGTGCGCAGCGGGATGTCGGCACCCTTGTCGCGGCCATGGCGCGCGAACAGCGCGCGGTTGTGGTTGCGGAAGCAGCCCGGGTGGATCTGCATCACCAGGCCGTCGTCCAGGCTCATCGCCGCCATCTCGGTCAGCACCTGGGCGCGGAACAGCTCGGCCTCGGCGGCATCGAAGTCGCCGCGCACGATCCTGGCGAACAGCGCACGCGCCTGTGCCGGCGGCAGGTCGGCGGTGGCACAGCTGGGATGGCCATGATCGGTCGAGGTCGCGCCCATCGAGGCGAAGAATGCGCGCCGCTGGCGATGCGCGCGCAGGTAGCCGTCCCAGTCGTACACGTCCTCGCCAGTGAGTTCGCCGAAGCGCCGCAGCGCATCGGCGAACTGCTCGTGCTCCGGGTCGACCACCGGGTCCGGACGGTAGGCGGTGATGACCCGCCCCTGCCAGCCACTGTCGCGGATCGCCTGGTGGTGCGCGAGCGGATCGAGCGGGCCTTCGGTGGTGGCGATGACTTCGATGTTGAAGCGCTCGAACAGCGCGCGCGGGCGGAACCGCGGCGTCTGCAAGGCTTCGGTGATCGTGTCGTAGCAGTGGTCGGCGCTGTCCGCGTCCAGCCGCACGCGCAGCCCGAACACCTCGTGGAACACATGGTTCAGCCACATCGCCGAAGGCGTGCCGCGGAACAGGTGGAAGTGGCTGGCGAACACGCGCCATGCCTGGCGCGGATCGACCTCGGCACGCGTGCCGTCGGCGCGCGGGATGCCGAGCGCCTCCAGCGACACGCCCTGGCTGTAGAGCATGCGGAACACATAGTGGTCCGGCACCAGCAGCAGCTCGGTGGCATCGGCGAACGGCGCATCGTCGGCGAACCAGGCCGGATCGGTATGCCCATGCGGGCTGACGATCGGCAGCGAGGCCACCTGCGCGAACAGCCGCCGCGCGATCGCGCGCTGGCCGGGCTCGGACGGGAACAACCGGTCGGGATGCAGGATCAAGGGCTTGGGTGAAGTCATGGCGGCCGGCAAAGGGTGAGGACGGAAATCACGAATGGTGGAGAAGCGTCGCTGTTGCTGTTGCTGTTGCTGTTGCTGTTGCTTCGAGGATTTTGATCTACCGGGGCCCCTGTCGAAGCGGCGGAGTCGGCGGGAAGAACCCCGCAGGGGCGGCGCGCACGGATGCGCGGCGTTTTTCGCCGCGACAGGGCTCGCCGGAAAAAGGCGAAGCACCGCTTCGCCCCGGCGGGCGGGCTGGCGCCGCGAGGCGACTGCCCCGGGCTTGGCCGCGTAGCGGACAAGTCGCGTCGAAAAATCCCGTCGGCTCCGCGAACCCCCGAAGGGGGCGCGTAGGCGGGGTGTGCTTTATCAGCCATTCGGCTGCTGTGAAGCGCTTCTTTTGGTTACTTTTCTTTGCACAAGCAAAGAAAAGTGACTCGCCGTAAGGCGAAAGCCTTTGATTTCCAAACAATGCCGGTAAAGCCCGTCGGGACTGAAGTCCCTCCTACAAAAAGCAAAAAGCAGAAAGCAAGAAGAAAGCGGCACAGATGGATCCCCGCTTTCACGGCGACGACGGCCAAGACACCGGACAGACACGGATCCAGCAATCATCGCCGCACACTCTCCGGCGGCCCCAGATAGCTGGGACGCAAAACCCCGCGCACCAGCTCCAGACGCTGGAACACCACCCCCGGATCGACCTGCCAGAGCCGGATCGTCTGCGCCCCCGCCCGCACCCGATGGCGCGAAGTCCCCACATACACGCCATCGGCGACCGCCTGCTCCCAGGCCCGGAAATCCGCATGCCCCGGCGTCGGATCCAGCCTCATCGTCACCACCTGCGGCGGCTCGTCACCGACCGACACCGCATAGCGCAGCCCACCGCCACCGCGCACGTCCAGGCTCGGCGACAGCACCACCCGCAGCTCGACCTCGCCGTCCTCCCACAGATGCACCGGATACTCCAGGTGCATGCCCTGCCCACCGGGCACCTGCGGCGGTGCGCTCGCAGGCCAGGCCGTGACCCCGGACAGCGTGCGTCCCAGGCCCGGCACGACCCGCCAGGCCAGGCCATCACCCGCCGCCGCACGCGCGAAATGCGCCGCCTCGATCGCCACCACGCCATCGCTCTCGACGAAGCCGGCCACCGGTCCCGGCGGCGGCCGGAACAACGGCACCTCGACCCGTACCTCGCTGCCGTCGTCGCCGCGCAACCGGACCTGCGCGAGATGCCGGCCCAGCGGCACCGCCGTCCAGTCGGCCTCGACCTTCAGCACCTGATCCGCACCGAGCGTGCCCGATGCCGGTGTCACCCGCAGCCACGGCGAGGTCGTCTGCGCACGGTAGCGCAACGGCGCCACGCCCCGGTTGAACAGCTCGATCTCGCGCGAAGCCGGACCGAACGGATCCAGCGGCGGCAGCCGCGCCGGCGCCGTCGTGCCCGGCCAGGCGCGCGCATCGCCCTCGATCGCCACGCCTAGCCCGGCGGCGGCCGGCACCGTCAATGTCCGGGTCTGCGGCAACAGGTTGCGCTCGGGCTGCTGCCAGCCGGTGTAGCCGATACGCGGCTGCGACATCATGTGGATCCACTTGCCCCCGGCGATGTCCTGCTCGTAGACCCGCGCCAGCTCCGCATCGCGCGCGAACAGGCGGCCTACCTCGTCGGCCTGCGCGTTGGCCGAGGCGCGGCCCTGCTCGGCGTAGCGCTGGTTGCGCGCCAGCGCGACGTAGAGCTGGTTGAGATTGGCGCTGGCCAGCACCGGATACTCGACCAGCTGGTAGTAGGCATCGTGGTAGCGCGCCGGCAGCGCCGCGCCGACCGCGCGCGCCTGCGCGCACAGTGCCTCCCAGTCCGCGATCACCCGCTGCGCCTCGTGGTAGTCGCTCAGGCTCCAGGTATCGGCCGACAGCAGTTCCGGCTTGCGCCGCGCGTTGTACTGGGTATAGCGGGTCAGCAGCTCGCCGATCGCACGCGCCTGCTGCGGGCCGAACTGCTCGGCGGCCCAGCGCTCCGGATAGGCCGCCAGCTGCTCGGGGGTCAGCGCCCGCGGGTTCCAGGCCAGGTCGAGGAAGAAGCTGATCGGAAACTCCATCGGCTTGATGTCACCGACGTTGACGATCCACAGCCGGTCCACCCCGTGCGTCCACGCCTGCTGCATCTGCTCCCAGACCCGCTCGATCTGCACGGTGTTCAGCCACTTGTAGTTGCGCGGCCCGCCCACGTAGTCGAAGTGGTAGTAGATGCCGTAGCCGCCGGGACGCTTGTCGCCCGGCGCCGGCAACCGGCGCAGGTTGCCCCAGTTGTCGTCGGCGAACAGCAAGGTCACATCGTCGGGCACGCGCATGCCGGCGTCGTAGTAGTCCTGCACCTCCTTGTACAGCGCCCAGACCTGCGGGGTGGCCGCGGCCGGCTTGCCGGTGACGTCGGCGATGATCCGCCGCTGGTCGGCGACGATCCGCTCCAGCAGGCCGATCGCCGTGCCTTGCGCCATCGGCTCGTCGCCGTCGCCGCGCATGCCCAGCGTCACCACCCCCTCGCGCCGGCCCATGCGCTCGATGCCCTGGCGCCAGAACGCCTGCAAGGCCTCGCGGTTGCGCGCGTAGTCCCACGGGCCGCTGCCGTGGCGCTGCCATTCCACATGCGCGCGCGCCATCGGCTCGTGGTGGCTGGTGCCGATCACCACGCCGTACTCGTCGGCCAGCTCGGCGTTGCGCGGATCGTCGTCGTAGAACGCGCGTCCCCACATCGCCGGCCACAGGTAGTTGCCCTTCTGGCGCAGGATCAGCTGGAACACGCGCTCGTAGAAAGCGTGGTTCGGACCGCCGTAGGTGGCCTTGAGCCAGCCGCCCAGCGCCGGGTCCTCGTCGTTGATGAAGATGCCGCGGTAGCGCACCGCCGGCGCGTCGACCCAGCGTCCGGGTGCGACGTACAGCGCGGCGCGGCGCGGCACCGGCACGTCGGCCCACCACTGCCAGGGCGATACGCCCAGTCGCCGCGACAGTTCGTACAGACCGAAGATGGTGCCGCGCTTGTCGGCGCCGACGATCAGCAGCGCGCGCTCGATGCCCGGCTCGGGTCGTTCCACCACCTGCAGCAGATAGGCTTCCCAGCGCCCGGCCAGCGCATGCGTGTCGATGCCGCGTTCGCGCACGATCCGGTCCACGCGCGGGCTATGCCCGAGCGTTCCGGCGATGATCGCGATACGCGGCGGTGCCGACGCATCGGTGGACAACACCGCGTCACGACCGGCAACCGCCGACAGATCGCCGCGCAGGTCGCGCGCGGCCCGCAACACGCCGGGGAAGTCGTTCGCGTCGGCGAGCACGGTGACCGGCGCGCCGTGTTCGATCAGCGGCAGCGCACCGGCGACCGCGCGTTCGCAGACCGCCGCGGGAGCGGCGCAGCCGGCGTCGCCGGCAGGGCTCGCGCCAGCACTGCCGGCCAGCACGGCGAGCATCAGCGGCGCGACCTTGCCAAGCCATCGATGGAGCGTTGCGATCATCTGCCTTCCCTTGTCCCATGATTCCTGCCCAGGCTCGACTCCCGACAGCCCCATCGCGAACGCAGTCCTGGCCGTCGTCCTCGCGACATTCTCCCGGTCAACCCGCGGACAGGCCGGTAACGAGCGATCCCGTTGCCCGCCGCGAGGCAGTGTCCATCGAACTTCATTGCGCCTCCAGTCGCGCCGGCTCCAGCCGTGGCGCCAGCAGGTGTACCACCAGCAGCGCCACCAGGTAGGCGCTGCCGGCCATCAGGAACACCGGCAGGTAGCTGCCGGTGGCCTGCAGCAGCAACCCGACGAAGGTCGAGATCAGCATGCCGCCGACCGCGCCGGCGAAACCGCCGATGCCGACCAGCGAGCCCACCGTATCGCGCGGGAACATGTCCGAAGGCAGCGTGAACACGTTCGCCGACCAGCCCTGGTGTCCGGCCGTGGCCAGCCCGATCAGCGCCACCGCCAGCCACAGGTTGTCGGCCCGCCCGGCGAATACGATCGGCACCACCGCCAGCGCGCAGACTGCCATCGCGGTCTTGCGCGCGCGGTTGGCACTCAGGCCGCGCCGCAACAGATGCCCGGCGAGCCAGCCTCCGGCGATGCTGCCGAGGTCGGCCATCACGAAGATCGCGACCAGCGGCAGCCCCAGCGCAAGCAGCGACAGATCGTATTGGGCGTGCAGGAACTTGGGCAGCCAGAACAGGAAGAACCACCAGATCGGGTCGGTGATGAACTTCGCCGCGACGAACGCCCAGGCCTGGCGGTGCCGCAGGATCTGCAACCATGGCACGCGCCGCGACGGCTCGGCCGGGTCGCTGCGGATATGCGCCAGTTCGTCGACCGACAACGCCGACTGGCGTTCCGGCACGCGGTACCAGAGCAGCCACGCCAGCAACCAGACGCCGCTGAGCAGGCCGGTGCATAGGAACGCGGATTGCCAGCCCCAGGCCGCCGCGACCACCGGCACCGCCAGCGGCGCGACGATCGCGCCGATGTTCGATCCGGAGTTGAAGATGCCCACCGCCAGCGCGCGCTCGCGGCGCGGGAACCACTCGGCCACGGTCTTGATCGCCGCCGGGAAGTTGCCGGCCTCGCCCAGGCCCAGCGCGAAGCGCGCCACCGCGAAACCGACCACGGTGGCCGCCAGCGCATGCCCCATCGCCGCCAGACTCCACACACCGATCGCGATCGCATAGCCCAGGCGCGTACCGAGCCGGTCGATCACCGCGCCCGCGCACAGCAGGCCCAGCGCATAGGCCGCCTGGAACGCGGTGACGATGTAGCTGTACTGCATCTCGTTCCAGCCGATGCGCTCCTGCAGGAACGGCGCCAGCACGCCCAGCACCTGGCGATCGATGTAGTTGATGGTGGTCGCCGCGAGCAGCATCGCGCACACGCGCCAGCGGTAGCGGCCCACCCGCGCTGACGTTTCGCTCGATCGCACTGCGGCCATGCTGCCTGCACGCTGCTGCATCCTCGCCCTCCACGGCTTGCGCGGCCAGTGCCACGCGATTGATAGCGCTATCACTACCACAGCTGGCGCGGGCAGGCTTTTTGCACTGCAGCGAAATTCCCGGATCGGGCCGCACCGCGGGGATTTCCATAGTTCGCCAATCCCGGCGCGATCGCGCGCCCGGCCGCGCCATCGGGCAAATCCGCTGGTTTTACCTGTTCCCAGGCCGCTTCACCCCGATCGCATGCGCCTTCGGACCATACCGCGCGCCGCATGCCCCTGGCATGGCGCGAGGTTTCCCGCGTTTGCTGCTGCGCAGCGTGACGCTCATTTTGATAGCGCTATCATCATTCGCGCATCGGCCGCCGGGCCGGATGCCCGCGCATCTTCGCGAGGGCATGGACGGCATGCGGCGACGGTGCATCACCAACCTGGGAGGGTCTTGAGGTGAAACATCATCCGAACGTCAGCACGCTCGCGCGTGCACTGGGCATCGCCTTGCTGGCCGGCGCCAGCGGCGGCGCGCTGGCACAACAGGCCACATCCGGCGAGCAGGAGCAGACACCCGCGACACCTTCGCCACCTCAGGGGGTCGTCGAACTGGACAAGGTGCAGGTCAGCGGCTATCGCCGCAGCATCCAGTTCTCCACCGACGCCAAGCGCGATTCGGTGACTTTCAGCGACACCGTATTCGCCGAGGACATCGGCAAGTTCCCGGACATGAACATCGCCGAGTCGCTCAACCGCGTGCCCGGCGTGCAGTTGTCCCGCGATGTCACCGGCGAAGGCCTGAACGTGTCGGTTCGCGGCCTCGGCACCAGTTTCACCAAGACCACGCTCAACGGCGCCAGCATCGCCACTGCATCGATCGGCATCAATGCGCAGAACCAGAACCGCGAAGTCGATCTCAACCTGTTCCCGACCGAGTTCTTCACCCAGCTCAGCGTCAGCAAGACCCCCACCGCCAGCATGCTCGAAGGCGGCATCTCCGGTGTGGTCGACATGCGCAGCGCGCGCCCGTTCGACCGCCCCGGCACCCACTTCACCTATCAGGCGCAGGAGAGCTGGAACAGCGACAGCGGGAAATACAGCCCGAACGGCTCGTTCATGGGCAGCTGGACCAACGACGCGGGCACCTTCGGCATCCTCGCCGGGGTATCTTCGGTGCGCAACAACATCCTCGTGGACGGCTTCGAAAGCGTCGGCTGGACCAATCCCGGGCTGACCTATTCGCAATGCGGGCTGACCCCGCCCGACGGCACCTCGGCGACCGCGGTGGCCGCCGACTGCAATGCCAGCGGCGGCGGCAACTGGATCATCCCGGCCACCGTGCCGAGCACCGCCAGCGGCCTCACCGCCGGCGAGACGATCGACGCAGCCTGGCTGCTGGCGCACAACCCAGGCCTGAGCATCGAGCAGATCAGCGAAGCCCTGATCCCGCGCCTGGGCCGGCAGGTCTACATGGACGGAGAGCGCGACCGCAACGCGGCGGTGGTATCGATGGAATGGCGCCCCTCCGACCGCGCCCATTTCTACCTGGACACCATGTTCTCCAGGGCGCACCGCACCACCGACCGGATCGACATGAACCTGGTCGGCCGCAGCGGCAGCATGATCCCGCTGGACATGCAGCTCGATGCCAACAACGTCGTCACCAGCGCGACCTTCGCCAACGCCCAGTTCATGCTCGAGGCGCGCCGCTACGTCGAGGACGTGAAATTCTGGAGCATCAACCCGGGCGGCGAGATCTTCTTCGGCGACGACGACTGGATCAAGCTGGACGTGCAGGCCAACGCCAGCCGCAGCTGGATGTTGCGCCGCACCGCCTCGGTGCTGCTGACCTCGCCTTACACCACCATCGACTACAGCAACAGCGGCGGCGACTACCCCACCTGGACCACCGGCGGACTGGACCTCAACGACCCGGACGCCGGCTGGAGCTGGTACCGGCTGAACATCCAGAACGAGAAGCGCGTGACCTGGACCCGCGGCGCGCGCGCCGACCTGCAATTCGGCCACGACGAGCGCAACGTCAAGATCGGTGCCGCCTACGACGAGGCGTTCCGCAGCATCGTCGCATTCGACAACAGCACAGCTTGGCAGAACAGCGTCTACGCCACCATCGCCGACTCGGACATCGCCTCCTACCTCACCTCTACCGGCCACGGCTTCATATCGGTGGACTTCGACAACCTGTTCGCCGCCACCAACTACTACGCCCTCAGCGAAAGCGCGCCGGAAGCAGGTTCGGCGATGACCGGCGCCTCGACCGGCAGCATCCAGGAAAAGAACCTGGGCTTCTACGTGGAGACCAACGGGCAATTCCAATTGTGGGACCGCACCTTGCGCTACAACGCCGGCGCCCGCTACGTCACCACCGACCAGACCATCGCCGGGCCGGTCACCGTTTCCACCGGCAGCTACTGGGTCTACAAGGGCCAGGACTACAGCAAGATCCTGCCTTCCTTCAATCTGGCCTGGGACGTGGCCGACCGCGTGGTGATGCGGCTTTCGGCCTCGCGTTCGATGACCCGCCCCAATCCCAGCTCGATGCTGCCCAACACCAACTTCAGCGATCCCTCGGCGCAGACCGCCACCCAGGGCAATTCGTCGCTGGCGCCGTACTATTCCACCAACGTCGATTTCGGCGGCGAGTGGTATACCGGCGGCGAGGGCTTCGTTGGCCTGACCTTGTTCAACAAGCGGATCAAGGGCTTCACCGTCAACGCCACCCGCACGATCCCGTTTTCGGAACTGGGCATCTCCTACAGTGACCTGACCGAGACCCAGCAGGCGGCGATCGACCAGCGTGGCGGCGCCGACCAGGCCACCGTCGACGTCACCACCCAGGTCAACGCCGACGGTCTGCTCGACATCCGCGGCGTGGAGGCAATCTGGGTGCAACCGCTGGACCGGCTGCTCGATGGACTCGGCTTCAGCCTGAACTACACCCACGTCAAACAGAAGTCCGAAGGTGGCGGCGTCGCCGCGGTCGCAGAAGGTGTGGCCCCCAACCTTTGGAACAGCACGGTGTACTGGGAGAAGGGGCCAGTCTCCCTGCGCGCCTCCTACACCTGGAACGACAAGATGGTGATCTCCAGCGCCAACCAGAACGGCATCACCGCCGCGCGCCTGTTCTCCGATGCACGCGGCCAGGTCGACCTGTCGGCAAGCTACACGCTGAAGCACGTCTGGTCCTCGCCGCAGATCACCCTCAACGTCACCAACCTGACCAACGAACCGCTGCGCACCACCTTCGCCTACGACAACGCGACATACGACTTCTATCTGCCTGGCCGCACCATCATGCTCGGCGTGCGCGGCTCGTTCTGACATTCGCCGTTCTCTCCCTGGGTAGAACCACCTGCCCCGCGAAAGCGGGGACGGCACGGGATCGAAGGACGGGCGCAGTGGCGCGTAGTTGAACATCGTGATCGCCCCGCCCCTTCTCCCGGTGGAAAAGGGGTTCTGGAAGCTTCCATTTCCTGCTCACAAGGCCCATGACCACCAGCCCGCCTCCACTCCGCCTCCGCGAAAAGATCGGCTACAGCCTCGGCGACCTGGCCGCCAACCTGATCTTCCAGACCCTGGTCACGTTCCTGGCGTTCTTCTACACCGACGTCTACCGCATCCCACCCGGCGCCGCGGCCGGCATCATCTTCGCGGTCGGGCTGCTCGGCGCTTTCGTGTTCACCCCGCTGGTCGGCATCGTCGCCGACCGCACCCGCAGCCGCTGGGGCAAGTTCCGGCCCTGGATCCTGTGGACGGCGGTGCCGTTCGGCGCGCTCTCGCTAGCGGCGTTCAGCACACCGTCGTTCGGCACGCAGGGCAAGGTGACCTATGCACTGGCCACCTACACCCTGCTGATGCTGGTCTACGTCGCCAACAACCTGCCCTACGCCGCGCTCAGTGGCGTGCTGACCGGTAGCATGGCCGAACGCAACAGCCTGTCCTCGTACCGGTTCGTGGCGGTGATGATCGCCCAGTTCATCATCCAGGTCCTGCTATTACCGCTGGTGCTGCTGCTCGGCGGCGGCGACAAGGCGCGCGGCTTCGCGCACGCGATGACGCTGTTCGCGGCGATGGGCACGCTGTTCTTCCTGATCACGTTTCTCACCACGCGCGAGCGCATCGTGCCACGCCCGGAGCAGGCCTCCTCGGTCCGCCAGGACCTGCACGACCTGGCCGGCAACGGGCCCTGGCGGGTGGTACTCGTGCTGACCGTGCTGATCTTCGTCACGCTCGCGTTGAAAGGCGGCATGTACGTCTACTACTTCAAGTACTACCTCGATCCACAGGCGCTCGGCGAGTTCATCGCGCAGACGCGCTTCGACCGGCTGGTGGCCGGCATCGACCATGCCCTGCTCGGCCTGGGCCTGGAGGGCTTCCACTGGCCGCAGGATCCGGCGACTTCGGCCTTCAGCCTGTTCAGCGCGGC
The DNA here is from genome assembly GCA_047607345.1 of Pseudomonas sp. Lineage (GTDB taxonomy): Bacteria > Pseudomonadota > Gammaproteobacteria > Xanthomonadales > Xanthomonadaceae > Pseudomonas_S. The sequence continues at coordinate 7,682 of JASGDF010000217.1, read as the reverse complement.
CGGCATCAGCTTCATGATCGTCGGCATCGGCTGCTCCAAGCCGCTGGCCGATCGCTTCGGCAAGCGCGACGTGTTCATCGGCGCGCTGCTGCTGGCCACGCTGTGCCTGCTGGCGTTCTGGCTGTTCTCGCCGCAGGCGGTGTGGGCGGTGGTGCTGGCCTACGTCCTGCACGGATTCTTCTACGGCATCACCACGCCGCTGCTGTGGGCGATGACCGCCGACGTCGCCGACTACTCCGAGTGGAAGACCGGCCGGCGTGCCACCGCGATCATCTTCTCGGCGATGCTGTGCGGACTGAAGGTCGGGCTCAGCGTCGGCGGCGCGCTGGTCGCCGCGATCCTCGCAGGCTACGGCTACGACGCCGCCGCGCCCACGCAGGCGCCTCGGGTCGCGCACGGCATCCGCCTCTCGGTCAGCCTCTACAGCGGCATCCCGTTCCTCGCCGGCATCGCACTGCTGTTCCTCTACCGCATCGACAAGCGGATGGAGAACCGCATCGAGCAGGAACTGGGCGCACGCCGCGCCACCGCCTGATCTCCCCTCACGACCCCACTCCCCCATGAGCGAACCACTCGATCCGCAACGCCTGAAGGCACTGGTCGCCAGCGCACTGTCACCGCCGCTGGTAACCCACATCCACACCGCCGATCCCTCCGCGCATGTCTTCGAGGGACGTGTCTACATCTATCCCTCGCACGACGTCGAGAGCGCGTCCGGGTTCAACGACAATGGCGATCATTTCCAGATGGTCGACTACCATGTGTTCCGCCAGGACTCGCCGGAGGCCGAGGCGATCGACTGCGGCATCGCGCTGCATGTGGACCAGGTGCCCTGGGCGCAGCGCCAGATGTGGGCGCCCGATGCGGCAGTGAAGGACGGCACCTACTACCTGTATTTCCCGGCCAAGCGCGCCGATGGCATCTTCCAGATCGGCGTGGCGCGCGGCACGCGCCCCGAGGGACCGTTCGTGGCCGAGCCCGAGCCGATCGCCGGCAGCTACTCGATCGACCCGGCGGTGTTCGCCGACGACGACGGCGCGCACTACCTGTACTTCGGCGGGCTGTGGGGCGGGCAGTTGCAGCACTACCGCGACAACCGCCACGACCCGGCGCATGCCGAGCCCGCCGACAGCGAGCCCGCACTCGGCCCACGCGTGGCCCGCCTGACCGACGACATGACCCAGTTCGCCGAATCCCCGCGCGAGCTGGCCATCCTCGACGCAACCGGCCAGCCGCTGCGCGCCGGCGACCATGCGCGCCGCTACTTCGAAGGCCCGTGGCTGCACCGCTACCGCGGCCGCTACTACCTGTCCTACTCGACCGGCGATACCCACCTGCTGTGCTATGCGGTGGGCGACAGCCCGTACGGCCCGTTCACCTACCGCGGCGTGCTGCTCACGCCGGTACTCGGCTGGACCACGCACCACTCGATCCTGGAGTTCGAGGGCCGCTGGTGGCTGTACTACCATGATGCGATCGTGTCCGGCGGACAGACCCACCTGCGCAACATCAAGGTCGCCGAACTGTTCTACGACGAGGATGGAAGCATCCGCACCTTGCACCCCTACGGCGACTGATCCCGATGCAGATCGACGAAGCGCAGCGCACGCTCGCCCCCGGCGCGCTGCTGCGGCTGGAAAACGCGGCGCTCTCGGTCGAGATCGCGCCCGAGGCCGGCGGTCGGCTCGCCCAGGTCCACCACCGCGGCACGCCGTGGCTGGTCGGCCACGACGCCGACAACGCCGCCGCCATCGCCTGGGGCTGCTACCCGATGCTGCCCTGGGCTGGGCGCATCCGCCATGGCGCGTTCCAGTTCGACGGCCGCGCCTACCGCCTGCCGGCAACACTGGAGGGCCACGCGATCCACGGCGTGGGCTTCATGCGGCCCTGGCGGATCGACGCGCACGACGCGACGCGCTGCCGGCTGTCGCTGACGCTGCCCGAGGACCAGTACTGGCCGTTCGGCGGCACCGCCGCACAGGACATCGAGCTGCAAGGCGATACGTTGCTGCTGACGCTTTCATTACAGGCCGCGCAGCGGCCGATGCCGATGCCGGTACTCGGCTGGCATCCCTGGCTGCTCAAGCCGCAGCGACTGGGCTTCACCCCGGAGGCGATGTACCCCCGCGACCAGGAAGGCATCGCCACACTGCCACTGGTCGCGCCCGCGCCGCCGCCGTGGGACGACTGCTTCGTCAACACCGCCCCGGTCCATGTGCACGCTGCGAGCGGCGAGTTGGCACTCGATTCCGACTGCCGCCACTGGGTGGTCTACGACCAACCCACGCACGCCACCTGCGTGGAACCGCAGAGCGGCCCACCCGACGCGTTCAATCTCCAGCCCGACGCGCGGCTGCCGCCGGGGCAGTCGGTACGAAGCTGGTTCCGCTGGCAGTGGCGGTGACGCTCCACACGACGGATGTGTATGCTGGCCGCGTGGAGACCTGGAATCCCGCCGACATCGCCGAACGCGCCGCCCGGCTGCGGCAGGAACACCGCGAGCTGGATCTGCACATCGCCACGATGGTCGAAGCGCAGGCCGACGAGGTGGCGATCAAGCGCCTCAAGCGGCGCAAGCTGCAGCTCAAGGACTGCATCGCGCGGCTGGAAAGCATGCTGATACCCGACGAGCCGGCGTAACGCCGAGCTTGCTCGGCGCCAAGGCGCATCGCGCCGGCAGCGCGCGCTCTTGTCCCGGAAGCTTCCCCGTGCTTTCGCGGTTCAGTCCGCAGTTCGATCGCCCGGCGCTGGCGGCGTCGTTGGCACGGACGGGCATCGGCTATCGCCACCTGCCGGCACTGGGCGGACGGCGGCTGCGCCCTGATGTGCGCCGAAGCGGACTGGCGCCAGTGCCATCGCCAGATCATCGCCGACCACCTGCTGCATGCCGACGAACAGCTCGTGCACCTGGGGCCGCACGACCCCGAAGCGGCGCGCCTGCATCCGGTGACCCGCCTCGACGCAGTGGGCCGGCTGCACTATCCGCCCTCGGCCGGCCATACCGGCGACCTGTTCGCCTGAGCCGGATCAGTCGCCGCTACCGGCCAGCATTTCGCGCACGGCAGCTTCCAGTGCTCGCAGATGCTTGTCGATGACGTCGGCCACCGTCAGCGGATCGATGGTGCCGAGGTAGTTGTGAACCAGGATGTTGCGGAAGCCGCTGATCTCGCGCCATGGGATATGCGGGAAACCCGCCTTCAATTCGGCCGGCAGCAGCTGAGTGGCCTCGGACAGGGTCTGCAGGTTGCGCAGGGCCGCGTCGTAGAGTACCTCGTCTTGCGTGATGTCCCCGCGTGCCGCGATGCGCCGGACCTTGACGATGGCGTCGAGAATATGACGCGCGTAAGGCTGCCACGGCTTGCCGCTCACAGATCGACCGCCTCGCTCAGCACCCGATCGCGGACATGTCGGTTCAACTCGTGCTCGGGCACCAGGTCCACCGGATGCTGGAGCAGGCTGGACAATTGCTCGGCCAGCGGCAGGCGTTGCGCGAACAGGTCATAGCCGCGCGGCAAGTCCACCAGGAAGTCGATGTCGCTGTCCGGTCCCTCCTCGCCGCGCGCGACCGAACCGAACACGCGGATGCGCCTTGCGCCGAACTGGCGGCTCAGCCTGGAAATGTCGTCCTTCCTGGCCCGCAATTCGTCCAGCAACATGGAGGCTCCTCGGGTCTGCGGCGTGGCGCCGGATCATCCTAACGCCGCCCCACCCGTACCTCAATCCGCCGATGCCTCCGACGCCGCCTCCACCTTCGCCGCGGCCGGGCTGACCCGCTCGATGGTATGCCGCAGCTCGCGGCCGAGGATGAACTTGGCATCCTTGGCCCACGCGTCCAGCCGCTCGTCGAACACCAGCTTGCTGTTCTCGTCCGGCCACACCAGCTTGAGCTCGCGCAGCTTCTGGATGAAGCCGCGGAACAGCGCCTTGTCGAAGAACTCCGGCGCGGCCGGCGCGTACAGCAGGCTCAGCCGCTGCGCCGCCTGCTGGCACAGGCTCTCCAGCTCGGCGGCGCCGAGCGTGCCCGGGCCGTTCTTGGCCAGCACCGAGATGGTGATGTAGTAGCGCTCGAACGCCTGCTGCAACGAGTGGCCGATCGCGCGCAACCGGAACACCTCGTCGGTCTGGCCGGTGTTGCGCGCGAGCAGGCCGTCGCCCTCGTCGTTGTTGACGTGCTGCAGCAAGCCCTCGCGCACGAACACCTCGATGGTGCGCTCGATGCGCTCGGCGAATTCGTCCTCGCTCCACGGCAGGAACAGCTCGGCCTGCAGAAACGGGTATACCGAGCGCCCCAGCCGCAACAGGGTGCCGCGATTCATGCGCCGGTTGTGCTGGAAGCAGCACGCCACCCACGAGGAGGCGGTGAACAGGTGCAGCACGTTGTTGCGGAAGTAGCTCAGCAGCACCGCGGTATCGCCGCTGACGCCGAGCACGTCGCCGAGCGGGTGCGGCGTGCGCGTGAGCACGGCGATCTCCTCAGCATGGGCGATGATCCGTTCCGGCGAATGCGGGGTGACCGTGACCCGGTCCGAATACGGCAGCTCGGCCAGCAAGGTCTTGCACAGCGTGATCTGCGCGACCAGGTCGGCCTCGCCCATCGCATGCTTGGGCGTGGACAGTAACGCCAGCGCCAGCAGGTTGATCGGGTTGACGTCGGCGGCGGCGTTGACGCGCACCTGGATCTGCTGGGCGAGGTGATCGACGGTGCGCGACAGCCATGCCGGCTTGTCGTCCTCGGGCACGCTGGTGCCGTCCCACTCCGGCGCCAGCTGTGCCAGCACGTCGTTGAGCGCGATCGGCTCGCCGAAGTTCACCACCACCTGGCCATAGTTCTGCTTGAGCACCTTGGGGATGCCCCACAGCAGCGCCCAGATCGATTCGCTCTGTTTGGGCCGACCGCTCAACTCGTGCAGGTAGCTGCCGCCCTCCATCAGCTTCTCATAGCCGATGTAGACCGGCTGGAACAGCACCGGCTTGCGCGGGTTGCGCAGGAACGCGCGCAACGTCATCACGATCATGCCGCCCTTGGGCTGCAGCAGCCGGCCGGTACGCGAGCGCCCGCCCTCGACGAAGTATTCGATCGAATAGCCGCCGGCCACCAGTTGGGCAACGTATTCGCTCAGCACCGCCGAGTACAGCGCGTTGCCGCGGATCGAGCGGCGGATGAAGAACGCGCCGCCCTTGCGCAGCAGCGTGCCGACCACCGGCAGGTTGAGGTTGATGCCGGCCACGATGTGCGGCGGCACGATGCCGCGCTCGTACATCAGGTACGACAGCAGCAGGTAGTCCATGTGGCTGCGGTGGCTGGGCACGTAGACGATCTCGTACCCGGGCGCGGCCTGCTTGAACTTGTCCAGGTGATGCACCAGCACGCCGGCGTAGATCCGGTTCCAGACATGGCTGAGCAGGAAGCTGGCCGAGCGCACCACCGGACTGGAGTAGTCCGCGGCGATCTCCCAGGCGTAGGCGTGGGCCTTGCGCCAGGCATCGACCGGCTTGCTGTTGTCGCGCTTGGCCTGCACCGCGATCGCCTCGCGCACCGGCTCGGCCGCCAGCACCTGGTCGACCAGGGTGCGGCGGGTGGACAGGTCCGGGCCGATCACCGCCTCGCGGATGCGCCGGAAGTGGGCGCGCAGCACCCGCTGCAACTTGCGCAGGGTGCGCTCCGGCGGCAACCCCTCCTCCACGGTCTGGCGCAACGAGATCGGCGGCGCGAAGCGCACGATGGTGGTGCGGCCGTTGAGCAGCACCGCCAGCAGCCGGCGGAAGCGGCCGACCAGCGCCCAGTTCTCCGAGAACAGCACCGCGAACCAGCCGCTTTGCCGGTCCGGGGCGCGGCCGACGAAGATCGACACCGGCACCAGGTGCACGTCCAGCCCGGGCTTGGCGCGATGCGCCTGCAGCAGCTTGGCCAGCGAGTCGGAATGCGTCTTGCCGCCACGCTGCTCGGGGATCAGCGAGTTGCTGGAGCTGCGCCGCGACAACGCCAGGTAGGCGCGCTTGCGCTGCAGCGGGTCGCCCGGCAGCGGCACCAGCGGCGAGGGCAGTCCGGCCTGACGGCAAGCCTTGTCCAGGATCAGCGCGCTGGACAGGCCGTAGTCCTCGAGCACGTACACCACCGGCCGGCCGTCGTCGTACTGGCCGGGCTGTTCCGGCTCGATGGTCAGCTCCAGCCACGGCTCGGCCAGACGGCCGAGCAGGCGCGCCCACAGCGGGCGGCGCTCGCCCTTGTGCGGCGCGGCAACCTGCAGCGTGTCGGAGCCGAACACGGGCTCGGCAGCGGTGGGCAGGGGATCCTGCGAGTCCGGGAAAGGCAGCGGGTTCTGTTCTGGCATCGGTTGCATTATCGCCCAGCCGTCGGGGCAGTGTCCGGCGTGACGGGCGCGGGTGTGGCGACCGGCGCGGTGAGCAGGCGCGCGACCTCGTCCTGGGTCTGCGACAGGTACCACCGGCCCTCGCACTGGATCAGGCTGGCGGTGATGTCGATCTCGGCGGTGGCGAGCGGGTACTGGATGCGGACCTGCGCCTGGTCGGCCAGCTCGCTGACCAGCCCGGTGCGCAGCGCGTCCAGGGCGCCGTCCAGCGGCAGGCCATAGCCGGCCAGCACGCCCTTGAGGGTGGCGAAGAACGGCCCGAGCCGGCGCAGGCTTTCCTCCATGCCGGCATCGCGCAGGGCCGCCTCGCTGCCCAGGCCGGTCCTGCGTGCGGCCGCGACCAGCTCGGCGATCGCCTTCTGGGCCCGGCCCCGGTCGGTCAGCGGCGCCGTGGTCGCCCACTGGCTGAGCACGCTCACCAGTTGCACGTAGTGGGCGCGCTGCTCCGGGCCGTAGTCGCCCTGGTTGCGCAGGTACTGCACGCCGAACAGGCCCAGCGACTGCGCCGCCTGACGGACACCGGCGGCCTGCCCGGCGATCTGGGCATCGAAGGACGCCTGCAGGGTCTTCTCCGCATCCGGCCGGGACAGCGCGGCCAGCAGCGCCGGCAGTTCATCCGACAGCGGCAGCTCGGTCAGCGGCCAGCGGCTGCGGCCCTCGCGCCAGGCGGCCTCCAGTTGGCGGTACTGCGCCGGGGTCACCATCGCCTTGGCATACCCGACCAGGTCGTTGCCGCGCAGGTACACCGCGAGTTGGTGCACCGCCGCGGCCGGTGCGGCATTGGCCCCGGGCAGCGGAGCGGGCGGGCGCTTGCAGCCCGGCAGCAACGCAACGGCCAGCACCGCAGCGGCCAGCAGCGACCGGATCAGCAGGGGCGACGGCCGGAGCCGAGTGAGCGAAGACGGCATGAACGAGTTCGATTTCCCCGATCGAGCCGTCATCTTGCGGGCTGCTGATGACCACGGCAAGGCATCGACCCCGGCGCTGCGCCGGACAGCCCCGATCCCGGCCCCTGTCCTGCGCTGTCCGACGCCCGTCAACGTCCGACACATATTTCATGAATATCCCAAGTCATTCATTTAAATGGCATGTCTTGTCTAATATTGCAGCGCATCATGTAAACGCTTGCAGTTCCTGATAGCGTCCGCGCCGCCTCATCTCGAGGTCCTTGACGGAACGAGGAATTGGGAGTGACCGCCATGCGCGCCCGCTGCGGTGTCCGTCACAGGCCAGCCCCCGGGCTGGGCCTGGCCTATCCGATGTCGCCGCCGCGGCGCGCCGGTGCACCGAGCGGCCGGCACGCCTACCTCG
>JASGDF010000216.1:0-32377 GCA_047607345.1 Pseudomonas sp. | reverse complement strand
TTCAGCTTCAACGTGCGCGGCGGCCGCTGCGAGGCCTGCCAGGGCGACGGCCTGATCAAGGTCGAGATGCACTTCCTGCCGGACGTGTACGTGCCCTGCGACGTCTGCCACGGCAAGCGCTACAACCGCGAGACGCTGGAGATCCTCTACAAGGGCCACAGCATCAACCAGGTGCTGGAGATGACCGTCGAGGACGCGCTCAAGCTGTTCGAGCCGGTGCCGGCGATCGCGCGCAAGCTGGAGACGCTGGTCGACGTCGGCCTGAGCTACATCAAGCTCGGCCAGAGCGCGACCACGCTGTCCGGCGGCGAGGCGCAGCGCGTGAAGCTGTCCAAGGAGCTGTCGCGGCGCGACACCGGCCGCACCCTGTACATCCTCGACGAGCCGACCACCGGCCTGCACTTCCACGACATCGAGGCGCTGCTCGGCGTGCTGCACAAGCTGCGCGACGAAGGCAACACGGTGGTGGTGATCGAGCACAACCTGGACGTGATCAAGACCGCCGACTGGATCGTGGACCTGGGACCGGAAGGCGGCCATCGCGGCGGCACGATCCTGGTCACCGGCACGCCGGAGGAGGTCGCGGCGCACCCGCAGTCCTATACCGGCCAGTTCCTCGCCAAGATGCTGCCGTCGGTCGCCGCGCCCCCCGGCAAGCCCGCCGCCGTCGCCAACAAGCCCGAGGCACTGCCGCCGCGCAAGGCCAAGCCGGAGAAGAAGGCGACCAAGAAGACCATCCCCAGGAAGAAAACCGAGAAATGAGCGAGAACCCCGCCAAGCTCCTGGCCCGCGTCCCGATCAGCGTGCGCTGGCGCGACATGGACAGCATGGGCCACGTCAACAACGCCAAGTACATCTCCTACCTGGAGGAGGCGCGCGTGCGCTGGATGCTCGGCGTGGAGGGCGTATCGATGAGCGACCGCATCGCGCCGGTGGTCGCGGCGACCAACGTCAACTACCGCCGCCCGATCGTGTGGCCGAACGACATCGTGGTCGAGCTGTACGTCGAGCGGCTGGGCAACAGCAGCGTCACCATCGGCCATCGCATCGTCGACCAGAAGGACGAATCGGTGCTGTACTCGGACGGCAACGTGGTGGTGGTGTGGATGGATACGCAGACCGGCAGGAGCGCGCCGCTGCCGGAGGCGGTGCGCCTCGCGTCGAGCTGAAGCTCTGAGCCTTGCGCTGTTGCGGCCAACCGTGGATGCCGCCTGTCGAAGACATCCTGTGGGAGGGACTTCAGTCCCGACGCTTTGCCAGTGAAGCCCGTCGGGACTGAAGTCCCTCCCACATTGGCAAACGCTACGGGGCCGCCTTGCGCACTTCCAGTTCGGCGGCCACCTCGCGGCCGTCGCGCAGCCGGAATGACACCGGCAACCGCTCGCCCTCGCGCAGCGGCTGCGCTGGCCGCATCAGCATCAGGTGCAAGCCGCCCGGGCGCAGCTCGACCCCGGCGCCGGCCGGCAGCGCCAGCGCCGCGACCTCGCGCATCCGGTTCACCCCATCGACCTGGGTGGTCTCGTGCAGCGACACCTCGCCGAACGCCGGGCTGCTCGCCGACGCCACCTCGACCCGTTCAGGGCAGTGGTTGGCGAAGCGGCCGAAACCGGCCGCCATCGGCATCGCCGCGCTTCGCGGCAGCCGGATCCAGCCCGACTCGAAGCGCGGCAGGCACGGCGACGCGGCAAGCGCCACCGACGAAGAGACCAACAGGAGCATGCCCGCGGCCATGACTGTGAGGTTTTTCATGCCGACTATCATAGGCGGCCCGTCCGCCGGAGCAACGCACGCGCATGAGCATCGAGACCTTCGAGCATGGCCCGATCCGCGAGATCCGCCTGGCCCGGCCACCGGTCAACGCACTGGACACGGCACTGTGCCGCGCGCTGTCCGGCGCGGTCGCGCAGGCTCAGGCCGATGGTGCCGCCGCCATCGTGCTGTCCGGCGGCGAACGGGTCTTCTCCGGCGGCCTGGACGTGCCGCACCTGCTCGCCCACGGCGACGACCGCGCACGACTGCTGGAGAGTTGGAACGCGTTCTTCGAGGCCGCGCAGGCGCTGGCCGGCAGCGCCATCCCCGTGGTCGCCGCGATCGGCGGCCACGCACCGGCCGGCGGCTGCGTGCTGGCGCTGTGCTGCGATTACCGGATCATGGCCCACAGCCCCGATCCGGCACGGCCGCACGCGATCGGCCTGAACGAGGTGCAGGTCGGGCTGATCGCGCCAGAAGGCATCCAGCGATTGCTGCGGCGGGTGGTCGGCCCACGCCTGGCCGAGCGCCTGCTGGTGACCGGCGAGCTGGTGCCAGCCGAGCGCGCGGCGCAGATCGGCCTGGTCGACGAACTGGTCGACGGCGCGTCGGTGGTCGCGCGCGCGGTGGCTTGGTTGCAGACGCTGCTGGCATTGCCGCGCGCGCCGATGCTGGCCACCCGCGCGATCGCACGCGCCGACCTGATCGAGGCCCTGCGGCCGGCGCTGATCCAGCTGGAGCGCTTCGTCGATGGCTGGTACGGCGCCGATGCCCAGCGCGCGCTGCACGCGCTGGGCCAGCGCCTGAAGAAGTAGCCAGGCTTCCCCGGCAGCGACGATGCCTCAGGACGGCGGATGCGCCAGCGGATAGGTCTTCTCGCCGGCTTCCACGCGCAGGTCGAGCCGGTTCTCCGGCGGCGCGGTCGGGCAGACGACATGGCCGTTCAGCGCGCACGGCGGGTTCTGTGCCCGGTTGAAATCCAGCACCAGCCTGCCGTCGCGCGGCGGCGCGACATAGAGGAAACGCGCGCCGCCGTAGGTCTCCTTGCCACTGGTGCGGTCGGCGATGATGAAGAACAGCTCGTCCTCCCCCGGCTGGGTCACCGGCAGCAGCACGTAGCGGCGACCGGCGCGCTCGAACTCGGCCTGGCCCGGCACCTCGGCCGGTTCCAGCGTGCCGTTGCTGGTCAACAGCTCGAGCTTGCGCGGCGTCGGATAGGCGTGCCATTGCGCCTCGATCCGCCACGACGGATCGACCGGGAAATGCGGCACGCCGGCAAAGGCCTTCAGCGCCGGAGCCTCGGGATCGCGCAGGCGCCAGCCATAGACGTCGCCGGTCCTGACCACGTAGAAGCGCTGGCGGCCGGCGACCACGCTGGTCGGGCCGCCCGCGTCCAGCTGGGTGCGCAGCGCGACCGAGGCGAAAGGCCTGCCGTCCACGCTCACGCCGCTGCCGGCGGCCGCGTCGAAGCGCAGCGCGCCATCGGCCGACAGATGCAGCACCCCCCAGTGCGCCGGTCCGCCGGACACCACGATGGCATTGTCGGCGGCGCTGCCGACCGAATGCGCGCCGACTCCAACCTGGCCCGAGCCGACGAAGCTGAGCCAGCCGTCCGGATCGCGCAGCTTTGCCGCGCGCTCGCCGCGCCACTGCTCGACCGAGGCCAGATAGGCATCCGTGACCGGAACGGAGGCGAAGGAGGGCGTGGCGGCGGGCTCGCGCGAACAGGCGGCCACCAGACAGACCAGCGCAAACGAACACCACGACAAGGCAGGCTTCATGCGAACGCCAGGCGACGAAGGGATCCCAGGCTAGCCGACCGGATGCGCCAGGCGAAATAACGATTCCTTCGGCGTGTCCATGCGGCAACGATCCTGGCCACGCCTGCGGCGGACCGCGGCGAGCGGACCGGTATAATCGCCCTCCCCCGCTCCCCAGGCACCCGCCCTTGTCCGCCAGCGTCGAGCCCGTCGTTTCCGAACTGATCAGCCTGCTCTCGCTGGAACGGCTGGAGGACAACCTGTTCCGCGGCCAGAGCCGCGACATCGGCACCAAGTACGTGTTCGGCGGGCAGGTACTCGGGCAGGCGCTGGCGGCGGCCCAGACCACCGTCGAGAACGGCCGCCGCGCGCATTCGCTGCATGCCTACTTCCTGCGCGCCGGCGACATCGAGCATCCGATCGTCTACGACGTGGACCGCACCCGCGACGGCGGCAGCTTCTCGGTGCGACGGGTGACCGCGATCCAGCACGGCAAGGTGATCTTCTTCTGCGCCGCCTCGTTCCAGGAGGAGGAGGCAGGCGCCGAGCACCAGACCAGGATGCCGGTGGTGCCGCCGCCGGAGGAGGTCGAGCAAACTCCGCCGGTGGCGCCCGAGGTGCTGGCCCGGCTGCCGGCCAAGGTACAGCGCTGGCTCACCCGCGGCGGCCCGTTCGAGTTCCGCCACGTCTACCCACGCGACGAGCTCAACCCTCCCAAGCGGCCGCCACTGCAACAGATGTGGTTGCGCCTGAACGAGCCGGTGGGCGACGACGTGGCGCTACACCAGGCGCTGCTGGCCTATTGCTCGGACTTCCAGTTGCTGGGCACCTCGACCTTCCCACACGGCATCAGCTACTACACGCCGAACGTGCAGATGGCCTCGCTCGACCACGCGCTGTGGTTCCATCGCCCGTTCCGCGCCGACGACTGGCTGCTGTACTCGCTCGACAGCCCGACCGCGCAAGGCGCGCGTGGACTGGCACGCGGCCAGTTCTTTACCCGCGACGGCATGCTGGTCGCCAGCACCACCCAGGAAGGCCTGATCCGCGTGGTACACGAGGGCGGCGCGGCCTCGGTGCCGGCCAGGGACTGAGCGCATGCGCAGGATTTTCAGCAGTCAACGCGTGGAAACCGCCGAGGGCGTGGCCGAATTGCTGCGCGGCGCCGGCATCGAGGTGCGGCTGAGCAACGGGCGCTCCTACCAGAGCAAGCGCAGCGGCCAGTTCAGCTACCTCGAGCAGGGCAACGCGCAGAACCATCCCACGGTCTGGATCGTGCACGCCAACGACCAGCCGCGCGCGCGCGAGATCCTGCGCGAGGCGCGACTGCTCGACTCCACCCGCCACGACCTGCCCGATGCCGAGTACAGCTTCGCCGCGCTCTCGCCGGCGGGCGAGCGGCCGCGCGCCAACTGGGCCTGGCGGATCCGCCTGGCGCTGCTGGCGGTGATCGGGCTGGTGGCGATGTTCGTGGTGCTGCATCACCGGGCGGCGGCACCCCCGGCTGCGCCGCCGCAGGTAACCCGGCCTGCGGCCGCGCCGGCACAGCCTGCGCGACAGGACCAGCAGGAACTCCGGGTCAGGATCGATCCGGCCGGGTAAGGCAGGGTCCACAGACTGCGTCTGGCCGGCTTGCGGCATGAACGGTCTCGGCCGCTTGATCGAACCTCCCCCGGTCTCGCCTGGAACGCGGTCACATCCGGCACGCGATTGCGTCATGATCGCGAACAGACACGGAGCGAACATGAACGCCCAGGCCCTGGAGTTGACCCTGCAACGCGACCTGCCGAGCGCCCGCGACGGTTGCCCGCAGGCCTACGGCCGGATCGTCACGGCCTGCCAGAACACGGTGACAGCGATCGCCCTGGCGATCACCCGCGACGTGCAGGCCAGCGAGGACATCGCCCAGGAATCCTTCCTGAAGGCCTGGCAGCAGCTGGCGCGGCTCAACAACCACGCCAGCTTCCTGCCCTGGCTGCGCCAGATCACCCGCAACCTGGCGCGTGACTGGCTGCGCGCCAACCGCCACCGGCCGATGCGCGGCGAAGCCGCCGAGATCGCGATCGGCATGGCCGCCGATCCTGGCCCCTCGCCCGCCGAATTCCTGCTGCGGATCGAGGAGGAAACCGCGGCGGCCGACATCATCTCCGCCCTGCCCGAGGACAGCCGCGAGACGCTGCTGCTCTACTACCGCGAGGGCCAGCGCTCGCAGCAGGTCGCCGACCTGCTGGGGCTGAGCGACGCGGCGGTGCGCAAGCGCCTTTCACGGGCGCGCGCGGCGGTGCGCGAGGAACTGCTGCAGCGGTTCGGACGCTTCGCCTGCGGCAGCGCCCCCGGCGTGGCCTTCGGCCAGGCGCTGTCGCTGGCGATCACGACCACGAAGCCGTCGCTGGGCGTGGAAGTGGTCGGCGGCGGCCTGGGCGCGAGCTTCGCGACCAAGTCGCTGCTCGGCGCGGGCGCGGCGGGCGGCACCGCCCTGCTCGGCGGCTTGCTAAGCGGCTTCGCCAGCGGCGGTGTCAAGTTCTGGCTGTGCCGGCGCATGCTGTTCTCCTATGCCGAGACCGAGCAGGAGCGCCAGCAGGTATGGCACGCCTACCGGCGCTATATGGTGCGCTCCCTGCTCGCGATCGCGGCGACGGCACTGGTCGGCCTGCTCACCCACGCCGCATGGCCGCTGGCGCTGGCCATGCTGGTCACGCTGGCGCTGATCAACCACGACAAGCTCGTGGGGATATCGAGGACGATGGCGCCGCTGCTCGCCCGCGATGCCGCGCGCGCTCCCGACACCGTCGGACGCCGCCAGCTGCTCTACCGGCTCAGCTTCGGAACCAGCGGCCTGATCATCACCAACGCCGCCATGCTGCTGATGGCATTGCCGCTGGTGCTGACAAGACTGCTCTAGGATTCGCGAACAGGCCGACCGACACCAAGCGAGCCCTTCCAGGGTGTTTTGTGTGGTCGCGGCATTCCCCCCCATCCGCCCTTCGGGCACCTTCCCCCGCGCACGGGGGAAGGGACAAGCGCTTGCGCTTGGCTATTGTGGAGGGGGATGACACGCCCTGAACGCCTTCGCGAGTGAGCCGCCACACAAACAGGCCCCGGCATCGCTGCCGGGGCCCGGTCGAATCGGCGCCTTGTTACGGGAACAGCTTACGACTGCGGCGGTACCGCCGGCTTGTCCGGCAGCGGACGCTTGGCATCGTGCGGTCCGTGTCCGGGGCCGCCCCAGAACCCCTTGTGCTGCGCCACGGCGGCATCGAACTCGGCCTTGCTCAGTTTGCCGTCCTTATCTGTATCGGCGCTGGCGAACCATGCGTCGCGACGCTGCGTGGCCCGCGCCCGGAAATCGGCCTTGTCGATGAAGCCGTCCTTGTCCACGTCCAGCTGGTCGAAACGTTCGGCGAACCTCGGATCGGCCTTGGCTTCCTCGCGACTGATCCGGCCGTCCTTGTCGGTATCGAGCCTGGCGAACGGACCACCGTCGCGCCAGTCATGTCCGCGCTGGCCGAAACCACGCCGCAACTCGTCCGCCGACAATTTCCCGTCCTTGTCCTTGTCGAGTTCATCGAACTTCGCGGCCAGCTTCGGGTCCGCCGTGGCCTCGCCGCGATCGACGAAACCGTCGCCGTTCTTGTCGAGCGCGGCGAGCTTGGCCTGCGGTGGCTTGGGCGCGCCGGCCGGCAAGGTATCGGTGGCGAACGCGACGCCACCCGACAGGGCCGCCAGTGCGACGAACGCGAGGAGAGGTTTACGGTAGCTCATGGTGTACTCCATAGGGATTGAACTGCACGGCCTCGTCGCCGAGGCCCGACAGGACACGATCCGCACCGTGCAGGCCGATCGCGCCATCGTCCGCATCAACGAACCATGGTGACGGCGGTTGACCGGGCTGCGACCACATTCATCCGCCGGACAGTCGCGGCGAGTGCGACGCGCAGGCGCTATGCTCGCGCCCATGGCCATCCATGCCGATACCCGCGACGACCTGCGCCTGTTCCAGACCGGGCAGCACGCATGCGGCTACTGGCCCGAGCGCCGGGCACGCGACCTGGTGCTGGACCCGAACGACCCGCGCCTGGGCTCGATCTATCCGCAGGCGCTGGGCTGGGGTTTCCGCCGCTCCGGCGATCTGGTCTACCGCCCGCACTGCGAGCAGTGCCGCGCCTGCGTGCCGGTGCGCATCCCCGTGCGGGCGTTCGTGCCGGACCGCAGCCAGCGCCGCTGCCAGGCGCGCAACGCCGCACTGGTCGGCCGCATCGTCGCCGCGCAGCGCAGCGACGAGCAACTGGCGCTGTACCAGCAATACCTGCGCCATCGGCATCCCGGCGGCGGCATGGACGACCACGGCGCCGGCGAGTTCGACCAGTTCCTGATCGGCCGCTGGTCGCATGGGCGGTTCCTGGAGCTGCGCGAACCCGCGCCACCGGGACGGCGCGGCCGGCTACTGGCGGTGGCGGTGACCGACGTGACCGACACCGCGCTGTCGGCGGTGTACACGTTCTATGCCCCGGACGCCGCCGCGCGCGGCCTGGGCACGCTGGCGATCCTGCGCCAGATCGAATGGGCGCTGCGCGATGGCCTGGAACACCTCTACCTCGGCTACTGGATCCGCGGCCACGCCAAGATGGACTACAAGCGCCGCTTCCACGCGCTGGAGGCCTACGACGGCCGGCAGTGGCGCGACTTCAACGCGAGCTGGGGCCCGGCCAGCGCGCTGCTTTGACCTTGTGGGAGGGGCTTCAGCCCCGACGCTCTCCGGGCAGGCCCGTCGGGGCTGAAGCCCCTCCCACAGCTTGAGCTCAGTTCTTCAGTTCGACCGTGATCGCTGCAGCCGCCTCGCGCGCGCGCTGGCGGGCCACCTCGATGCTCTCGCCGCGCGCCAGGGTCACGCCGACCCGGCGATGGCCGTGCACGCTCGGCTTGCCGAACAGGCGCAGCGCGGTATCCGGCTCGCGCAGCGCGTCGGCCACGCCATGGAACACCGGCACGCCCTCGCCGTGCGCCAGCATCGCGCACGAGGCCGACGGGCCGTGGTGGCGGATCGACGGGAGCGGCAGGCCGAGGATCGCCCGCGCATGCAGCGCGAACTCGCTCAGCTCCTGCGACACCAGCGTGACCAGGCCGGTGTCGTGCGGACGCGGCGAGACCTCCGAGAACCACACCGCATCGCCCTTCACGAACAACTCCACGCCGAACAGGCCCCAGCCGCCGAGATCGTCGGTGACCGCCTTGGCGATGCGCTGCGCCTCGGCCAGCGCCGCCGGCGACATCGGCTGCGGCTGCCAGCTCTCGCGGTAGTCGCCGTCCTTCTGCCAGTGGCCGATCGGATCGCAGAACGCGGTGCCGCCAGCGTGGCGCACAGTCAGCAGGGTGATCTCGTAGTCGAAGTCGACGAAGCCCTCGACGATGCAGCGCCCGGCGCCGGCGCGGCCGCCGGTCTGCGCATAGTCCCAGGCCGCATCGACGTCCGCTTCGCTGCGCAGGGTGCTCTGGCCCTTGCCGGAGGAGGACATCACCGGCTTGACCACGCACGGCAGGCCGATCGCGGCGATCGCGGCGCGGTATTGCTCGGGCGTGTCGACGAAGCGGTACTTTGATGTCGGCAGGCCCAGCGTCTCGGCGGCCAGCCGGCGGATGCCCTCGCGGTCCATGGTCAGGCGCGCCGCGCGCGCGGTCGGCACGACCCGCTGGCCGAACTCGTGCTCGAGCTGCACCAGCGTCTCGGTGTGGATCGCCTCGATCTCCGGGACGATCAGGTGCGGCCGCTCCAGCGCGACCAGCTCGCGCAGCGCGGTCGCGTCGAGCATGTCGATGACATGCGCACGATGCGCCACCTGCATCGCCGGCGCGTCGGCATAGCGGTCGGCGGCGATCACCTCCACGCCGAAGCGCTGCAGTTCGATCGCCACTTCCTTACCCAGTTCGCCCGAGCCCAGCAGCAGCACGCGGGTGGCGGACGGGGACAGTGGCGTGCCGAGGGTGGTCATGGGGATATCCGGCGGGGGCGAAGGGGCGCCAATTCTACCGGCCAGCCCGGGCGGGGACCGGTCTTGGAGCCTCACTTGCATGTTGATATCAATTTGATATATTAAATTCCATCATCCAAGGACGTCCCGCCATGAAAGAGAAGCCCCTCGCCTCCCTCCCCGGCATTCCGCTGATCGTGATCGTGACCGCCGCCTTGCTGGCCTCGGCCTGGGCGCTGGTGGCGGCCGGCGCAGGCCAGCTGCCCCTGGCCTGGGCCGTGCTGGTGGCGATCCCGGTGGTCGCGGCCGGCATCTTCTTCCTGGTCGGCCTGTACACCGTGCAGCCCAATCAGGCTGCGGTACTGAGCCTGTTCGGCAAGTACGTCGGCACGGTCAAGGACAACGGCCTGCGCTGGAACAGCCCCTTCTACGCGAAGAAGAAGGTCAGCCAGCGCGTGCGCAACTTCGAGAGCGGCCGGCTCAAGGTCAACGAGCTGGACGGCTCGCCGATCGAGATCGCCGCGGTGATCGTCTGGCAGGTGGTGGACGCCTCCGAGGCGGTCTACAACGTCGACGACTACGAGAGCTTCGTGCACATCCAGTCCGAGTCGGCGCTGCGCGCGATGGCCACCAGCTATCCCTACGACGCCCACGAGGACGGCCAGCTGGCGCTGCGCAGCCATGCCGCCGAGATCTCCCAGCACCTGAAGGACGAGCTGGCCGAGCGCCTGGCCGATGCCGGCGTGCAGGTGATCGATGCGCGCATCAGTCACCTCGCCTATGCCCCGGAGATCGCCCAGGCGATGCTGCAGCGGCAGCAGGCCAACGCGGTGATCGCCGCGCGCACGCGCATCGTCGCCGGCGCGGTCGGCATGGTCGAGATGGCGCTGGCCGAGTTGCAGAAGAGCGGCGTGGTCGAGCTGGACGAGGAGCGCAAGGCGCACATGGTCAGCAACCTGCTCACCGTGCTGTGCTCGGACCGCGGCACCCAGCCGATCGTCAACGCCGGCTCGCTGTACTGACGGAGCTGCGCGGATGAATCTGATCGCCCCGCTGATCCTCGCCCTGTCCGGCCTGCCGGCACTGGCCATCGCCGCCTGGATTGGCGGCAACGGCGACGCGCGCGCGCGTGGGCTCGGCCTGCGCTGGGCATTGCTCGGCCTGGCGATCTTGCTGGGCGCCGCGGCGCTGTACTGGGCCGGCGACAGCCGTGCACACGTCTATGCCGTGGTCATCGCGCTGGTGCTGGCGGTAAACGCGCTGGCGGTGTCGATGGTGCGGCACCTGCGACGGGGGCGCAGGTGAGCGAGAAGGCGGAAAAGAAGGCCTATCCACTGCGGATCAACGCCGAGGTGCTGGCGGCCGCGCAGCGCTGGGCCGACGACGAGCTGCGCAGCCTGAACGCGCAGATCGAATACGTGCTGCGCGACGCGCTGCGCAAGGCCGGCCGGCTGCCCAGGCCAGAGGGTTCCCCCAGGAAGGACACTCAGCCATGAGCAGGCATCGAAAACACCTGGCCGCCACGAACACATCCACCTCGCTTCTGCTCGACAGCCGGCACCCTACATTCCCGGAGTAGCGTCATGAACGCCCATTCCCAGCCCACGCCATCCCGCTGTTACCCAACTGTTCCGGCGCCCCCCCCCTGGGCACTGATCCTTTGGCTTTGGGTTCCGCTGCTCGCGGTCGCCGCCCTCAAGCTCTACCTCGGCGCGAGCAGGCTCCACGCGGGCGACACCCGGCCCTGGCTGCACGCCGGCCTGCTGGTGGCGATCGCGGTCGCCTGCACCTTCGCGCACGCACGCCGCCGCATCGATCTGCGAGATGGCCGCCTGGAGATCCGCTCCACGCTCTTCACCAGGCGCGTCCCGGTGCCGGCCATGCGCCTCGATGCCGCGCGCATCGTCGATCTGGCCGAACACACCGAACTCAAGCCGGGCTTGAGGAAGAGGGGGTTCGGCTACCCGGGCTTTTCCTCCGGCATCTATCGCACCCGCGGCGGCCAGCTTGCGTTCTGCCTGCTGACGCGCAGCGAACGCGTGCTGGCGATCCCGTTGCGCGACGGCAGCTGGCTGCTGCTGAGCCCGGAACGACCGCGCGAACTGCTGCAGGACCTGCGAGCGTATCGAGCGCCGTAGAGACGAACTTGCGCCGTTCTACGGAACCGCAGGATCGATGACATCCGGATGCACACAGGCCCTATCCTGCGCAGGTGTGCACCGTTCCCGACCTGCTGATCAACACCGCCGAGATCGAACTGCTGCCGGCCCGCCTGCTGCGCGCGCGCAGCAACGCCGACGCGCGCGTGCTGGCGCGCTCGGACTGGCTGCTGCGACGCAAGCGCGATGGCCGCTACCTGGCGGCCGCCTCCGCCATCGGCCTGCATCCGCTGCTGCCGCGCCTGATGCGCGAACCCGGCATCGAGGCGGCGCTCGACGCACTCGATGCCCTGCCCGGCTGCCGCCGCCAGCCTGCCGATGCCGGCACGCTGCCGCTCGTCCGGCTCGAACAGCGGCTGCACCGGCTGGGCCTGGATCCCGCCGGCTACGCAGCGGCCTCCGGCCTGGCCGCCGCAGCCGAACCGGCCCGGCTCGCGTTCGCCGGATTCGACCGCTACCGCCGGCCACTGTGGCTCACCGCCACCGCCGCACGCAGCTGGCAGCGCATGCACGCCACCGCCACGCGCGACGGCATCGCGCTCGACGCGATCTCCGGCTACCGCAGCCACGACTACCAGCTCGGCATCTTCGAGCGCAAGTTCGCGCGCGGGCAGACCCTGGAACAGGTCCTGCGGGTCAATGCCGCACCCGGTTTCAGCGAGCACCACAGCGGCAACGCGCTCGACATCGGCACGCCCGGCGAGCCGCCGGCCGAGGAGAGCTTCGAGGCCACGCCCGCCTTCGGCTGGCTGTCGCACCATGCCGGCGACTTCGGCTTTCGCATGAGCTATCCGCGCGACAACCCGCACGGCATCGTCTACGAGCCGTGGCATTGGTGCTTCCGCGCAGGACGATGACACGCGCTGCTTTCTGTAGGAGCGACTTCAGTCGCGATGGGGACTTCCCGGTAACGCCTCATCGCGACTGAAGTCGCTCCTACAGAAAAAGCAAAGGCGTGCGCGAGCGCGCTAGTCCTGCGAACGGTTGGTCGGCGTCTTCGCCTTCTCGGCGAAGTCGGCGATCTTCCACAGGTACAGGCCGGCATAGGTCCGGTACGGTCCCCAGCGCTCGCCGCGCGCCAGCAGCTCCCGCGGCGTCGGCACCCGTTCCAGCCGGTCCACGCGCTGGGCGCCCTTGCGCACGCCCAGGTCGTCCACCGGCAGCACGTCGGGCCGGCCGAGCCGGAACATCAGCATCATCTCCACGGTCCAGCGGCCGATGCCGCGGATCGGCACCAGCGCCTCGACGATTGCGTCGTGGTGCATGAACGCCATCTGCCGCAGTGTGGGAATCTCGCCGTCCCGTTCGCGCCGCGCCAGGTCGCGCAACGCCAGCGCCTTGTTGCCGGACACCCCGCAAGCGCGCAACGCGGCGTCATCGATCCGGCCCAGCGTATCGGCATGCAGGCGGTCGCTGCCGATCGCCGCCTCGACCCGGCCGACGATGGTGGACGCGGCCTTGCCGCTAAGCTGCTGGAACAGGATCGCCCGCGCCAGCGCGTCGACCGGATCGAACGGCTTGCGCCAGCCCGGTGCCGGCTCGATCGGACCGATCCGGCGCATCCAGGCTGCCAGCCTACGGTCGCGGCGCGCCAGGTGCTCGAACGCCATCTGGACGTCGAAACCGCGCGCGTGCCGGCTCATCGGCGCCGCAGCGCACTGAACGCGAACAACACCCAGCCCGCCATCATCGCGACCCCGCCGATCGGCGCCAGCCGGGTCGACAGCTGCCACAACGCGCCGCCGACCAGACTGCCGGAAAACAGCAGCGTGCCCGCCAACAGCAGCGCCAGCGCCAGCTTGTCCAGCGCGCGCTTGGCCATCGCGCCCAGCGCCGCCAGCGCCACGCCGTGACCGAAGGCGTACAACGCCGCGCTCTGCAGGCGCGACTGCACCTGCGGATCGGCCACGCCATGCGCGGCATAGGCCGACAGCCCGATCGCCGTAGCGGCCAGCAACCCGCCAATGCAGGCCAGCAGCGAGGATTTATCGGAACGGCGATCGAACATGCGGATCAGTGCTTCCAGAGGCTGTGAATAGCGCGGGGCGCCGAAACGAAAAACGCGCCGCATCGCTGCGGCGCGTTTTTCTGGATCCGAATCAACTCATCCGGCTTCCGGGCTTACTTGATCGCCCAATAGACGTCGTAGGTGCCGTCGGGGGTGAACGACTTGTCCACGCCGCCCTTCCAGGACTCGTATGGACGGTCGACCACGTCGTAGCCGCTGGTGACAGCCCAGGCGCGCAGCGAATTGCGCACCGCGTCCAGACCCGCCATGTGGCCGGTGTAGCTGCCAAACGCCGAACGGTGCGGCTCGGTGCGCAGGTACTGCACCGGTGCGCCGGACGGGATGTTGACCTTCAGCGCGTCGCCACTGGCCGCGACCGGGGCGGCATCGGCTGCCGGAGCCGCATCGTCCTTCGCCTCGTCCTTGCCGTCGGCCTTCGGCGCGGCGCCACCGGACTTCTTGCGCACCGCCTGCACGACGTCGAACGCGTACTTCTCGGCGGCGAAGTCGGTGGTCACGATCCGGACCGGACCGACCGCCTCCAGGCCGTTGGCGTCGATGGTGCGCTTGATCCACTCCTGGTTGTCCTTGATCGACTTCTTGATGGTGTCGTTGTCGCGGTCGATGTTGCCCGCGTTGACCACCAGCAGGTCCTCGGCCGGCACGTCGACGACCTTCAGATCGTTCAGGGCCAGCTTGCCGTCCAGTTCGGCGCGGTAGTCGAAGTTCGGCACCGTCGCCAGCACGTTCGACAGGCGCGACAGGCCCAGCTTCAGGTCGTCGCCGACGTGGCGGCTGACGTACAGGCCGGCATAACGACCGAACAGGTTCCAGCCGTACTTGACGCCGTACTCCTGGGTAATCTTGACGTTGCGGTTGTTCTTGCCGGTCGGGGCCAGGGTGAAGCGGGTCACCTTGTCGTAGCCCTTGGTCGGATCATCGATGGCGATCTCGATCCGCTCGTTCTTCACGCTGTCGGTGATCGTCCAGCTGCCGTCGCCGATGTAGCCTTCCCCGGAGCTGTAGTCGATGCGGGCACCCTTGCCGGCGGGCGCGCCGGACAGCTTCAGCTGGATCTTCGGGTCGCGCAGCACCAGCGGGTTCCAGTCTTTGAAACGTTGAAATCCGTTCAGCGTGTCGTACACGATCGTCATCTTGCGATTGGTCTCGGTACTCTCGGACATCTGGCGCTCCGAGGGCAGAACCAGGCCTACCACGACGAACAGGCCAGCCACGATCCCCAAGGCAATCAGGAACTCGATAATACGGGTCATTCAGGAGTCTCCGGGGGCCGATCCCACGGCCGGGTTGATTGAAGCGAAGCCCTCATCCTAGCAGGCTTCGCGGCAGATGTTCAGTTGCCGGCAGGTTGCTTGCGCGCACCCGTTTGAAAACGCTGCCAGCCGCTCCGCCACTCACTTGCGCAAACCCTTGCCGGCCATGGCTCTGGCCGCGCTCGCGAGAGGCGGCGGCATGTCGCCCAACCTCGCTCCCGGATCCCGCGGCGGAGGCTGGCTGCCTGCGGCCCCGGCCCGGCCCGGCCCGGCCGGGCATCCTGCCGTTCAGACCAGCTGCAGCTCGAAGGCCTTGAGCACGGCCCGGGTGCGGTCGCGTACGCCCAGCTTGGAGAGGGTGAGTGGGCGCGGCTTGCGAGCCACCGGCTCGCGCGCACGCGAACGCCCGGCGCGCTGCGCCGGGCCGGGCATCCTGTCGGTTCAGACCAGCTGCAGCTCGAAGGCCTTGAGCACGGCCCGGGTGCGGTCGCGTACGCCCAGCTTGGACAGGATGTTGGAGACGTGGTTCTTGATCGTGCCCTCGGCCACGCCCAGCGAGTTGGCGATCTCCTTGTTGGAGAAGCCCGAGGCCATCAGCCTCAGGATCTCGGTCTCGCGGTCGGTCAGCGGGTCCGGGCGGTCCAGGCTGACGAACTCGTTGCGCATGTGCTCCAGGCCGGACAGCAGGCGCTGGGTCACCGCCGGCTGCACCAGTGATCCGCCCTCGGCCACGGTGCGGATCGCCCCGACCAGCTGCTCCAGCGAGACGTCCTTGAGCAGGTAACCCTTGGCGCCGGCCTTGAGACCGGCCAGTACCAGCTGGTCGTCGTCGAAGGTGGTCAGGATGATGGTCGGCGGCAGCGTGCCGGCCCGCGACAGCGTCTGCAGCGCTTCCAGCCCGGACATCACCGGCATGCGCATGTCCATCAGCACCACGTCAGGCCCGACCTGCGGGATCCGCTCGACCGCCTGGCGCCCATCGGCGGCCTCGGCGACCACCTCGATGCCGGCGTCCAGCGCCAGCAGCGAGCGGATGCCCTGCCGCACCAGGGTTTGGTCATCGACCAGACAGACTCGGATCATCACAGCACTCCTTGTGGAACAGCGGCAGGCATCAACGTGGAGGTGCCGGGGATCGAGGCGCGGAGGCGGAAGCCTGCGCCTCGGCGGGTTTCAATGTCCAGGCGGCCGCCGCGCTGGGCCAGCCGCTCGCGCATGCCACGCAGGCCGTTGCCGGGATCGACCCGGTCGCTGCCATGGCCGTCGTCGCGGGCGTCGATCACCACGTCGGCGCCGTCGCGAAACACCCGCAGCCACAGGTGGCGCGCGCCGGCGTGGCGGACCGCATTGGTGATGATCTCCTGAGTGCAGCGCAGCAGCACATGGGCGCCCTCGGGGTCGTCGACGGCCAGCGGATCGGCAATGTCCAGGTGGATATCCAGCGAAGGTACCTGGGCGACCAGCGGGCGCAGCGCCGCGGCCAGGTCGATCGCGCCACTCTCGCGCAGCTGGCTGACCGCCTCGCGCACGTCGGTCAGCAGCAGCCTGGCCAGGGTGTGCGCCTGCCTGACGTGCTCCTGGGCCTGACCCTCGGTGATGTGTCCGGCCACCTCCAGGTTCAGGCTCAACGCGGTCAGGTGGTGCCCGAGCAGGTCGTGGAGTTCGCGCGAGATGCGGGTGCGTTCGTTGATCCGCGCGCTCTCGGCCAGCAACGCGCGGGTCGCGCGCAGTTCCGCGTTCAGCCGGCGCTGTTCCTCGCGCGCCTCGGTCTGCTGCCGCGACACCAGGCTGGTCACGAAGATGAACATCGAGAAACCGCCGTACAGCAGCGACTGCATCAACGCCTCGACCAGCGAGAAGCCGAGGATGAAGTAGTAGACCGGCAGCACCGCCAGCTGGCTCAGCAGCAGCCAGATCACGCCCAGCCGTGCCGGCAGCAGCCAGGGGATCACCCCCGCGGCCACCATCATCAGGATGCTGCCCAGGCCGGAACCGTTGAAATAGCTCACCGCCAGCGCGCTGATGGTCAGCACCAGCAGGATCAGCCGGTCGTGCCAGCGCGCATGCCCGCCGCTGTCCAGGCCGCGGGTCAGCCAGAAGTAGCTGAGGCCGAACACCAGGTAGGCCAGGAACGGCCACAGCGCTTCCCGACCCTCCAGCCCGGGGCCTCCTCCCTGAACGAACAGGATCAGCAGCATCGGCACGCAGACGATGGCCCAGGTGAACAGGCCGGCGAAGCGCAGGACGCGGGTATGGCTGAGATATCCCAACATGCGTGCATCTTAGGCCCAGCGCGACGCGGTGCCCTGCTCCGGAAGTCACGCTCGCCGCGATGGCGCCGCGCAGGTGCCCCCCTGCGACAACCCATGCAATAATCCTCGCGAGGTCTCGATACCGGACCGCCCGCGTTACCCCCGGAGTACCAATGTCGATCGTCATCCGCGACGTGCGCGAGCATGAGCTCGATTCCGTCCTGGCCCTGAACAACAACGCCGGCCTGGCGATCCTGCCGCTGGACAGCGCCCGCCTGCACCATTTCTACGAGACCGCCGAGTACTTCCGGGTCGCCGAGCGCGATGGCAACCTGACCGGTTTCCTGATCGGTTTTGGCAGCGACAGCAAGCACGACAGCAGCAACTTCCGCTGGTTCCACGAGCAGTATCCGAACTTCTTCTACATCGACCGGATCGTGGTCGCCAGCCGCCGCCGCGGCGGTGGCGTGGGCCGGGCGTTCTACGCCGACGTGCAGAGCTATGCCGAGCTGCGCTACCCGCAGCTGGCCTGCGAGGTGTTCCTTGACCACGGCGCCGACGCGGCGCTGCTGTTCCACGGCAGTTTCGGCTTCCGCGAGGTCGGCCAGAACCTGATGCCCGAGGTCGACGTGCGCGCCAGCATGCTACTGAAAGATCTATGCAGCTACGAATGGGTCCACGCCACCTACGGCGATGCCCTGCCGGACGTCCCCTGGATCGGCCATCCCCGCCATCTGCCGCGCGCCCAGCGCCACACGGGGACCTGAGCGTGGCGTCGGTGAACCTGGATTTCGAACAAGCCGGCGAGCTGAAGATCGGGCAGGTCGGCATCGCCAACCTGCGCGTGCGCACGCTGGATGTCCCAAGGCTGGTACAGGAAATGCGCGAGCGCGTGGCACGGGCGCCGAAGCTGTTCGGTCGTGCCGCGGTGATCCTGGACTTTGGCGGGCTGTCGCAGACGCCGGAGCTCCCCGCCGCGCAAGCGTTGTTGGACGGACTGCGCGATGCCGGCGTGCTGCCGATCGCGCTGGCCTACGGCACCAGCGAGATCGAATTGCTGTCGCAACAGCTCGGCCTGCCGCTGCTGGCCAAGTTCCGCGCCCAATATGAACGGATCGACGGTGGCACTGCCGCCGCGCCACCGCAGCCCGCCCCGCCACCCGTAACCGCCACCGCGCCCGCCAAGGCGCCCAAGCCCGGACGCATGCAGCGCGCGACGGTACGCTCGGGCCAGCAGCTGTATGCGGAGAATTGCGACCTGACCGTGCTCAACACCGTCGGCGCCGGCGCCGAGGTGATCGCCGACGGCAGCATCCACATCTACGGCACCCTGCGCGGCCGTGCCCTGGCCGGCGCCAGCGGCAACGGCGAGGCGCGGATCTTCTGTCGTGATTTCCACGCCGAGCTGGTCGCCATTGCCGGCCACTACAAGGTGCTGGACGATGTCCCCATGGAACTGCGTGGCAAGGCCGTCCAGGTCTGGCTGGAGCAGGACCAGATCAAGATAGCCGCGCTGGACTGACGCGGTGCCCCATCAAAAGAACAACAATCGGGAGAAAAACTTTGGCTGAAATCATCGTAGTCACCTCAGGCAAGGGCGGCGTCGGCAAGACCACCACCAGCGCGAGCCTGGCCTGCGGGCTGGCGCGGCGCGGCAAGAAGGTCGCGGTCATCGACTTCGACGTGGGCCTGCGCAACCTCGACCTGATCATGGGCTGCGAGCGCCGCGTGGTGTACGACTTCGTCAACGTGGTGCATGGCGAGGCGACACTGAAGCAGGCGCTGATCAAGGACAAGCGCTTCGAGAACCTGTACGTGCTGGCCGCCTCGCAGACCCGCGACAAGGACGCGCTGACCAAGGAAGGCGTGGAGAAGGTGCTCAAGGACCTGGCCGCCGACGGCTTCGACCACATCGTCTGCGACTCCCCGGCCGGCATCGAGAAGGGCGCGTTCCTGGCGATGTACTTCGCCGACCGCGCGGTGGTCGTGGTCAATCCGGAAGTGTCCTCGGTGCGCGACTCGGACCGCATCATCGGCCTGCTCGACTCCAAGACCCAGAAGGCCGAGAACGACGGCACCGTGCCTGCGTTCCTGCTGCTGACCCGCTACAGCCCGTCGCGGGTGGAAGGCGGCGAGATGCTCTCGATCACCGACGTGGAGGAAGTGCTGGGCCTGAAGGCGATCGGCGTGATCCCCGAGTCGGGCGACGTGCTCAACGCCTCCAACAAGGGCGAGCCGGTGATCCTGGATACCGAATCCCCGGCCGGCCAGGCCTATGAAGACGCCGTGAGCCGCATCCTGGGCGAAGACCGCCCGCTGCGCTTCACCACCGTGGAGAAGAAGGGCTTCTTCAGCAAGCTGTTCGGAGGGTAAGCATGGGTTTGCTCGACTTCCTCAAGACCAAGAAGAACACCGCCGAGACGGCCAAGAACCGCCTGCAGATCATCATCGCGCAGGAACGCACCCAGCGCGGCGGGCCGGACTACCTGCCGCTGCTGCAACGCGAGCTGCTGGAAGTGATCAAGAAGTACGTCAACATCGACGCCGAGGCGGTCAAGGTCGACCTGATCAAGGACGGTGCCAACGACGTGCTCGACATCTCCGTGGCGCTGCCCGAGGACCCGCAGACCTGAGCCATGGCGCCGACCCGCCCGGTCGGCGCCCCGGCACGGCATGCGGCATGTCCGGCGCGATGTTCCATTCCGCCCTGCGCGGACCCGCATCGGTTTTCGCACTGGCCACGATCGCGCGTGCCGGATTCGATTACGTGTTCAGCCACCGCCCACCATTACCATGAACAACACCGCCGAGGCCGCCGGAGCCGCCGTGGTCCGGGTCGGCGACATCCTGCTGGAAGACGCCGCGACGCTGCTGGCGCGGCATGGTCTGCGACTGCATCGCGTCGCCGACGGCGCCGCGATTCCGGGCAGCTACTGGGGCGAACCGGAGGCGGGGATCATCGGCTGCGACGTGTACGTCCGCGACGACACGCCGGTGCATTCGCTGCTGCACGAGGCCTGCCACCTGATCGTGCTGCCGCCGGAGCGGCGCGCGGTCGTGCATACCGACGCCACCGACTCGGTCGAGGAGGAGGACGCCACCTGTTACCTGCAGATCGTACTGGCCGGGCGGTTGCCGGGCGTCGGCAGCGACCGGCTGATGGCCGACATGGATGCATGGGGCTATACCTACCGGCTGGGCTCGACGCGGGCCTGGTTCGAGCGCGATGCCGAGGATGCGCGCGGGTGGCTACTGGAGCGGGGGTTGCTGGAGAGCGGGGATTAGGGATTGCGGATTCGTTGTGGTAGGAGCGACTTCAGTCGCGATGGGGACTTCCCAGGTAAGGCCTCATCGCGACTGAAGTCGCTCCTACGACGAATCCCGAATCACCCATCACGAATCCCGGCTTTCAACCACCGATCCACTCATGTCCAGCGTCGCGACCGTGCCCTGCCCGGTCGCCGAGTCCAGTTGCAGCTTCCAGCCCAGGTGCTCGCACAGCCGGCCCAGCAGGTCCAGGCCGATGCCGCTGCCCTGGCGGGCGTCGCCGCGCGCCATTCGCCGGTAGATCGCGGAAATTTCCTCCGGGCTCATGCCGTGACCGGGGTCGTCGACCCGCACCGTCGCCGGCGCCAGCAGCGACACCCGCACGACGCCGCGATCGCTGTGTTCGATCGCGTTGCGCAGCAGGTTGCCGATCGCCACCTGCATGATCGCCACCGGCGCGAACAGCTCGCAGCGCGGCAGCTCGGCCAGCCACAGCTCCAGGTCCTTGTCCGCGCACAGGTGACGATGGTCGTCGAGGATGTCCGGCAGCAGTTCGTCCAGCCGCACGTAGTCGCTGCTCTTCTCCAGCCGCGACGGGTCCTTCGCCAGCACCAGCAGCAGCGTCACCAGTTGTTCGACCGACTCGGCGGTCTGGCGAATGCGCTGCAATTGCTGGCGCACCGCCGGCGTGGCACCTGGCTGCTCCAGCGCCAGCTCGCTGGCGCCGCGAATCACCGCGATCGGGGTGCGCAGCTCGTGGCTGGTACTGTCGATGAAGTTGCGCTCGCGCTCGACGAAGTGCTCGGTACGATCCAGATAGTCGTTGACCGCATCGCCGATCACGAACAGTTCGCTGCTGCCGTGCGGGTCCACCTCGATGCGCTGTTCGAGCCGCTCCGGGCGCAGCGCGCCGATGCGCCGGGCCAGATCCTCCAGAGGGCGTACCAGCCGCGCCATCCCATAGCGCCCCATCAGCAGGGTCAGCGCGATCAGGGTGACGCTGGCCAGCAGCATCCAGCGCGTGAGGAAGCGTTCCAGCGCCTCGAAATCGGTGATGTCCAGCACCAGCGCGAACGTGCCCTTCGGCGTGATCCGCACCATCACCGCGCTGGGCCGGCCCTGCACGACGACGTCGTCGTGCAGCCCGGGACGCAGGCCCTTCAGTTCCGGTGGCGCGCCCCCGGCATCGAGGCGGAACAGGCTCAGCGTGTCCGAGTCCTGCCAGCGGTAGTCAGGGTCGCGCTCGCCGCGCGCGCGGATCGCATCCAGCTCGGAACTGAGCAGCGACCGCCACACCATGTGCTCGGCGCGCTCGTGCAGGTAGTGCGCGGTGCCGAACAGCAGCAACGTCGCCAACGCGACGTAGCCGACCAGCCATCCCAGCACCTGCCGACCCAGGGTCTTGCGACTAGCCATGCGCGTGGAAGCTCTGGCCGGCGGCTGCCAGACGATAGCCGACCCGCGGCAGGGTATGGATCAGCTTCTCCTCGAACGGACCATCCACGCTGCGGCGCAGGTCGTAGATGTGCGAGCGCAGCATGTCCCCGTCCGGCGGCTCCTCGCCCCACAGCGCCTGTTCGAGCTTCTCGCGAGTGACCGCTGCCGGGCTGGCCTGCATCAGTACCTGCAGCAGCTTGCGGCAGGCCGGGTACAGGTGCAGCGGCTGGCCGGCGCGGCTGGCCTCCAGCGTCGCCAGGTCCAGCTTCAGGTCGCCGACCGCCAGCAGCTTGCTGCGGCCGCGTCCCCGCGCGCGCACCAGCAGCGCCTCCAGCCGTACTTCCAGCTCGGGCAGCGCGAACGGCTTGGTCAGGTAGTCGTCCGCGCCGGCGCGGAAGCCGGCGATCTTGTCGGGCAGCTCGTCGCGCGCGGTCAGCATGATCACCGGCACTTCCGAAAAGTGCTCCTCGCGCAAGCGGCGCAGCACTTCCGGGCCGTCCATCCGCGGCATCATCCAATCGAGCACGATCGCGTCGTAGGCCTGCACGGTGGCCAGGTGCAGGCCGGTGACACCGTCCGGCGCGGCATCAACGGCGTGGCCGCGCGCTTCGAAATAATCGAACAGGTTGGCCACCAGGTTGCGGTTGTCCTCGACGACGAGCAGCCGCATGGTCGACCTCCGGAAGTGATGTAGTTGGACATCGTAGCCGGGCAATGTCGGAAGTCTGTCGAAACCGCGGTCCCGGCAGGCTTGCCACGCCTGGCACGCTACAGTCTGCGCCCATTGTGCAGCGTACCGCTCCCGCCTGTCCCCTGGCACGCCGCTCGGGCCGAGCGCCGCGTCTCCGGTGACGTGGCGCTGCCTCCGGTGCGGGCCGGAGCCCTCCGCGCCGTCGCCGTCGATCGCAGCGGGTCATGCGCGGTCCGACCGCTTTCCGACAGGCCCACCAAGATCATGCCGCCATCGCCGAGACCGGCGCTTTCCCTGTTGCCGCCCATGAGCTTGATACCCGCATCCGCTATCGCGGTTGCCTTCCTCCCCACTGCACGTCCGCACCCCCACTCTCGCGGCCGCCACCAGTGGCGGTCACGACCGGCCACGGCCGCTTTGGGGGGAGCCGCATGAGCGCCTCGCTGCCGCGCACCGACAGGCTCGCACGCCTGCGCACACCCGACTGCAGCCACCGCCCGGAGGTCACGGTAGAGACCCTCGTGCTCGGCGCTAGCGTGTTCTTCGCGCTCGCCTGCAACCGCATGTTCTGGCACACCGCGCTGGCGACCCACGCCGGCACCGCCGGCTTCGCGCTGGCGCTGTTCTGCCTGCTGGTGGCGGTGCACGCACTGCTACTTGGGCTACTGGTGTGGCGCTGGAACGCCAAGCCGCTGCTGGCGCTGCTGTTCGTCACCACCGCGCTGGCGACGCACTACATGAACAGCTACAGCGTCTACCTGGACGCGGACATGCTGCGCAACGTGCTGCATACCGACCACAAGGAATCGCGCGAGCTGCTGACCCCGGCGCTGCTGCCGCCACTGCTTTACTACGCGGCGCTGCCGATCACGCTGCTGTGGCGGGTTCGGCTGCGCAGGCGTGGTCCGGGCAAGGCGCTGGGCGTGCGCTTATTGTTCCTGCTCGGGGTCGCCTGCGTTGGCCTGACCGGCTCGATGCTGGCATTCCACGACCTGTCGGCGCTGATGCGCAACCACCGCGAGGTGCGCTACCTCGCCACCCCGATCAACTACCTGGTCGCGCTGCGCCAGAACCTGAAGTCCGATTCGCCGATCAAGCACCAGCCCCGGCTACCGATCGAGCACGACGCGACGGCGACCGCGCGCATGCCCGGCAGCCGCCCGCGGCTGCTGCTGATCGTGCTCGGCGAGACCGCGCGCGCACAGGACTGGAGCATGAACGGCTACGCCCGCCAGACCACGCCGGAACTGGCGCAGACCGGCGTGATCGACTTCCCCGACATGCACTCGTGCGGCACCAGCACCGAGGTCTCGGTGCCGTGCATGTTCTCGCCGTTCGGCCGCCACGACTACGACGAGAAGAAGATCCGCGCCCACCAGTCGTTCCTGCACGTGCTCGAGCACGCCGGCATCGCAACGCTGTGGCGCGACAACCAGTCCGGCTGCAAGGGCGTATGCGACGGCTTGCAGATCCAGCAGGTCGACAACGCCAAGGTGCCGGGCCTGTGCAAGGACGGCCGCTGCATGGACGAGATCCTGCTCGACGACCTCGCCGCGCAGGTGCGCGCCCGGCCCGGCGACCGCGTGGTGGTACTGCACCAGCTCGGCAGCCACGGCCCGGCCTATTTCCAGCGCTATCCGGCGCAGTTCCACCGCTTCGCGCCGACCTGCGACACCGCCGAGTTGGGCAATTGCAGCCGCGAGCAGATCGTCAACACCTACGACAACACGATCCTCTACACCGACCACTTCCTCGACCGCACGATCGGCACGCTGCGCGCGCTGCCGGACTACGACACCGCGATGATCTACCTCTCCGACCACGGCGAGTCGCTCGGCGAGAAGGGGCTGTACCTGCACGGCGTGCCCTACGCGATCGCGCCGGCGGAGCAGACCCACGTGCCGATGGTGATGTGGTTCTCGCCGGAGTTCGCCCAGGACCGTGGACTCGACCTGCAGTGCCTGCGCCGGCGCGCCACTCAGCGTGCCGACCAGGACAACCTGTTCCCGTCGGTGCTGGGGCTGATGCAGGTGAAGACTTCGGTCTACGACCGCTCGCGCGACCTGTTCGCGGCCTGCACCGGCTGAACCGGCATCCCCTTGCTGTCATCCCCGCGCAGGCGGGGATCCAGCGACTTGAGCCCTTGCTGCGAGTGAGACGCTGGGTCCCCGCCTGCGCGGGGACGACGGTGGTTCGCACCTTGCCACTGCGATCCGGCGCCTCTAGCCTTCGCCGGTCGCACTCACGCCAAGGGACCTACCGTGAACCACCGCTCCCTGCTGCTGGCCGTCGCCGCGGCCGCCGGCCTGCTGTCGCTGCCGGCCTGCCGCAAGGCGCCCGGCCCGGCACCGGAAAAGCCGGCCGCGCAGGCCGAGACCGGCGAGAGCGCCGACCAGTTCGTCGCGCGCATCAACGAGGAATACAAGGCCGCCTATCCGGAGACCAGCTCGGCGCAATGGCTGTCCTCGACCTACATCAACGCCGACTCGCAGCGTGTGGCCGCCAAGGCCAACGAGCGCGCGCTGGCCCAGCTCAACGCATGGATCGAGCAGTCCCGGCGCTACGAGGGCAAGCCGATGTCCGCCGACAGCGCGCGCGCGCTGCGCCTGCTCAAGCTGATGACCGCGATGCCGGCGCCGCGCGATCCCGCCCGCCTCGCCGAGCTGACGACCATCGCCGCCAGGATGGAAGGCGACTACGGCGCCGGCAGCTACTGCAAGGGCGAGGGCGAGGCGCGGCAGTGCCGCCCGCTGGGCGAGCTGGAGCAGGTGCTGGCCGGCAGCCGCGACTACGACGCGCAACTCGACGCCTGGCAGGGCTGGCACGGCGTCGCCGCGCCGATGCGCAAGGACTACCAGCGCTTCGTCGAGCTGGCCAACGAGGG
Organism: Pseudomonas sp.; assembly: GCA_047607345.1. Lineage (GTDB taxonomy): Bacteria > Pseudomonadota > Gammaproteobacteria > Xanthomonadales > Xanthomonadaceae > Pseudomonas_S. The sequence continues at coordinate 6,930 of JASGDF010000216.1, read as the reverse complement.
CGCGAGGCAAATGGGCTTCGCCGACGTTGGCGAGATGTGGCGCAGCGGCTACGACATGCCGCCCGCGCAGATCGCCACCGAGACCGACCGGCTGTGGACGCAGCTCAAGCCGCTGTACGAGCAGCTGCAATGCTACGCACGCGGCCGGCTCGACAAGGAGTACGGCGCGGACAAGGGCGAGCTGCCCGGCGGCCTGCTGCCCGCGCACCTGACCGGCAACATGTGGCAGCAGGACTGGTCCAACCTGTGGGACCTGCTGCAGCCCTACCCCGGCGCCGGCGACCTGGACATCACCGCGGCGCTGGAGAAGCAGTACCAGGCCAACCTCAGCGCGCAGCTGACCAGGGCATCCGGCGATGCCGGCGCCGAGGCCCGCTTCAAGGCCGGGCGCGAGGCGCAGTTGCGCACCGCCAGGCAGATGACCGAGCGCGCCCAGGATTTCTATGTGTCGCTGGGCATGCCGGCGCTGCCGGAGAGCTACTGGCAACGCTCGCAGTTCATCAAGCCGCTCGAGCGCGACGTGGTCTGCCACGCCAGCGCCTGGGACATGAACATGGGCGGCGACGGCTCCAAGGACAACGGCCCGGACGTGCGCACCAAGATGTGCATCCGCCCGACCGAGGAGGACTTCACCACGATCTACCACGAGCTCGGGCACCTCTACTACGACCTGGCCTACAACCCGCTGCCGCCGCTGTTCCAGAACGGCGCCAACGACGGTTTCCACGAAGCGATCGGCGACACCATCGTGCTGGCGATGACGCCCGGCTACCTGCACTCGATCAGCCTGGTCGGGCCGCAGCAGCGCAGCCGCGAGGCGCTGATCAACGCGCAGATGCGGATGGCGCTGAGCAAGGTGGCGTTCCTGCCATTCGGGCTGATGATCGACCGCTGGCGCTGGGGCGTGTTCGATGGCTCGATCACCCCGGAGCACTACAACCAGGCCTGGTGGGCGCTGAAGGCCAAGTACCAGGGCGTGGCGCCGGTGACGCCGCGCGGCGAGGAGTTCTTCGATGCCGGCGCGAAGTACCACGTGCCCGGCAACACGCCGTACACCCGCTACTTCCTCGCCCACGTCCTGCAGTTCCAGTTCTACAAGGGCCTGTGCCAGGCGGCCGGCTACAGCGGCCCGCTGTACGACTGCAGCTTCTACGGCAACAAGGAGGCCGGGCAGAAGTTCTGGGCGATGCTCCAGCGCGGCGCCAGCCAGCCGTGGCAGGCCACGCTGAAGGAACTGACCGGCGAGGACCGGCTCGATGCCACGCCGATGCTGGAATACTTCGCGCCGATGCAGGAATGGCTCAAGCAGCAGAACCAGGGGCGCATGTGCGGCTGGCAGGTGCCGGCGGCGCAGCCATGACGTCGCCCGGATTTTGCCTGGGCAGGAGCGACTCCAGACACCCTTGGTGTATCAGTCGCGACGGGCTTCACCGGCGAAGCTCCGTCGAGACTGAAGTCACCTGACCGGCTTTCCGTATGCTTCAGAAAGCATCTTCTTGTACTCGGCTATCGGTTGCAGGCCGATCCTTATCCGACGCGCGTCCAACCCGCTTTCATCTTCCGTTGGAGACATCGAGATGCTTCCATCATCGTTACTATGGAACTGGCTTCCGTAACGCTGTGGCTTGCCTTGATTGATCAGGACACGATCGGTCAAAAGTGCGTATTTGCTCGAGTCCGCCTCATGGCTCATCACCAGGCGCTCCATCATCGGCAACACTTCAGCCTGGAAGGCTGGGTCTTGGTCCGCGTGCTGGATGAGCACCCATGCCGCGTCGGCACCTTCAGGCCCCACCTGAGCAATGGTGGGCCACCCCTTCTTCCCCACGACACCCTTCAGCCATCGCGTGTTGTCCTTGTCAATCGACTGCAGAGACTCCAGATCTTCCTTGGTGTTGCCGTGGGCGATTGCGCGCTTTCTGGCATCCTGGTCCACACCCGCACGCCGGATCAATTCATCGCGGAGTGGCAGGTCCATGCGAGCAAGGTGAGCCTTGTTGAGCTCACCGGCCTCCTTCACGAACGCCCCCCAGCCCGGCGCCTGCCTCAACTTGTCAAGGCCAGGACGATCTTTGTGAAGCACCTCATCAAAGGAGACCCGACCTTTGGGAATTTCGCTCTTGAGGTAAGTCAGCGCCTCATCGAAGTGATTGCCGGCGCTGAGGCATTCGGCGCGCAATAGCTCGCCATTGTTTGGTATCGCGCCTTTCTCACGCTGCACCGCAGCCAGAATTGAAGCGCACTCATCGAATTTCTCGTCCGCATATGCGCTGATCGCCGCGTCAAAGCTGGCGTCCTGTGCATGAGAAAACGGAACAATAACCAGTGAAAGAATCGATGCCAAAGATGCTTTCATCGCCCCACGGTTGAAGCTTGACATCGCCAGACCTCCAATCACCAAGCGAAATCGGAATATGTCTCTCGTCGCTGCCTACTCCGCGCGCAGCTCCCCGGCCAGCCGCGCCTTGTACTGCTCGAACTCCAGCCCCTCGGCCTTCGCCTCGGCGTGCGCGGCGTCCTTCAGCGCGTCCGAATAGGCCAGCCGCACTGGCGTGCCCTGGCGCTCGTGCAGCTCGCCAGCCTGCATGATCAGCGCCAGCACCCGCGCCGCGCTCTCCGACTCGCCGGCGATGCGGCCGTCCATGCCCAGCACCCACACGCCGTCGCGGCGCACGATGCCGGCCAGCAGCCGGCGCTCGTGGTCGCGCAGCTCGGCATGCGGCTCGATCGGCGCGGCCGGCTCGGCCTGGGCCACGGCGCGGTTGCGCAGGCGCTCGGCCAGTCTGCGGCGCGAATCGCGGCGCTGCTTGGATCCCATCGACATTCGATACTCCCGCTACGGTCTTGTTGAGATTGGCCGACATGCGCGGCGCGGCGCAACCCCGGCCTGTGCAGCGGAGCCTGCTCGGCTGGGGCTGCCGCGCCAGGACCCTCGGCACGGCAGGCTCCGCTCCACGGCATGAGGCACCGGCAGCCCAATCCTTGGTCAGGCCGGGCCGGGCGACCCGACCTGCGGCAGCGCGGCCGGCGCCAGCCGACGCCGGCAGACCCGCCGGTCCCAGCGCCAGAACAACCAGCCGGACAGGGAGAAACCCGCCGCGCCCAGCGCCAGGTGCAGCGGCGTGTCGCTCAGCAGCGGCGAGAGCATGCCGGCCACCAGCGCGTTGACCATCAGCTGGGTGAAGGACTGCAACGACGAGGCCAGCCCGCGCTGCGCCGGATACATGTCCAGCACCAGCAGCGACAGGACCGGGAAGATCAGCGCCATGCCCACCCCGCCGAGGAAGATCGGCAACAGCGCCCACGGCACCGCGACTTGCTCGACCGCCAGGTTGTAGCCGACGTTGGTCAGTGCCGACAGCCCGCAGCAGATGAAGCCCACCCGCACCTGGCTGCTGGCATGCAGCCGCCCGGCCATGCGTCCGGACAGGAACGCGCCCAGGGTCAGTCCGCCGATCGTCGGCAGGAACAGCCAGACGAAGTCGCCCTGACCCAGGCGCAGGTGCTGCATCACGAACACCGGCGCGGAGGCGATGTAGAGGAAGATGCCGGCGAAGTTCAGCGCGCCGGCCGCCGCCAGCCGCTGGAAGCGCGGGTTGAAGCCGATCGTCAGATAGTCGCGCAGCAGCGGTGCCGGCCGCAGCGGCCGGCGCGCCTGCGGCGGGTGCGTCTCCGGCAGCCACGCCAGCGTCGCCAGCAGCAGCACGCCCGAGAACACGACCAGGAACCAGAAGATCAGCGGCCAGCCGGCACCGCTCGCCAGCAGCCAGCCGCCAATGATCGGCGCGATCGCCGGGGCGATGCCGAAGATCATCGAGACCTGGCTCATCAGCCGCTGCGCCTCGTGGCCCTGGAACAGGTCGCGGATCACCGCGCGGCCGACGATCATGCCCACGCCGGCGGACACGCCTTGCAGCGCGCGGAACACCAGCAAGGTGCCCAGGTCGCGCGCCAGCGCGCAGCCGACCGAGGCGGCGATGAACATCGCCAGCCCGCCGATGATCACCCGCTTGCGCCCCCAGGCGTCCGACAGCGGCCCGTGCGCCACGCTCATCAGCGCGTAGAACAGCAGATAGACGCTGATGGTCTGCTGGATCGCGACCTGGTCCACGCCCAGCCGGTGGCCGAGCTGCGGGAACGCGGGGAAGATCATGTCGATCGAGAACGGGCCGAACATCGACAGGCCGGCAAGCAGCAGCGCCAGGCGGCGGGTCGAGGGCGATAAGGCGGTCATGGTTGCGGAGGCGGGCGCCGGGCGGACGCAGTTCGGGCACCGGGTCCCAGGCGGGGACGGTGCCAATGGCGGTGAAGGAAGGGCGCCATGATAGCCCGCCGGGCTGGTCCGGCCCTGAACGGGGCCCATCGCGCAGTCCTGGTGGCCGGCCAGCCGCTATAATCGGCCCGCTACACGGTGGGAGAAGCGGCACTGCCGCTGCCGAAGGCGCAACGCCCGTAATCGCTCAGGCCCGATACCACCCGCAACAAAACTCTGGAGAGACCGGTTCGATCCGGCGCCGAAGGGGCACCAGACACAGGCAGGTCAGCCCATGCCGTGTCTCCAAACTCTCAGGCAAAAGGACAGAGGGGCCTTCGTGAAGCCGATGCTCAGGCTCGCCGTTTCCGCATGAGCGGTAACCCGGTGACTTCGCAACCATGCCTGAAGTCGCCGGATCCCCGCCTTCGCGGGGATGACGCCGGAGCGGCCGGCCTGCGCGAATCCCTCGCGACAGCCCGCACGTCCCTGTGCGGGGGTCCTTTTCACCGCCCTGACGGATGCCCTGTCCATGTCCACGCCCTCCCTGCACGACCTCGAACACCACGATGCCTTCGTCGCGCGCCACATCGGCCCCAACGACGCCGAGATCGCGCAGATGCTGCGCGTGGTCGGCCACGATTCGCTGGACGCGCTGACCGATGCGATCGTCCCCGCCAGGATCAAGTCGACGGCCCCGCTGGCGCTGCCGGAGGGCATGACCGAAGAACAGGCGCTGGCGAGGATCGGCGCGATCGCCGAGCGCAACACCGTGTTCCGCAGCTTCATCGGCCAGGGCTACCACGGCACCCACACGCCCAAGGTGATCCTGCGCAACGTGCTGGAGAACCCGGCCTGGTACACCGCCTACACCCCGTACCAGGCGGAGATCTCGCAGGGCCGCATGGAGGCGCTGATCAACTTCCAGACGATGTGCGCCGAGCTGACCGGCATGGAGATCGCCAACGCCTCGCTGCTGGACGAGGCCACCGCCGCGGCCGAGGCGATGACCCTGGCCAGGCGTTCGGCGAAGTCGAAGTCGGACGTGTTCTTCGTGCACGACGCGGTGCACCCGCAGACGCTCGAACTGCTGCGCACCCGCGCCGAGCCGCTGGGCATCGTGCTGGAGCTGGGCACGCCGGAGCAGGCGCGGGAAACCGACGCGTTCGGCGTGCTGCTGCAATACCCGGATACCTTCGGCCGGCTCCACTTCGACGCGCTCGGCGAGCACGCCGCGCTGGCCGAGGCCGTGCACGCGCGCGGCGGGCTGGTCGCGGTGGCCACCGACCTGCTGGCGCTGACCCTGATCGCCGCCCCCGGCGAATGGGGCGCGGACATCGTGATCGGCAACAGCCAGCGCTTCGGCGTGCCGTTCGGCTTCGGTGGCCCGCATGCCGCGTTCATGGCCTGCCGCGACGCCTACAAGCGCTCGATGCCGGGCCGCCTGATCGGCGTGTCGGTCGACACCCACGGCAACCCCGCCTACCGCCTGACCCTACAGACCCGCGAGCAGCACATCCGCCGCGAGAAGGCCACCTCCAACATCTGCACCGCGCAGGTGCTGCTGGCGGTGATGGCCTCGATGTACGCGGTCTACCACGGCCCGGACGGGCTGAAGCGGATCGCCACGCGCGTGCACCGCTGCGGCGCGATCCTTGCCGCCGCGCTGCGCGGCGCTGGCATCGCCGTCGGCGAGCGCTTCTTCGACACCCTGCACGTTACCGGCATCGACGCCGCGGCGATCCATGCCAGGGCCGAGGCCGCCGGCATCAACCTGCGCGCGATCGACAGCGAGGCGCTCGGGATCAGCCTGGACGAGACCACCACCCGCGCCGACCTGGTCACGCTGGGCGCGCTGTTCGGCGTGCAGGTGGATGTGGACGCGCTCGACGCCGCCACCGCCGACGCGCTGCCGGAAGGCCTGCTGCGCACCAGCGCGTTCTTGACCCATCCGGTGTTCAACACCCACCACAGCGAGCACGAGCTGCTGCGCTACCTGCGCGCGCTGGCCGACAAGGACCTGGCGATGGACCGCACGATGATCCCGCTGGGCTCGTGCACGATGAAGCTCAACGCCACCGCCGAGATGATCCCGGTGACCTGGCCGCAGTTCGCGAACATCCACCCGCTGGCGCCGGCGCCGCAGTGGGCCGGCTACCGCCAGCTGATCGACGAGCTGGAGGCGATGCTGGCCGAGTGCACCGGCTACGACGCGGTCAGCCTGCAACCCAACTCCGGCGCGCAGGGCGAGTACGCCGGCCTGCTGGCGATCCGCGCCTGGCACCGCGCGCGCGGCGAAGGGCACCGCGACATCTGCCTGATCCCCGAGTCGGCGCACGGCACCAACCCGGCCTCAGCGCAGATGTGCGGCATGAAGGTCGTGGTGACCAAGTGCGACGCCAACGGCAACGTCGACGTCGACGACCTGCGCGCCAAGGCCGAGAAGCACGCGGCCAGCCTGGCCGCGCTGATGATCACCTACCCGTCCACGCACGGCGTGTTCGAGGAGGCGATCGTGGAGATCTGCGAGATCGTGCATGCGCACGGCGGGCAGGTCTACACCGACGGCGCCAACATGAACGCGCTGGTCGGCGTGGCCAAGCCGGGCAAGTGGGGCTCGGACGTGTCGCACCTGAACCTGCACAAGACCTTCTGCATCCCGCACGGCGGCGGCGGCC
>JASGDF010000215.1:0-11476 GCA_047607345.1 Pseudomonas sp. | reverse complement strand
CGCTCGACGCCGAGGCCTGGCTGCGCCTGGAGCAGCGCGAGAGCGACCCCGGCGCGGGCCTGAGCGCGCTGGACCGCAGCGCCGCCGACTGGACCCAGCGCCACGGCCAGCCCGCAGGCCGCTACACCGATACCCTCGCCGGCGCCGGCTGGTGGTGCCTGCCGGTGCGCGCCGAGCGCGGCACGCTGGGCGTGGCGGCGCTGCGCTTCGACGCCGCGCAGCCGCGCCCGACCCTGGAACAGCGGCGCCTGGCCGAGGCGATGGTCGAGGACATCGGCCAGGCCGCGCTGCGCACGCGCCTGGTCGCCGACCTGGAGAGCGCGCGCGTCAGCGGCGAGACCGAGCGGTTGCGCTCGGCCCTGCTGTCCTCGGTCTCGCACGACCTGCGCTCGCCGCTGGCCTCGATGATCGGCTCGGCCAGCAGCCTGGCCAGCTACGGCGAGGCGATGGACGCGGCCGATCGCCGCAGCCTGCTGGAGACGATCCAGCTCGAGGGCGAGCGCCTGGACCGCTACATCCAGAACCTGCTCGACATGACCCGGCTCGGCCACACCGGGCTGAGCTTGAACCGCGACTGGATCGGCGTGGACGAACTGGTCGGCTCGGCGGTGCGGCGGCTGCAGCGCTACCAGCCGCAGGCCAAGGTGGACCTGGCGCTGGCGCCGGACCTGCCGCCGATCTGGGTGCACCCGGCGCTGGTCGAGCAGGCGCTGTTCAACGTGCTGGAGAACGCCGCCAAGTTCTCGCCGCCGGACGCGCCGGTGACGGTGCACGCGCAGCTGCGCGAGGGCGCGCTGCGCATCGATGTCGCCGACCGTGGCCCGGGCATCCCCGAGGACGAGCGCGCGCGCATCTTCGACATGTTCTACAGCGTCGAGCGCGGCGACCGCGGCCGCCACGGCACCGGGCTCGGGCTGACGATCTGCCAGGGCATGATCGGCGCGCATGGCGGCAGCGTGGAGGCGCTGGCCGGCGCCGATGGCCGTGGCACGCTGATCCGCATTACCCTGCCGCTGCTGCAGCCCGCCCCGCCTGTGCATGCCGATGACGACTGACTCCGCTTCCGCGATTCCCGCCCCGCGCGTGCTGGTGATCGACGACGAGCCGCAGATCCGCCGCTTCCTGGACATCAGCCTGCGCGCGCAGGGCTACCGGGTGCTGCAGGCCGCCACCGGCGAGGACGGGCTGGCGGTGCTGGCCGGGCAGGGCGCCGAGCTGGTGGTGCTCGACATCGGCCTGCCCGACCGCGACGGCCACGAGGTGCTGCGCGCGATCCGCGAGTGGTCGGCGGTGCCGGTGATCATGCTGACCGTGCGCGCCGGCGAGGACGAGAAGGTGGCCGTGCTGGATGCCGGCGCGAATGACTATGTGACCAAGCCGTTCGGTGTGCAGGAGCTGATGGCGCGCGTGCGCGTGCTGCTGCGCCAGTCCGCGACCGGCACGGCGAGCGTGGAGGAGGCGGTGTTCGACGACGGCCGCCTGCACGTGCACCTCGGCCTGCGCGAGGTGACGCTCGACGGCGAGGCGCTGGCGCTGAGCCGCAAGGAGTACGCGCTGCTGGCGCTGCTGCTGAAGCATGCAGGCAGGGTGGTGACGCAGCCGCAGCTGCTGCGCGAGCTGTGGGGCCCCACCCACCAGGGCGACACCCACTACCTGCGCATCCTGGTCGGCAAGCTGCGCCAGAAGCTGGGCGACGAGGCGGCCGCGCCGCGCTACATCGTGACCGAGCCGGGCGTGGGGCTGCGCTTCATCGGCAGCCACCGCGGTTGAGCCGTCGCATCGCGTGCACCCGTAGAGCCGAGGATGGTCGGCTGGAGCTTTCCCGGAGAAGCCCAGCCGAGCAAGCTCGGCTCTACGCAGAAGGACGCTGCGATTGACGCCTTGATCGCGTAACCGCTTCATCGATATGTGCATGCGAACGCGGCACTGCCGTCGCCGTGCATTCTCACGCACCGGCGCGGCAACACGGTGCATGAACCACATCGAAAATGAACAGTGCGGGATATTGACGCGCGCTCGCGGGAATCGCTAGTTTTCCCGCCTCCGGGCAGGACGCCCGCAGCCACGACCGCACATGAAGGCGGCGATGTTCAGATTCCCGCCTCGTGTCGAGGCGGCTAGGGCATCGGATCACGTAGCCAGGCCAGCTCGCATCGCCACAGGGGGCGTTCGATCATCGTCATTCGGCGATGTCGACAAGCGACGCCCGCCCGCATATCCACGACTCTCCCTCGCCGCCAAGCCGGAGGCATGCCGCTGCATGTGCGTCCGGCCCGATCAGGACCTGTGCCTGCATGAACCTGTCCACGCCGTTTTCCCCGATCATTCCGCTGCCCTGCTCGGCCCTGTTGGCGGACGCCGCACTTTTCAACGAAAGCAATCTGGAGAGCTACCGCGACCAGCTGCAACAGGGCCTGGCGCTGGTCCGGCGCACGCTGGCCGGCGTGGATCGCCCGTTCAGCGGAATTACCCCCGCCGAGCTGCGCGAACGCTTCGCCGGCATCGACCTGGACCGGCGCCTGCCCGGCATCGCCGAGGCGCTGGACGAAGTGGAGGCGCTGTACCTGCGCGACGCCGTCTACTTCCACCATCCGCGCTACGCCGCGCACCTGAACTGCCCGGTGCTCAACGTCGCGCTGCTCGCCGAGCTGCTGCTGTCGGCGGTCAACACCTCGATGGATACCTGGGACCAGAGCGCTGGCGCCACGTTGATCGAGCAGAAGCTGGTGGACTGGACCGCCGCGCGGCTGGGGCTGGGCGAGGACGCCGACGGCGTGTTCACCAGTGGCGGTACCCAGTCCAACCTGATGGCGATGCTGCTGGCGCGCGACAACTGCTGCGCACCGCGCTACCGGGAGGGCGCGACCCGGCACCACGGCCTGCCGGACGACTTCCGCAGGCTGCGCATCTTCGCCTCGCGCGCCAGCCACTTCAGCGTGCGCAAGTCCGCGGCGGTGCTCGGCCTGGGCTTCGACGCGGTGGTGGCGGTGGACTGCGACCAGCATCGGCGCATGGACGTGGCGGCGCTGGCGCGCGCGCTGGAGGCGGCCGACGCACAAGGCCAGTGGCCGATGGCGGTGGTCGCCACCGCCGGCACCACCGATTTCGGCAGCATCGATCCGCTGCCGCAGATCGCCGCGCTGTGCCGGCAGCGCGGACTGTGGTTGCACGTCGATGCTGCCTACGGCGGCGGCCTGCTGGTGTCGCCGCGCCATCGCGGCCTGCTCGCCGGCATCGAGCAGGCCGACTCGGTGACGGTGGATTACCACAAGTCGTTCTTCCAGCCGGTCAGCTGCAGCGCGTTCCTGGTGCGCGAGCGGCGCCACTTGGCGCACCTGACCTACCACGCCGACTACCTCAACCCGTCCACGCAGGCGGCCGAAGGCATCCCCAACCTGGTCGACAAGAGTCTGCAGACCACGCGCCGCTTCGACGCGCTCAAGCTGTGGCTGAGCCTGCGCACGGTCGGCGCCGACGCGATCGGCGAGATGTTCGACCAGGTGCTGGCGCTGGCCCGCGAAGGCCATGCGCTGCTCGCGCGGCAGGGCTGTTTCGAACTCGCGCACGAGGCGCCGGAACTGAGCACGCTGGTGTTCCGCTTCCGCCCGCAGGGATGGCGCGACGGGGCCGCGCTCGACGCGCTCAACCGACGCATCCGCCAGCGCCTGTCGCGCAGCGGCCAGGCGATGATCGCCGCCACCCGCGTGGACGGCCACCAGTACCTCAAGTTCACCCTGCTCAACCCGGGCCTCGGCCGCGACGGGCTGGCCGGGCTGGTCGCGCTGGTGCGCCGGCAGGGCGAGCAGCTGGCCGCCGAGGCCGCGCGCCAGGAGGCAGGCGCATGAGCAAGATCCACGACTTCGTCGCGATCGGGATCGGCCCGTTCAACCTCGGCCTGGCCTGCCTGACCGCGCCGATCGCCGGGCTGGACGGGGTGTTCCTGGATCGCCGCGCCGGTTTCGACTGGCATCCGGGCATGCTGCTGGAGGACGCCACCTTGCAGACGCCGTTCCTGGCCGACCTGGTGACCCTGGCCGACCCGACCAGCCGCTTGAGCTTCCTCAACTACCTCAAGGCCCAGGGGCGGCTCTACGCGTTCTACATCCGCGAGGACTTCTTCCTGCTGCGCCGCGAGTACAACCAGTACTGCCAGTGGGCCGCCGCGCAGCTGCCCAGCCTGCGCTTCGGCCACGAGGTGACGCGGGTGGAGTACGACGCCGCGCAGGATTGCTACCGGGTGCACGGCCGCCATGCCGGCGGCGCGTTCGTCCACGCTGGCCGGCACCTGGTGCTGGGCACCGGCAGCATGCCGTGGCTGCCCGACTGCTGCCGCCCGCTGCGGGCGCCGGTCAGCCATTCGGCGAGCTATCTCCACGACAAGCCGCGGCTGCAGGCGCAGCGCTCGATCACCGTGCTCGGCAGTGGCCAGAGCGCGGCGGAGATCTACCACGACCTGCTGCAGGACATCGACCGCCACGGCTATGCGTTGCACTGGATCACGCGTTCGCCGCGGTTCTTCCCGCTCGAGTACACCAAGCTGACCCTGGAGATGACCTCGCCGGAGTACATCGACTACTTCCACGCGCTGCCGCCCGCGCGCCGCGACGCGCTGATCGCGCAGCAGGCCGGCCTGTACAAGGGCATCAATGGCGCGCTGATCAACGAGATCTTCGACCTGCTCTACCGCAAGCGCCTGCTCGGCCCACTCGATACCGAACTGGCGACCAATACTGAACTGCGCGCCTGCCATCACCGCGATGACGGCGGATTGCTGCTGGAACTGCACCAGCGCGAGCAGGGCCGCGGCTACATGCACCGCACCGACGCGCTGGTGCTGGCCACCGGCTACCAGGCGCGGATGCCGGAGTTCCTCGCGCCGATCGCCGAGCGGATCCGCCGCGACCAGCGCGACCGCTTCGCGGTCGACCGCCACTACGCGGTGTCCGATGACGGGCGCATCCTGGTGCAGAACGCCGAGCTGCATACCCATGGCCTGGCCTCGCCCGACCTGGGCATGGGCTGCTACCGCAACGCCTGCATCATCGCGCGCATGCTCGGGCGCGAGTACTACCCGGTGGAACGGCGCATCGCGTTCCAGCGCTTCGGCGTGCCCGAGCATGCCGAGCCGCTGCCGGCGTCCGCGGCCGTCGCGGAGGTGTCGTGAGCGGCGCAGGCGAGCCGGCCGCCGCCGGCGTGGAGGTGCTGCACCGCGGCTTCGCGCTGCGCCCGCTGCGGCCGGACGCGGACGCGGCACTGCTGCACGACTGGGTGGTGCGCGACTACGCGCGCTTCTGGGGCATGCAGCAGGCCACCCGCGCGCAGGTCGCCGCGTTTTACCGCAGGCTGCAGGATTCGGGCACGGCCAGCGCGTGGCTCGGATTCAGCGCGGCCGGGCCGGCGTTCCTGGTCGAATGCTACGACCCGGCGCACGACGAGATCGGCCAGCACTATCCGGTGCAGCCGGGCGACCGCGGCATGCACCTGCTGCTGGCGCCCTGCGAGCGGCGCATCGCCGGATTCAGCCTGGAGGCGATGCGGGCGGTGCTCGACTTCATCTTCGCCGACCCGGCCGCGCAGCGGGTCGTGGTCGAGCCGGACCTGCGCAACGCCGCGATCCAGAACCTCAACCAGCGCGCCGGCTTTCGCCACGCGCGCGTCGTCCAGCTGCGCGAGAAGCAGGCGCTGCTGTCCTTCTGTACCCGCGACGCCCACCGCGCCGCGGCCGACCACCAGCCTCCGGGAGATGCCATGTCCCTGCTCACCGATGTCCCGACCCTCCCCGAACTGCATGCCGCGCACCTCGATCCGGAGCACTGGGCAGCCGCCAACCGCCACCTGCTGTGCAAGGCGATCGCCGAGTTCGCCCACGAGCTGCTGCTCGAACCGGAGCAGACCGGGCGCGACGGCGACTGGCGCCACTATCGCCTGCGCACCGATGCAGCCACGCAGTACACGTTCCGTGCGCGCCGCCTGCGGCTGGACCACTGGCACCTGGACGAGGCCTCGCTGGCACGCGAGCGGGACGGCGTGCCGGCGGAGCTGGACGCGGCGGCCTTCATCGCCGAGTGCGCCACGCCGCTCGGTATCTCCGCCGAGACCCTGCCGGTGTACCTGGAGGAGATCGCCAGCACCCTGTACGGCGCCTGCTACAAGCGCGGCCGCGGCGTGCCCGGCGCGGCCGCGCTGGCGCAGGCGCCGTTCCAGCGGATCGAGTCGGCGATGAGCGAAGGGCACCCGGTGTTCGTCGCCAACAACGGCCGCATCGGCTTCGGTGCCGACGACTACCTGGCCCATGCGCCGGAGACCGGCGCGCCGGTGCGGCTGGTATGGCTGGCGGTGCACTGCGACTGCGCGCGCTTCTCGGCGATCGACGGACTGGAGCACCGCACGCTGCTGGAGCAGGAGCTGGGCGCGCAGCTGGACGGGTTCGAACGGCGCCTGCGCGGGCAGGGCCTGGACCCGCGGGACTACCTGCTGATGCCCGCGCATCCGTGGCAGTGGTCGAACAAGCTGTGCCACGTGTTCGCCTCGGAGCTGGCCGCGCGCCGCATCGTCTGTCTGGGTTACGGCGAGGACCGCTACCAGGCGCAGCAGTCGATCCGCACCTTCTTCAACCTCGACCATCCCCGGCGCCACTACGTGAAGACCGCGCTGTCGGTGCTCAACATGGGCTTCATGCGCGGGCTGTCGCCGTACTACATGGAACACACCCCGGCGATCAACCAGTGGCTGAAGGGCCTGGTCGAAGCCGACCCGTTCCTGCGCGCCTGCGGCTTCGACATCCTGCGCGAGGTCGCCGCGGTCGGCTACCGGCATCCGCTGTTCGAGTGGGCGCTGCCGCCGGCCAGCGCCTATCGCAAGATGCTCGCGGCGCTGTGGCGCGAGAGCGCCACAGCGCGGCTGCGCCCGGGCCGGCGCGCAATGACGATGGCCGCGCTGCTGCACCGAGACGACCACGGCGCGGCGCTGCTGCCGGCGCTGATCGAGGCCTCGGGCATCGGCTGCGAGCGCTGGGTGCGCGCCTACCTGCGCGCCTACCTGGCGCCGCTGCTGCACTGCTTCTACGCCTACGAGCTGGTGTTCATGCCGCACGGCGAGAACCTGATCCTGGTGCTGGAGGACCACGTGCCGGTGCACGTGCTGATGAAGGACATCGCCGAGGAGATCGCGGTGATGGACCCGCAGGCGGCGTTGCCCGAGCAGGTGCGGCGCATCGCGGTCTCGGTGCCCGAGGACATGAAGGTGCTGTCGCTGTTCACCGACGTGTTCGACTGCTTCTTCCGCTTCGTGTCGGCGATCCTGGCCGAGCACGGCGACTGCGACGAGGCGCGGTTCTGGGGCTGGGTAGCCGAGTGCATCCACGACTACCAGGACGCGCATCCGCAGTACGCCGCGCGCTTCGCCCGCCACGACCTGTTCGCGCCGCGCTTCCGCCGCTCTTGTCTCAACCGCCTGCAACTGCGCAACAACCGGCAGATGGTGGACCTGGCCGATCCGGCCGGCAGCCTGTGCTTCGCCGGCGAGCTGGACAACCCGATCGCCGAGTTCGCACGGCGCTGAGATCGCGGCCGTGTGGGGGGGACTGAAGTCCCTCCCACACCCGCACGCGTCGCCTAATCCAGCGCGCGCCCCTGCCGCCAGTAGCCCATGAAGGTGACCGCACGCTTGTCGATGCCGCGCTCGCCGAGCAGGTGGCGGCGGATGCGCATCACCACGCCGGCCTCGCCGGCGATCCAGGCGTAGAACCCGCCCGCCCCGGTGCTGGCGCGTTCCCACAGGATGTCGCGGTCGACGTCCACCGTGGCGAGGTCCTGCGGCGCGTCCGCGCGCGTGCCATCCAGGTCCAGCGCGCGCACCGCTTCGAGCAGGCGCTCGCCATGCGCCGCGTCGCCGCGGCCCTGGTCGCGCGGCAGCCAGTGCAGTGGCGCGAACGCACCGTCGTGCAAGGCCGGATAGGCGTCGTCGCCGGCATGCGGCACCTCGACCAGCGCCCGCACCTGCGGCGGCTGCGGCCTTTCGGCAAGTTCCTCGAGGATGCCGGCGGCGGCCGGCAGCGCGGTCTCGTCGGCCACGATCAGCACCTGGCGCGCATGCGCGGGCGGGCGCCACTCGTAGCCGGCGGTGTCCGCCGCGCAGCCTTCGCCCGGCGCCCAGGCCAGCAGCGGGTCCCCGGGCCGTGCGCGCGCGGCCCAGCGCGAAGCCGGGCCGGTATCGCCGTGCAGCACGAAATCGACGTCGAGTTCGCCGCGCGCCGGGCGCAACGCACGGATCGTGTAGGTGCGCATCGGCGGGCGCGTCGCCTCCGGTTGCGCACGGTAGGCGGCGTACCAGTCCGGGCCGTCCACCAGTACCGGCGCACCGCCATCGGCGGCGGGGAAGAACAGCTTGATGCGCTGGTCGGGGCCGTAGCTGCGCATCTGCGCCACGCTGTCGCCGGTGAACACGATCCGCAGCAGCGAGGGCGTCAGCGCGATCCGGCGTGCCACGCGCATGTCGAACAGGCGGTAGGGAGAAGCGGACATCGGGGCCTCCTGTCTGGGCGGACGCCACGAAGGCGGCGTCGCAGGGGAGGCTGGCGGTGACGCTGGCGGGAAGCGGTAATCCTACCGCGCGCTCGCATGCGTGCCAGCGTCGCGAGCAAGCGCTTCAGCCGTCGTTGCGATGACCGGTTCGCAGCGTCGGGCCTGCTCGGCGCTACGGGTTCCGCACAAGCGGCGGCAGCACCTTGCCTGGATTCAGGATGCCGTCCGGGTCCAACGCCGCCTTGATCGCGCGCATCGCGGCCAGCGTCGGCGCGCTGAAGGCCTGGGCCATGTAGTCGCGCTTGGCCACGCCGATGCCGTGCTCGCCCGACAGCGTGCCTTCCAGCGCCAGCACCAGCGCGAACAGCCGCGGCAACGCGGCCTGCGCGCGCGCGGTCTCGGCCGGGTCGGCGTCGTCGTACATGATGTTGACGTGCAGGTTGCCGTTGCCGGCGTGGCCGAACGCGACGATCGGCAGCGCGAACTCGGCCGCCAGCGCCTCCACACCGGCGACCAGCTCGGGGATGCGCGAGACCGGCACCACCACATCCTCGTTGATCTTGCCCGGCTTGATCGTGCGCAGTGCCGGCGACAAGGCCTTGCGCGCTGCCCACAGCCGGTCGCGCGCGGCCCCGTCGGCGGCGACGTCGAGCGAGATCAGGCCCTCGCCCTCGGTCGCACTGGCCAGCGCCTGCAACGCATAGGGCAGGGTGTCGTGGTCGCCATCAGCCTCCACCAGCAGCATCGCACCGGCCTCGGGTACCTCGCTGCCGTTACGGCGCAGCAGCGCGATCGCGCTGCGGTCGATGAACTCCAGCATCGCCGGGGTTGCCGGTCGCGCCATGATCCGCGACACCGCCGCCGCCGCACTTGCGGCATCGCGGTAGAACGCGCGCAGCCCGGCCTGCGCCTGCGGGCGCGGTGCCAGCTTCAGCGTGGCCTCGACGATGATCGCCAGGGTGCCCTCGCTGCCGACGATCAGGTGGGTCAGGTCGTAGCCGGTGGCGTCCTTGGTGTAGGCACCGCCGCAGCGGATTACCTCGCCTGCGCCGGTCACCGCGACCAGCCCGAGCACGTTGTCGCGGGTCGCGCCGTACTTCACCGCGCGCGGGCCGCCGGCGTTGGTGGCGAGGTTGCCGCCGACGCTGCACAGCGCCGCGCTGGACGGGTCCGGCGGCCAGAACAGCCCGTGCGGCGCCAGCGCATGCTGCAGGTCTTCGTTGAGCACGCCCGGCTCGACCACCGCGCAGCGGTCGGCCGGGCGCAACGCGAGGATCCGGTTCATCCGCGCCAGCGACAGCACCACGCCGCCGCCGAACGGCACCGAGGCGGCGGTGGTCGCGGTGCCGGCGCCGCGTGCGATCAGTGGCACTCGGTGTGCGCGGCAGGCACGCACGATCGCCACCACCTCGTCCACGCTGCGCGGCAGCGCGACCGCGTCGGCCAGCGCCCAGTGCCGCGAGTCGTCCTCGCCGTAGCGGCGGCGGCTGGCCTCGTCGCTGAGCCAGCCGCCGGGGCCGAGCCGTTGTGAGAGGGTCTGCTGCAAATCGTGGGGAAGATCGCTCATCGCCGCATTATCGCGCTTCGCCTTCGTGCTTTCCGTAGGAGCGACTTCAGTCGCGATGAGGCATTACCGGTAACGCCCCATCGCGACTGAAGTCGCTCCTACAAAAAAAGAACCCCGGTACATGGATGTACCGTGCTCTTGTGAGGGATTCACAAAAAAGAACCCCGGCGCAGGGATGTGCCGTGCTGTTGTGAAGGACTCACAAAAAAGCGCTCACACGTCGTCCGCGCGGAACGCGTCGCGGATCCATTCCAACTGCGGCGGCTCGCCGTGCGCGTCGATCACGTCGAAGCGGCAGGGCGCCTGGGCCAGCGCGGGATGGGCGAGCAGGAAAGCCTGCGCGGCAAACACCAGTCTGCGGCGCTTGCGCAGGTCCACCGAGGCCGCGCCGCCGCCGAACCCGGCATCGCGCCGGTAGCGCACCTCGACGAACACCACGCTGGCGCCGTCGCGCATCACCAGGTCGAGCTCGCCGCCGCGGAAGCGTGCATTGGAGGCAAGGGTGCGCAGGCCGGCGCGTTCGAGCAGCCGGCGTGCGGCGGCCTCGATCGCATCGCCGCGCGCGCGCCGGTCGGTCGGCACCGCCGTCAGCGATCCGACGAGATCGGGGTCGCCACGCCGGACTGGAAGGTCGACCACGCCGGCGTGCGTAATACGTTGCCGAAGCCGTCCAGGTGCAGCGCCCCGGTAGCGCCGGGTACATCGCCGCCGGTGCCGTCGGCGAGCTTCTCCAGGTAGGCGGTGATCGTCCAGGCGTCGTGGCCGAACGCGAACAGGCGCGAGGCCGGCCCGCGCGCGGTCGGCAGCAGGCTGGCGGTGCTCGATGCCGGCGGCAGGCCGGCCACGCCGCGCACGTTCCTGGCCTCGCTCGGGAACACGATGCCGTCGAGGGTCACGTCCTCCTCGGGTTTGCCGGTGCCCAGCACCAGCTGCGAGGTGCCAACCCGGCTCTTGCCGGCGAACCCGGCCAGCGCCAGCTGCGGCGCCAGCGCGCGCGCGGTGTTGCCGCGCACGGCCAGGAACACCGCGTCGGCGGCCCCGTAGTTGCGCAACTGCGCGCCGATGTCGCCGGGCGCGTCGGCGACACTGATCACGCTGACGACCTGGCCACCGCGCTCGCCGAAGCGCTCGCGGAACGCGTCCATCGCGCGCCGGCCGCTGTCGTCGCTGCTGCCGATCACCAGCGCGCTGCGGCGCTCGCGCGCCAGCAGGTACTCGGCGGCCATGATCCCGTCGTCTTCCGGCGCCAGCGAGAAGCCGGCACTGCCGGCTGGCGGCGCCTTGCCATCGGCCGGGCGGTTGAGCGCCAGCACCGGCACCGCCAGCGCGGGGCGCGCGAACAGCGCGCTGACCTCGTCGCGGCCGAGCGGGCCGACCACGAAGTCGG
>JASGDF010000214.1:0-5467 GCA_047607345.1 Pseudomonas sp. | reverse complement strand
GTCCCCGCGCCGCCGCGCGCGGTGGCGCGGGGACGCGGCGTACTTGGCTGCCGCGCACGCGTCCGGCCCCGGCATCCCACGACAGGATCATGAACGCGCGCTCAGGGCCACCAGAACGCGGTCAGACGCGCGATACCCGGTTCGATCGTCGCTTCCAGCGGCAGCGCCAGCAGCGCGATCGCGGCGGTCGGCATGCCACGGTAGTCGCCGGACTGACCGCTGTGCATCAGCGCCGCCAGCCGCTCCAGGCCGGGGTTGTGGCCTACCAGCAGCAGCCGCTCGGCTTCGCGGTGCTCGTCGATGATCGCGGCCAGCGTGCCCGGCGTGGCCTCGTAGATGCGCTGCTCCAGCCGCTGTTCGATGTAGCCGGTCAGCCCGAGCACCGCTTCCAGCGTCTCGCGGGCGCGCCGCGCCGGCGAGCACAGCACGCGGTCCGGGACCAGCCGCTGTTCGTACAGCCAGCGCCCGGCGGCCTCGGCCTCGGCCAGGCCGTGCGGGGACAGCGGGCGGTCGAAATCGGCCTGGCCGGTGTCGGCCGGCTCGGCATGGGCATGGCGCAGCAGGATCAGTTCACGCATGGGTTCTTCCAGAGTCCGGACTCAGGCCTTGCCCAGCCAGCCCAACAGCGGCTCCCAGTCCTGCTGGTGCTCGCGGACCTGGGCGGACCGGTAGTCGAACAGGCTGCGACCGAGCCCGGCCAGCACCACGTAGGCCTGGCTGTCGCGCAGCTGGGCGACCAGCGGGTACGGCCAGGTACCGATCATCTCCGCCGCCTGCTGGCTGGTTTGCGTCCACGGCTTGCTGCGGTTGAGCACCAGCCCGACCGGCAGCCTGCGCTGGTGGACCCGCGGCACCTTGGCCAGGGTGTTGAGGAAACCGACCACCGCCTCGATGTCCAGCGCCGAGGCCAGCACCGGCACGATCACCGCGTCGGCCCGCTCCAGGAACGGCTCCAGGTCCTCGGCCATGGCCCCGGCCGGGGCGTCGATGATGACCTGCTCGGTGTCGTCGGGCACCGAGCCGATCCACTTGCGCTTGCGGGTGGCGTCGACCGGCAGCACCGCCGAGTCCAGCGCGGCGCGGCGCTCGGCCCAGCGCGTGGACGAGCCCTGAGGATCGGCGTCGGCCAGGACCGTGCGCCGGCCCTGCAACGCTGAATGCGCGGCCAGGTTGCTGGCGAGCGTGGTCTTGCCCACGCCGCCCTTGGAGCCCGCCACCAGGAACGTCTTCATGCACGTCTCGCTTCCGGGAACAGACCGGCAGCGTACACCGCGTGCCGGTGAGGAGGTAGTCGAGAGCGGCCGGTGCCCCCGCCAGGCTCGATCAAGCCGCCAGCCGTTGCAGCAGCCAGGCCCAGGCCGGCACCGTCAGCAGCGAAAGCAGGATGCTGTAGCCGACCATCGCCGCGGCCAGGCGCGGCGCGAGCCGATGCGCGATCGTCAGCGCGGCGGCGGTGATCATCGTCGGCATCGCCGTTTCCAGCACGCCGGTCCGCAACATCAGGCCCTGCAGGCCGAGTGCCCATGCCAGCGGCAGCGCCAGCACCGGCATCACCAGCAGCTTGAGCAGCAGGCCCACGCCCAGCGGCCCGAGTTCGTCGAGCGGCAGCCGCAGCCGCAGCGAGAAGCCGACCGCGAGCATCACCAGCGGCAGCATCGCGTCGGCCAGGCTCTTGAGCGCCGCGCCGATCCACGCAGGTGGCTGCGCCGGCATCAGCGTGGCCGCGACCAGCAGCGCCCACAGCGGAGGGAAGCTCAGCATCCGCAGTGCGACCTGGCGCGCGCTCGGTGGCGTGTCGCCGCTGTAGCGCGCCACCACGTACAGGCCGAAGCTGGACAGCAGCACGAAGGTCCCGAACTGGTCGTACACCACCGCATAGGGCAACGCCGCGTCGCCGAGCAGCGCGCGCACCATCGGAAACCCGATGAAGCTCGAATTGGTCAGCACCACGCACATCAGCAGCGCGGCGTGCTCCTCGCGGCGAAACCCGAACAGACGCGTGCTCAGCCACACCAGGCCCATCGCGACGGCGGCCAGCAGCCACGGCAGTGCCACGAGCCCGGCAACCGAAACGTCCAGATGCAGGCGCGGCACGTAGGTCAGCACCGAGGCCGGCAGGCACAGGTACAGCACGACACGATTGAGCACGTCGGCGGTGTTCTCCGGCAGCGCGCGCAGGCGTGCGAACAGCAGCCCCAGCGCGAGCATCGCCAGGATCAGGGCAAACGCGTCGAAGGCCATGTCAGCCGTGCGCCGAGGATCGGTCGTGAGGGAGGCTCAGGATCGCATATGGCGGTGTTCTCGGCAGCGTGGTCGGTCGCGCCGCCTGGACGCCGTCCCTGCACCGGCGCACCGCTGCCCGGGAAACCACGCGGGTCACTCCCGCTCAGACGCGCGCCGGGCAGGATTCACCTCAGGGGCCGCGTGTTTATGACGCCTACGAAGTCTTCCCCGAAAAACCGGCGATCAATCCTTCTTTCCAGCCCCGTCATAACCGCCCCCATGCGGACACACTCCCGCGAGGGAGCGAAAAAGCGCGCTGTTACAATTTCACCGCAGTACGGAATCCCCCAGGATTCCAATCAGCCACCCTCCCGGGAACGCCATGACCAGCAACACCGAATCCGCGTCGCCTTGCCTTGCCATCACCCCGACGCCCGGTGCCCTGGATACGGACTACACGCTCGAAGACAAGTACACCCGCACCACGGGCCGCATCTACCTGAGCGGGGTGCAGGCGCTGGTGCGGCTGCCGCTGATGCAGCGTCTGCGCGACGCCGCCGCCGGGCTGGACAGCGCCGGCTTCGTCAGCGGCTACCGTGGCAGTCCGCTGGGCGGGCTCGACCTGGAGCTGTGGCGCGCGCGTTCGCAGCTGGAGGCGGCGAAGGTGAAGTTCACGCCGGGCCTCAACGAGGACCTGGCCGCGACGATGGTATGGGGCACCCAGCAGACCCACCTGTTCCCCGGCGCGCGCGTCGAGGGCGTGTTCGGCATGTGGTACGGCAAGGGCCCGGGCGTGGACCGCAGCGGCGACGTGTTCAAGCACGCCAACGCCGCCGGCACCTCGCCGCGCGGCGGCGTGCTGGCGCTGGCCGCCGACGACCACGCCTGCCGCAGCTCGACCCTGCCGCACGGCAGCGAGGAGGAGTTCGTCAGCGCGATGATGCCGATCCTCAACCCGTCGGGGGTGCAGGACGTGCTCGACCTGGGCCTGGTCGGCTGGGCGATGAGCCGCTACACCGGGCGCTGGATCGGCTTCAAGGTGATCGCCGAGACGGTCGAGTCGTCGGCCTCGGTGGACGTGGACCCGTTCGCGCGCCGGATCGTGCTGCCGGAGGATTTCGAGCTGCCGCCGGGCGGGCTCAACATCCGCTGGCCCGATCCGCCGCTGGACCAGGAGATGCGCCTGCACCGCTACGCGGTCAAGGCGGCGCAGGCGTTCGCGCGCGCCAACGGCGTCGACAAGGTGGTGATGGACGCGCCGCAGGCGCGGCTGGGCATCGTCACCACCGGCAAGAGCTACCTGGACGTGCTGCAGGCGCTGGAGTACCTGGGCCTGGACGAGCGCGCCTGCGCCGAGATCGGCATCCGCCTGTACAAGGTCGGCATGACCTGGCCGCTGGAGCCGCAGGGCATCACCGCGTTCGCGCGCGGGCTGCAGGACATCGTCGTGGTCGAGGAGAAGAAGGCCTTCATCGAGTCGCAGATGAAGGAGCTGTTCTACAACTGGCCAGCCGCCTGGGGCGCGCGCCCGAGCATCGTCGGCAAGTACGACGAGCACGGCGAGTGGATCCTGCCGTCCACCGGCGAGCTGACCCCGGCCACGATCGCCGCGGTGATCGGCAGGCGCATCCAGCGCTTCCCGCTGGCTTCCGCGCTGGCCGAATCGATCGGGCAGCGGCTGCACTGGATGGAGCAGAAGGAGGCGCAGATGGCCCTGCCGCGCGCCGACTTCCCGCGCGTGCCGCACTACTGCTCGGGCTGCCCGCACAACACCTCGACCGTGGTGCCGGACGGCTCGCGCGCGATGGGCGGCATCGGCTGCCACTACATGGTGACCTGGATGGGCCGCCACACCGACACCTTCACCCACATGGGCGGGGAAGGCGTCACCTGGTCGGGGCAGGCGCCGTTCACCAGCACCCCGCACGTGTTCCAGAACCTCGGCGACGGCACCTATTTCCATAGCGGCACGCTGGCGATCCGGCAGTCGATCGCCACCGGCGTCAACATCACCTACAAGATCCTCTACAACGACGCGGTGGCGATGACCGGCGGGCAGCCGGTGGACGGCACGCTCAGCGTGCCGGACATCGCCCGGCAGATGCGCGCCGAGGGCGTCCACACCATCGTGCTGGTGTCCGACGACATCGCGCGCTGGACGCGCCGCCGCGAGCTGTTCCCGAGCGAGGTCGAGTTCCACGACCGCGCCGAGCTGGACGCCGTGCAAAAGCGCCTGCGCGAGGTCAAGGGCGTGTCGATCCTGATCTACGACCAGACCTGCGCCACCGAGAAGCGGCGCCGCCGCAAGCGCGGCAAGCTGCCCGACCCGGCCCGGCGCGCGGTGGTCAACTCGCTGGTCTGCGAGGGCTGCGGCGACTGCGGCGAGAAGAGCTTCTGCGTGTCGGTGCTGCCGAAGCAGACCGAGTTCGGACGCAAGCGCGAGATCGACCAGTCCAACTGCAACAAGGACTTTTCCTGTGTATCGGGCTTCTGTCCGAGCTTCGTCAGCGTACACGGCGGCCGGCTGCGCAAGGGCGAGCGCAGCGATGCGACGGCGCTGCTGGACGACCTGCCCGAGCCGGTCTTCCGCAGCGATCTCGAACAGCCCTGGAACATCCTGATCACCGGCGTCGGCGGCACCGGCGTGGTCACGATCGGCGCGCTGCTCGGCATGGCCGGGCACCTGGAGGGCCGGGGCGCGAGCGTGCTCGACCAGACCGGGCTGGCGCAGAAGGGCGGCGCGGTGACCACCCACGTCCGCATCGCGCGTCGCCCCGAGGACCTGCACGCGGTACGCATCGCCGCCGGCGAGGCCGACCTGGTGCTGGGCTGCGACATGGTCGTGGTCAACGACTACTGGGCGCTGTCGAAGGTGCGCGCCGAGCGCTCGCAGGTCGTGCTCAACACCTACGAGGCGATGCCGGGCAGCTTCACCACGCACCCGGACCTGCAGTTCCCGGCGGCACAGATCGTCGCCGGTGTGCGCGTGGCGCTGGGCGGGCGCGAGCCGCTGCTGCTCGATGCCACCCAGCTCGCCACCGCGCTGCTCGGCGATGCGATCGCCAGCAACCTGTTCATGCTCGGCTACGCCTGGCAGCTCGGCCTGGTGCCGGTGTCGCGCGCGGCGCTGCTGCGCGCGATCGAGCTCAACGGCACGGCGGTGGCGATGAACAAGGCCGCGTTCGGCTGGGGCCGGCTGGCGGCGATCGACCTGCCGGCGGTGCAGCAGGCCGCCGGCCTGGCG
>JASGDF010000213.1:0-6764 GCA_047607345.1 Pseudomonas sp. | reverse complement strand
CTTCAGTCGCGATGGGGCTTTCCCGGTAAAGCCCCATCGCGACTGAAGTCGCTCCTACGACTCATACGTTCAACAACAGAAATTCCCGCTCCCACGAGCTGATCACCCGGAAGAACGTCTCGTACTCCTTGCGCTTGACCGACACGTAGGCGCGCACGAAGCGCGGCCCCAGCATCTCCTGCAGCGCCGCGCAGCCTTCCAGCTCGTCCAGCGCCTCGCCCAGCGAGCGCGGCAGGTCGTAGCCCTCGGCCTTGCCGCTGCCGGTGATCGGCTCGGTCGGCTGCAGCCGTTCGCGGATGCCGAGCAGACCACAGGCCAGCGTCGCGGCCATCGCCAGGTAGGGATTGGCGTCCGAGCCGGCGAAACGGCTCTCCACGCGCATGTTCTCCGGTGAATCGAACGGCACCCGCAACCCGCAGGTGCGATTGTCGTAGCCCCACAGCACGTTGCTCGGCGAGACCTCGCCAAACATCAGCCGACGGTAGGAATTGACGTTCGGCGCCAGGAACGCCATGCCCATCGGCACGTACTTCTGCAACCCGCCCAGGTAGTGGGCGAAGGTCTGACTGAACTCGCCCGAACGGCTGCCGCTGAACGCGTTGCGGCCATCGCGCAGCCGCACCACGCTCTGGTGGATGTGCATCGCGCTGCCCGGCTCGTTCTCCATCGGCTTGGCCAGGAAGGTCGCATAGACGCCGTGGCGCATCGCCGCCTCGCGCATCGTGCGCTTGAACAGGAACACCTGGTCGGCGCGCGACATCGCGTCGCTGTGGGTGAAGTTGACCTCCAGCTGGGCCGCGCCGGACTCGTGGATCAGCGTGTCCACGTCCAGCTCCATCGCGTCGCAGTAGTCGTACATCAGGTCCAGGATCGGGTCGAACTCGTTGACCGCGTCGATCGAGTAGGACTGGCGCGCGGTCTCGGCGCGGCCGGAGCGGCCGGCCGGCGGCAGCAGCGGGAAATCCGGATCGGTGTTCTTCTGCACCAGGAAGAACTCCAGCTCCGGCGCGACCACCGGCTGTAGCCCTTCGGCGGCGTAGGCGTCGAGCACACGCCGCAGCACGTTGCGCGGCGCCAGGTCGTGCGGCGTGCCGTCGCGGTTGTAGCAATCGTGGATGATCTGCGCGGTCGCATCGGCCGCCCACGGCACCATCCGCACCGTATCCGGGTCCGGGCGCAGGTGCATGTCCGAGTCCGACGGCGAGGTCAGCTCGTAGTAGTCGTCCGGGTAGTCACCGGTGACGGTGGTAGCGAAGATGCCTTCCGGCAGGCGGGTGCCGTAGTCGTGGCTGAACTTGTCGGCCGGGATGATCTTGCCACGCGCATTGCCGGTGATGTCCGGGACCAGGCACTCGACCTCGGTGATACGGCGATCCTTGAGCCAGCGCAGCAGCGCGCTTTCGGGCTTTACCTTGGCAGTCTTGCGGGAGCGCGGACGGTCGGTCATCGGGACTCTAATGCGTGCGTTGGGCGGCATGGCGTCGACACGCCTCGCCGAAGGCCTGGAATATGCCCAGGTAGAACGGATTTTCGATGACACGCCACTCCGGATGCCACTGCACCGCCAGCAGGAACGAGGCGCCGGTGCCGCGGAAGGCCTCGATCAGGCCATCCGGCGCCGTCGCTTCCGCTTCCAGCCCCTCGCCCAGCCGCGCGATGCCCTGCCCGTGCAGCGAGTTGACCTGGACCTCCTGCGCGCCGGCAATGCCCGCGAGCAGGCCGCCCGGCCGCAACCGCAGCGGATGCGCGGGACCGTACTGCACCTCCAGCGCGGCGGCGGCATCCTCGCGGTGATCGTCCATGCCGGCCACTTCGTGGACCTTCTGGTGCAGCGTACCGCCGAAGGCGACATTGATTTCCTGCAGCCCGCGGCAGATCGCGAGTATCGGCAGGCCGCGCGCCAGCGCCTGCGGGATCAGCGCCAACGTGGTGGCGTCGCGCGCGGGGTCGTGCAGGTTGCCGTCCCAGCTCGGCTCGGGACCATAGTGATGCGGTTCGATGTTGCTGACCGCGCCGGTCAGCAGCAACCCGTCCAGGCGGTCCAGCCAGGTTCCCGGATCGAGCGGCGGCTGCAATGCCGGCAACAGCAGCGGCACGGCGCCGGCTCCCTCCACCACCGCGCGCGCGTATTTCTCGCCGGTGGCGAGGAACGGATGCGCTCCAATCATCTTGCGATCGGTCGGTAGCCCGACCAGCGGTAGGAAGGCCATGCGAAGGACTCGATGGGCTTGCCGGCAAGCTACCCCGGGCGTTTTATTTTTGCAACAACGCCACCGAAGCCCCTCCTTCCTCGGGGCAAGGGTCGGGATAAGGGTACGGGCCAAGCCCCATGACGCTTACGCGCACGAGACTTCGCCCATACCCTGATCCGTCGCTCTCGGGCACCTTCTCGCGCGGAAAGAAGCCAGAAGCCGGGGTTCGACCAGCCTCGCGCAACCTGTTGAGTATTCTTGACACGGCACTGGCTCTGCTAAGCTCGCTCGAAACCCGCAGGCGCCCGTCATGACCTCCCATTCCGCCGCCGCCCCACTGCCCCCGGAAGACGCCGAGACCCTGCGCGCGATCGACGGCTGCGAACTGGTCGACCTGCTGCTGCCGGATACCAACGGCCTGCTGCGCGGCAAGCGGGTGATCGGCGAATCGTTGGAGAAGGTCTACCGCGATGGCATCTGCCTGCCGATGTCGCTGCTGGCCGCGCACATCACTGGCGACACCGTCGAAGAAACCGGGCTCGGCTACGACATTGGCGACGAGGACCGATTGTGCCGGCCGGTGCCGGGCACACTGCGGCCGGTGCCCTGGTCGCCACGGCCGATGGCGCAGCTGCTGCTGTCGATGGAGGACGGCGAGGGCCGTGCGTTCGAGGCCGATCCGCGCGCGGTGCTGGCGCGCGTGCTCGAGCGCTTCGGCGCGCGCGGGCTCACCCCGGTGGTGGCGGTGGAACTGGAGTTCTACCTGTTCGACGCCGCGCCCGACGCGCATGGCCGCCCGCAGACCGTGCGCGATCCGGGCACCGGCCTGCGCAGCGACAGCACGCAGGTCTACTACATGCCGGAACTGGACGCACACCGCGGCTTCACCGATGCGGTAGCCGCGGCCTGCCGCGCCCAGCGCGTGCCGGCCGACACCGCGGTTGCCGAGTACGCGCCGGGCCAGTTCGAGATCAACCTCAAGCACCGTGACGATGCCCTCGCCGCCTGCGACGACGCGGTGTTCCTGAAGCGCACGATCAAGGCGATCGCCCAGCAGCAGGGCGCCCTGGCCAGCTTCATGGCCAAGCCGTTCACCGGCCAGGCCGGCAGCGGGCTGCACCTGCACGTCAGCCTGCTCGACGCCGCCGGCCGCAACGTCTTCTCCGGCACCCCGGATGCCCCCGCGGCGGCGCTGCTCCACGCGCTGGCCGGCCTGCAGCACAGCGCCGCCGACTCGCTGCTGCTGTTCGCGCCGCACGCCAACAGCTACCGGCGCTTCGTACCGAACGCATTCGTCCCGCTCAACGACAGCTGGGGCTTCAACAACCGCACCGTCGCGCTGCGCATCCCACACAGCGATGCACGCAACACCCGCATCGAGCACCGTATCGCCGGCGCCGACGCCAACCCCTACCTGGTCGCCGCGGCAGTGCTGGCCGGCATGCTGGAAGGCATCGAGCGGCAGCTCGATCCCGGACCGCCGACGCTGGGCAATGCCTATGCCCAGACCACCCCGCGCAGCCCCGGCTGGCACGAGGCAATCGAGCGATTCCTGGGCAGCGACTTCATCGCCCGCACCCTGGGCGAGCGCTTCCGCCACATCTACGGCCAGCAGAAGCGCCGCGAGATGCTGGACTTCCAGGCCCAGGTCGGCGACCTGGACTACGCCTGGTACCTGCGCACCGTGTGATGGCCGATCACGCGCGCGAAGGCGAGTATCCCGACAGCTGGTACGCGGCCAGCGAGGCAGCGCTGCCGCCCCAGCCAGCACTGCAGGGCACAGAATCCGCCGACGTATGCATCCTCGGCGCCGGCTACACCGGCCTGACCGCCGCGCTGGCGCTGGCCGAGGCCGGCCAGCGGGTCGTGGTACTCGAATCACGGCGCGTCGGCTGGGGTGCCTCCGGCCGCAACGGCGGCCAGGCCATCGTCGGCTACGGCTGCGAGCAGGACACGCTGGAGGCGCTGCTCGGC
The DNA here is from genome assembly GCA_047607345.1 of Pseudomonas sp. GTDB lineage: Bacteria > Pseudomonadota > Gammaproteobacteria > Xanthomonadales > Xanthomonadaceae > Pseudomonas_S. The sequence continues at coordinate 2,598 of JASGDF010000213.1, read as the reverse complement.
AACGACGACGCCCGGCTGCTGTTCGACTTCTCGCGCGATGGCATGCGCCTGCTGCGCGAGCGCATCGCCCGCCACGGCATCGCCTGCGACTGGCGCGACGGCTACGCCCACGTACCGCTCAGACCGCGCCAGGAGCGCGCGCTGCGCGCCGGCATCGCGCACATGGCCGAGCGCTACGGCTATCCGCTCGAATGGTGGGACCGCGCGCGCCTGCGCGAGCAGCTGGCCAGCGATCTGTACCTGGGCGCGATGTACGACCCGGCCAGCGGCCACCTGCACCCGCTCGCCTACGCACTCGGCCTTGCGCGCGCGGCGCTGGTGGCCGGGGTACGCATCTTCGAGCATTCCCCGGTGACCCGGCTGGAGCGTGGCGCGCGCCCGGTGCTGCATACCGCCCACGGCCGGGTGCAGGCCGATTTCGCGGTGATCGCCGGCAACGCTTGGCTGCACGGCATCGCCCCGGAGCTGGAGTCGCGGATCATGCCGGTCGGCACCTACATCGGCGCCACCCCGCCGCTGGGCGCCGAACGCGCCCGCGCGCTGATCGGCAACGACATGGCGGTGGCCGACGCCAACTGGGCGCTGGACTACTACCGGCTCAGCCGCGACCACCGCCTGCTGTTCGGCGGCCGCGCCAGCTATTCCTCGCTGCCGCCGCCCGGACTCAGGCGCACGATGATCCGGCGCATGCAGCGGGTGTTCCCGCAGCTGCGCGACGTCGGTCTGGACTACCTGTGGGGCGGCTACGTGGACATCTCACGCAACCGCGCCCCGCACTGGGGCCGGCTGGCGCCGAACCTCTACTTCGCCCAGGGCTTCTCCGGCCATGGCGTGGCCGCCAGCGGCCTGGCCGGCACGCTGATCGCCGAGGCGATCGCCGGCCAGTCCCGGCGCCTGGACGTATTCGAGCGCATCGCGCACCGGCCCTTCCCCGGCGGCCGCCTGCTGCGCACCCCGCTGCTGGTCGCGGCGATGTCCTGGTACCGCCTGCGCGACCATCTATGGTGAAGTACGGACCTGCCAGGCAATGCAAGACACGCACTACTGCCCGGGAAATCCGCATAGGCGCGAGCCCAGCGAATTACCCGACGATTCACACCCAAGCCCCTGGCCCTCACCTCACGCTGGCATGCCGGCGCGCGGCCAGCAGCGCCAGCAACGTGACCAGCGCCATCACGCTCAGGTACCAGCCCACCGACTGCAAGCCGTAGCGCGCCGCCAACCAGGTCGCCAGCGGCGCGGCCGGCGCCGCGCCCAGCACCCCGGCCAGGTTGAACGACATCGACGAGCCGGTGTAGCGCACTTCCACTGGATACAGCTCCGAGAGCAGGGTGCCCACCGGCCCGTAGGTGCAGCCCATCACGAACAGCCCGATCGACAGGAACGCCAGCACCATGACCGGGTGCCCGGACTGGAACAGCGTGGAGAACAGCAAACCGAACGCCGCGATGCAAACGCTGGCCAGCGCCATCGCGCGACGCGCGCTGGTGCGATCGCCGTACAGCGCCGAGAGCGGGATGCCCAGCGCGAACAGCAGCATCCCCGCCATCTGCAGCAACAGGAACTGCTGGCGACTGTAGCCGAGCACACCGGTGCCGTAGCCGAGCGCGAACACCGTCATCAGGTAGAACAGCACGAACGTGGCCATCGCGCCGAACGTGCCTGCCAGCATCGGCCCCAGATACCGGCCCAGCACCGCGCCGATCGGCACGCGCACCGGTTCGCTGCGCGCCAGCGCACGCTGGAAGTCCGGCGTCTCGGTGATGCTCAGCCGCACCCACAGGCCGACGATCACCAACAGCGCGCTGGCCAGGAACGGCACCCGCCAGCCCCAGGCCATGAATTGCTCCTGCGACAGCATCGCGCCGATCAGCAGGAACGTGCCGGCCGAAAGCAGGAAGCCCAGTGGCGCGCCGAGCTGCGGGAACATGCCGTACCACGCGCGCCTGCCCGGCGGCGCGTTCTCGGTCGCCAGCAGCACCGCACCGCCCCACTCGCCGCCCAGGCCAATGCCCTGGCCGAAGCGGCACAGGGTCAGCAGCGCCGGCGCGGCGACGCCGAGCTGCGCATAGGTCGGCAGCAGGCCGATCACCACGGTCGAGATGCCCATCGTCAGCAGCGCCGCCACCAGCGTCGCCTTGCGCCCGATCCGGTCGCCGAAGTGGCCGAACAGCGCCGAGCCCACCGGCCGCGCCACGAACGCCACCGCGAACGTCGCCAGCGAGGCGAGCTGCTGCGCGGTCGCGCTGGCCGGCGGGAAGAACAGGTGCGGGAACACCAGCACCGCGGCGGTGGCGTAGATGTAGAAGTCGAAGAACTCGATGGTGGTGCCAACCAGGCTCGCCAGCAGTACGCGGGCAGGCGAATTGATCGGCGCCTGGGAGACGGCGGCGGCGCTCATGCGGTCGGGATCATGCGAACGGGCTGGCGATTCTGGCAGACCTCGCGGGGCCGGCGCACGCATGGTTGCGCCGGCAACCAGGCGTGCGCCGATGCCGCAGGCGCGCTCGCAATGGCGCGCCGCCATGTCCGCCACGCGAGGCCAAGCGTCGCGTGGCGCGCGGCGACCTACAAGTCGATCTTGAAGGTGAACTTCAG
>JASGDF010000212.1:0-10899 GCA_047607345.1 Pseudomonas sp. | reverse complement strand
CGCCAGGCCTGCCGCAGCGCCGCGGCGCCGGCACCGCGCTCGCCGGACGCCGGCGCGTCGGGGACGTAGCGCAGCATCGGCGGCAGGGTCAGCAGCAGCAGCGCGACCACGCCCCACGAAGCCGCCCGCGTCACCTCGGGCGTCATCTCGGTGGTGGCGAAGAACGGCAGCAGCGGGATCACCGGGAACAGCGCCGTGCCCAGCATCTCGGCGTTGTAGCGCCAGGTGGCGAGGCGGTGGCGTTCGCGGCTGTCACGGCTGATCTCGTTGATCCAGGCCGGGTGCGGGATCTCGGCGAAGGTCCAGCCCAGGGTCAGGAAGAAGTAGGCGGCGGCGAAGTAGACGTAGCCGGTATCCGGCCCTGGCCGGAACGCGGCCAGCGTCGCCAGGCCGCCGACCACCGCGCCCAGCACGATCCACGGCTTGCGGCGGCCGAGCGAAAGGCGGGTGTTGTCCGACAGCAGGCCCACCACCGGATCGACTACCGCATCCAGCACCCGCAGCACGGTCAGGATCAGGCCGATCCCGACCAGGCTCAGTCCCGCGTGCTGTACGTACAGCGCCGGCAGCACCATGAACGCCGGCGCGTGCATCACCGCGAACGGGACATAGGCCGTCGCGTAGGCCAGGTCGCGGCGCAATGCGTCACGGTCGATCGCCATGGCCGGTCTAGAAGTCGAACTGCGCGTTCAGTGCGAGTGTGCGCGGTGTGCCGGGATAGAAGTAGGTCGACTGCACGTACTGTGCGTAGCGCCTGTCGGTCAGGTTCTCGATCGCCGCGCGCAGCGTCAGCGGCGTCTGCCCGAGCCGGGTGCGCCAGGCGCCGCCCACATTGAACACGGTGTAGTCCGGCAGCGCGTAGGTGTTGGCCGCGTCGATCGCCACCTCGCCGCCGTAGCGGACCCCGGCATACCAGCGCAGGTCCGGCAGCGCGGCGGTACGGTAGCTCAGCTGCGCGGCGGCCTGCAGGCGTGGCGCGCCCTCGGCGCGGTTGCCCGCCAGCGCGGCCGACCCACGCTCGTATTGCGCGCGTTGCAGCCAGGTCGCGCTGGCCTCCAGGCCCCAGCGCCCGGCGAAATTCCAGCGCGAGGAGGCGTCCACGCCACGATAGCGCACGATTCCGTCCTGCACGTAGACATTGGCGGCATTGGCGTAAGCCGCGCCGCGCTCGATGTCGAACAGCGCCAGCGTGGCCTGCCAATCACGGCCGTCGGCCTTCACTCCCAGCTCGTACTGCTTGCTCTTGACCGGGTCCAGCACCGCGTTGGCGTTGGCGTAGGTACTGGACACCGTCGCCCCCTGCTCCAGCGACTCGACGTAGCTGGCATAGACCGTCGCATTGGCGCGTGGCCGCCAGATCAGCGCCGCGGTGGGGCTCAGCGGCGACTTGCGATAACTGGAGGTGACGCTGCCGGCAGCGCTGAACGACTGCTGCTTGTAATCGGTGTAGCGTGCGCCGGCCAGCAACGACCACTGCGGCGAGAAGGTCAGCGTGTCGCTGAGGAACAGCGCGCCCTGGGTGTACTCGGCGCTGCGATACATCACCGGCTGCATGGCGCTGGCATAGCCCAGGTCGGTCGGCGCGTAGAGGTTGCTGCTGCCGATCAGGGTCCACACCTGGTTGACGTTGGCGTCGCGGGCCTCGCGCTGCCACGCGCCGCCGGCCACGATCTCGTGCCGTACCGGACCCGTGTAGAACTCGCCCTGCACCAGGGCCTGGACATGATCGAACTTGCCGAAGCTCTTGCTGTCGTTCATGTAGTCGTAGTAGTCCCACGCCGCATTGGTCGGGTAGAACCAGTCGGCGACGAAACGGCGGGTGTTCTCGCTGTGGCCGACGTCGAAATTCGCCTTCCAGCTCCCGCCCAGGTCCCAGCGCAGGCCGGTACCGATCAGGCGGTAGCGGCTTTCCACCACGGCCCCGTCCGAGGTCTGCAGGCGCTTGGTCGCGTCGAGCAGGCGCGGCAGCGAGCTGCCGGTGTAGTAGGCGGTGCTGAATCCCTGGACCACGCCGCGCACGCTGCGGTCCTGATAGATCGCATCCAGGGTCCAGGTCAGACGCTCGCTCAAGCGTGCATCCAGCGATGCCGACACGGCGTTGCGATGGATATGACCGCCGTTATAGAGCCCACCCTCCTCGTGCACCACGTTGAACCGGTAGCCGAAGCGCGCGTCCTCGCCGGCGCGCCCGCCCCAGTCGACGTGCTCGCTCAGGATGCTGTCGGAACGGTAGCCGACATCCACGTTCAGCAGGCGCTGCTCGGTGGGCTTCTTGGTCACGTAGTTGATGATGCCGCCGGGCGAACCGAAGCCGTAGAGGAAGCCGGACAGGCCCTTGAGCAGGTCCACCTGCTCGAAGGCTTCCAGTGGCAGCTCGCTGGCATAGTTGTAGGTCGCCAGCCCGTTGACCTTGTAGCCGTTGGTCTCGTCCAGCGGCAGGCCGCGCACCGCGATGCGGGTGCTGTGCAGGGTGTAGGTGTTGCCCAGCGGCTTGACCGCCGCATCCAGCGCGAACACCGCGCCGATGCTGCTGGCCTGCCGTTCGAGCAGGTCGTCGGTGTCGATGCTTTCCAGCGAGAACGGCGTGGTCAGTGGCGAGTGGTTGCCCAGTGCGCCGCCGGCCAGCGGCGGATGCCGCGTGGCGGTGACGCTGACCTTGTCCAGATCGGTCGCCCGCGGCGTGGTGTCCTCATCGGCAGCGGCGGCCATCGCCAGCGAGGGCGCGAGGACGCCGGCAACGGCGAGGCTCAGCAGCCGGCGGTGGAGGGCGGACGGAAGTGTGGTCATCGGGGCTCTTGGCGTGATTTGCATACCGAACGTACGGAATATTTATTGGACATGAGCCGGGATGGGGTCCAAGAACTCAACTGCATGAACTGATTCCGTAGCGGCCGCCCACGCTCCTGGCCCCGGCGCCTGCCGTGGTTGCAGGCGCCGGGAGCGGGTGGCGGTTCAACGATCGCGTCCCGCCCCGGCCTCCGCGTAGTCCAGCCCGAAGCCGAAACCGAACAGCGGGTCCGCCGAGTCGTGGGGCAGGTCCGGCAGCTGCGCCTCCACCGCCGCCATCGAGGATGGCAGCTCGAACGGCAGTCGCCCGCGTGGCGCGGCGTCGCCGGCCAGCACGTCGAGCAGGGCCGGGTCGCTCACGCCGAAGTCACCCAGCAGCGCGCCGGTGTACGGCAGCAGCGCGGTCAGCACCGCCGGCCGGTCCAGATACACCGTGGCCACCACCGGCAGGCCGCGCGCCGCCAGCCCCGCGACCAGCTCGAATTCCTCCTGGCCAGGCTCGAACGCCAGGTTGCCCTCGTGCTGCAAGGTGCCGAACAGGTGGTGCGGGTGCAGCCGCTCGAATGGGGTGTGCAGACGCACGATCGCCAGCTCGGCCTGCGCCGGGTCGCCGACCACGGCCCAGCCCTTCGCGGTCGCGGCCGCCGCGTCGATGCCGTGCAGGAACACCTTGCGCGGCGCATGCCCCAGCGGCAGCAGCGCGGCGTCGTTCTTCAGCAGCACCAGCGCGCGCCGCTGCGCGTCGAGCGCGGCCGCGCGGGTGGCCGGGTCGCTGAACACCGCCGCGGTCGCCCGTGGTTCCACGAATGGATCCTCGAACAGGCCCTGGCGGAACTTCAGCGCCATCACCCGCGCCACCGAGGCGTCCAGCCGGCTTTCCGGCAGCAATCCGCGCCGCACCGCCTCGACCAGCAGCTCCGGTTCGTCGCTGCCGCCGAACTGGTCCAGCCCGGCCTCGACCCCGAGCACGTAGCGCTCCAGCTTGCTCAGGTGTTCCACGCCCCACGGCATCGCCACCTCGAACGGCTGACTGGGCGCGCTGCCCTCCAGGCAGGCGCGGGTGCAGTCGGCGGTGATCAGCCAGTCCGATACGATCACCCCATCGAAGCCGTAGCGTCCGCGCAGCAGGTCGGTGAGCAGCCAGCGGTTGAAGCCGGCGCCGACCTGGTCCAGCGCATGGCCTTCGTGCACCAGCTCGCGCAGGATCGAATAGGTCGGCATCACCCCGGCCACATGCGCGGCGAACGCGCCCTCGAACGGCACGATGTGCTGGGCGAAGTTGCCGCCGGGGAAGGCGGCATGGCGGCCGTAGGGGTTGTGGCTGTCGAAGCCCTGCTCGGCGGCCGCGCCGTAGCCGACCCAGTGCTTGACCACGCTGGCCACGCCGTCGCGCGTGACCCCGTCGGACCCGCCCTGGAAGCCCTCGACATAGGCCTGCACCAGCCTGCGCGCCAGCGCCGCGTCCTCGCCGAAGGTGCCGTTGATGCGCGGCCAGCGCGGCTCGGTGGCCAGGTCGGCCATCGGCGAGAGCGTGGTGTGCAGCCCGACCGCGCGGTACTCGCGGCGCGCGATCGCGGCGAACCGGCGCACCGTGTCCGGATCGCCGATCGCCGCCAGCCCGGTGGCCTCCGGCCAGACCGAGAACTGCCCGGCCTGCACGCTGGCGCCGGCGGTGTACTGGAAGTGGTTGCGCGGGTCGCTGCCCAGGGTCAGCGGAATGCCCAGCCGGCCCTGCTCGGCGATCGCCTGCAAGGCGTTGTGCTGCTCGGCCAGCGCCTGCGGCTCCAGCCGCAGCCGGGTAATCAGGCTGTTGACGTGGCGCTCGCCGAGCAGCGCGCGGGCCTTGTCCAGGTCGTAGCCGGTGGCCTGCGCGCCGCCGCCGCCGAGGCCGCCGCCGAGCGTGGGCAGGGTGCCGAACATCATCGCGCCGGCCTTCTCGGCCAAGCTCATCCGCGCCACCAGGTCGGCCGCGCGCTGCTCCGGCGGCAGCCGCCAGTCCTCGTAAGGGTCCAGCCGGCCGTTGCGGTCCAGGTCGCGGAAGCGCAGGCCATCGACCTCGATCAAGGGTACCGCGCGCGTGCCCAGCCGGGGCTGCTGTGGTTGCGTGGCCGCCGCCGCGGTCCCCAGGGTCAGCGCCAGCGCGGCGGCGCAGGCGGCGGGACGGTTGCGCCGCGGTTTCGGCGCCGGTGTCGGGTCGTCCCGGGTCATGGCAGGGTCCGTGTCGGTGGAGCGGCATGATCGCAAGCTGCGCCGGGCCGGACACGGCGATTGGCGCCATCGTGCGGGCGGATCGCGCCATCGAAATGGTTAATGGCGATCAACGCCGAACACCGGCGCACGCCGCCCCGGGACGTCCGATAACCAACCGGAGTTTCGTTATTCCCTACGGGTATTTTGCTGGCTGGATCTGACCGGACATTGTCGAGTTCCGGCGCGGACGCGGTGGCCACCTTACCTACGATGGCCTCAACCCAGCACGGACATCCTCCGTGGCTTTTCCGTTTCCCAACGCACGCCATGGCCCCTCATGTCGGACCCGAAGATTTCCAAACCGATCCTTTTCCTGCTGGAACAAGATTTCGAAGACCCCGATCTCCATGGGCAACGCTTCTTCTGTCGCCACAGTCTGCTGCTCGAAGGCGCGCTCGCCAGCGTCCCGGGGCTGCGCGAGCGGTTGGACGTACGCCACGTCGGTTTCCCGCGCCCGCGCCGCGAGGTCATCGGCGTGGTCGGCGAGGGCGACCAGTCGCTGCCCAAGCTGGTGCTGCCGGCTGAGCTGCGCAGCGAGCATGCCAGCGGCGAGCACGAAACCCGCCAGTACGTATCCGGCAGCGACCGCATCCTGGCCACGCTCGGCGAGCTGTACGGGATCCCGCAGCCGCATCCGTGACCCCATGCCGATCCGTTCGCATACGCCCCGATCCTACCGGTAGCCGACCATGCCCTACCAGCTCAGCATCCTCGACAAGAGCTACATCCCCGAAGGTGGCAGCGCCGCGCAGGCGCTGCGCGACAGCGTTGCGCTGGCGCAGCAGGCCGAACGGCTGGGCTACCACCGCTACTGGTTCGCCGAGCACCACGCCACCCCGCAGCTGGCCAGCCCGGCGCCGGAGGTGCTGGCCGCCTATGTGCTGGCGCAGACCTCGCGGATCCGGGTCGGCACCGGCGGGGTGATGCTGCGCCACTACGCGCCGTACAAGGTCGCCGAGGTGTTCAACCTGCTCGCCAACCTGGCCCCGGACCGGGTCGATCTGGGCGTGGGCAAGGCGCCGGGCGGACTGCTCGCCTCCACCCGCGCGCTCGCCCACGGCCGCGAGCGCCCACTGGATTTCACCGAGCAGCTGCTCGACCTGGACGGCTTCCTGTCCGGCAGCTTGCCGGACGGGCACCGCCACGCCGACGCCAGCGCCACGCCGCTGCCGGCGCCGGGACAGGGCGCGCAGCGCCTGCTGCTCGGCGCCAGCCCGGAAAGCGCCGAACTGGCCGCGCGGCTGGGCTGGCGCTTCGTCTACGCCGGCCACTTCGACGGCGACCACGCCCACATCGAGCGCGCGTTCGAGGCCTATCGCCGCGCCAGCACGCTGGCGCCGCTGCTGGCGGTGATCGCCTTCGCCGCGCGCAGCAGCGAGGAGGCCACGCGCCAGGTCAGCGCGCTGCGCCTGTACAAGCTGCACCTGGGGCCGGGCCAGACCGTCAATCTGGGCAGTCCCGAGCAGGCCGCCGAGTACGCGCGCCAGGCCGGGGTCAGCGACTACCGGATCGAGGAGACCCGCCCCGGCGTGCTGTCCGGCGACGCCGAGTACGTGCGCGGCCAGCTCGACCTGCTGCACCGCCGCTTCGGCGTCGAGGAGTTCGTGCTCGACGCGCCGGTGGCCGACCCGCAGGCGCGGCGGATCTCGCTGGAACTGCTCGCGCCCGCGCCGCGCGCGGTGGAGGCGGCATGAACCGGCACGCATCGATGCCTTCGCAGGCAACGCGTTGCGCGGCATCTCCGCGCAGCAACCCTGAGCGCCCGGTGCTCGCGCCGGTTGCCTCGCCCGCCGCTCCCTCCGAATCCACCAGGACCTTCCGATGAGCACCGCACCGCGCCCGATTCCCTTCGGCCTCATGCTGCACGGCCCCGGCGGCCACATGAACGCCTGGAAGCACCCGTCCAACCCGGCCGACGCCAGCGTCAACCTGAAGTTCTTCATCGACATCGCGCGCAAGGCCGAGGCCAACGGCATCGCCTTCGCGTTCGTCGCCGACGGGCTGTACATCAACGAGAAGTCGATCCCGCACTTCCTCAACCGCTTCGAGCCGCTGACGATCCTGTCGGCGCTGGCCACCGCGACCTCCAAGATCGGCCTGGCCGGCACCCTGTCCACCTCCTACAGCGACCCGTTCACGGTCGCGCGCCAGTTCGCCTCGCTGGACCTGATCAGCGGCGGGCGCGCCGGCTGGAACGTGGTGACCTCGCCGCTGGAGGGCTCGGGCCGCAACTACGGTCGCGCGCACCCGGACCATGCGTTGCGCTACAAGATCGCCGACGAATACCTGGAGGTTGCGCAGGGTCTGTGGGATTCGTGGGACGAGGACGCGTTCGTGCGCGACCGCGCCAGCGGCACGTTCTTCGACAAGGCCAAGTTCCGCCGGCTCGACCACAAGGGCCGCTTCTTCCAGGTCGAAGGGCCGCTCAACATCCAGCGCTCGCCGCAGGGCCAGCCGGTGATCTTCCAGGCCGGTTCCTCCGAGGACGGCATCGGCCTGGCCGGCAAGTACGCCGACGCGGTGTTCACCCACTCGCCGTCGCTGGAGGAGACCCGCGCCTTCACCCAGAAGGTCAAGAACGCCGCGCTCGCGCACGGGCGCAGCGCCAGCGACGTGAAGATCTTCCCCGGCATCGGCCCGATCGTCGGGCGCAGCGCCGAGGAGGCCGAGGCCAAGTACCAGCAGATCGCCGCGCTGGCCGACATCGACGAGGCGCTGGCCTACCTGGGTCGGTTCTTCGACCACCACGACTTCTCGCAATACCCGCTGGACGCGCCGTTCCCGGAGCTGGGCGAGATCGGCGCCAACAGCTTCAAGTCCACCACCGACAAGATCAAGCGCGACGCGCGCGAGCGCGGCCTGAGCCTGCGCCAGGTCGCGCAGGAGTCGGTCAGCCCGCGCCCGCAGTTCATCGGCACCGGCGCGCAGGTCGCCGAGGAGCTGATCCGATGGTTCGATGCCGGCGCCAGCGACGGCTTCATCCTCGGCTTCCCGGTGCAGACCCAGGGCCTGGACGACTTCATCGCGCTGGTGCTGCCGGAGCTGGAGGCGCGCGGCTACTACCGGCGCGAACTGGTTGGCAGCACCCTGCGCGACCACCTCGGGCTGCCGTACAAGCGCAGCCGGCATGCCGCCGCCGAGCCGGGCGCGCCGCGCAAGGCCGGCTGATGGAGCGATCGCGATGAGCGCCGCGCCGCAGGTTCGGGTTCCCGCCAGCGGGGTATTGCCGCAGGTCGCCGCGTTCGCCGAGGAGCAGGCGATCGCGCTGCGCCACGACTTCCACCAGCACCCGGAATTGGCGTTCGAGGAACACCGCACCAGCGCGCGCATCGCCGGGCTGCTGTCGGACTGGGGCTTCGACGTCGCCACCGGGATCGGCGGCACCGGCGTGGTCGCCAGCCTCCGACGCGGCAGCGGCACGCGCAGCATCGGCATCCGCGCCGACTTCGACGCGCTGCCGATCACCGAGGATTCCGGGCTGGCCTACGCCAGCCGCACGCGCGGGCTGATGCATGCCTGCGGCCACGACGGCCACACCACGATCCTGCTGGCCGCCGCGCACTACCTGGCCAAGCACGGACGCTTCGAGGGCAGCGTGCACCTGGTGTTCCAGCCGGCCGAGGAGATCGGCAAGGGCGCCACCCGGATGCTCGACGACGGCCTGTTCGAACGCTTCCCGGTCGATGCGATCTTCGGCCTGCACAACTGGCCGGGGGTGCCGGCCGGGCGCTTCGGTTTCGTCGAGGGCCCGGCGATGGCCTCGGTGGACTGGGCCAGGATCAACGTCACCGGCAAGGGCGGGCACGGCGCCGAGCCGCATACCGGGGTCGATCCGGTGCTGGCCGCCGCGCACATCATCACCGCCTTGCAGAGCCTGGTCTCGCGCAACGTCGACCCGCGCGAGATGGCGGTGGTCACGGTCGGCGCGATCCACGGCGGCCAGGCCGCCAACGTGATCCCCGACAGCGTCGAGCTGAAGCTGACCGCGCGCGCGTTCCTGCCGGAGGTGCGCCAGGCGCTGCGCGCGCGCATCCCGGCGCTGGCCGAGTCGATCGCCGCCGGCTTCGGCGCCGGGGTCGAGATCGACTTCCCGCTGGGCTTTCCCAGCGTGATCAACCACGCCGCCGAGACCGCGTTCGCGCGCCGCGTCGCGCTGGATCTGTTCGGCGAGGACGGGGTGGTGCCGGGACTGGCGCCGCGCACCGCCAGCGAGGACTTCGCGTTCCTGCTGCAACGCCGGCCGGGCAGCTTCGTGTTCGTCGGCAACGGCGACAGCGCCTCGCTGCACAGCCCGCGCTACGTGTTCGACGATGCGGTGATCGCCCCGGCCGCCAGCTACTGGGCGCGGCTGGCCGAGCGCTTCCTGGCCGAACCGGAGCAGGCGCCGGCATGAGCGAGCCGGCCGTGAACGAACGCTTCCTCTACACCTCGGTGCACGACCCGCTGGCGCGGCCGCTGTTCGACGGCCTGGAGCACGAATACGGCGAGCGCTACCGCGATGTGATCGCGCGCATCGGCGGCAACGCCCGCGACGAGTTGGAGCGCTACCCGGCCGAGGCGTTCGCGGCGCCGCACGGCGCGTTCCTGCTGCTGCTGCGCGAGGGCCGGGCGATCGGTGGCGGCGCCTTCATGCGCCATCGCGATGCGGGCACCACCGAGTTCAAGCGGATCTGGACCGACCCCGCGCTGCGCCGCCAGGGCATCGCGCGGCGGGTGCTGGCCGAGCTGGAGGCGCAGGCCGCGCGCCAGGGCTATGCGCGCGTCTACCTGACCACCGGCTTCCGCCAGCCCGAGGCGGTCGGGCTGTACCTGAGCAACGGCTACACCGCGCTGTTCGACCTGGCGGCCGATCCGGAGACGGTGGTGCACCTGCCGTTCGAGAAGCGCCTGGACCTGCCGGTGCCACGGCCGGTCCCGAATACCGAAGCGCCGAGGGCGCAGCTGCGATGAGCAGCCAGAGCCTGCCCAAGCTCGGCCGCGGCGCCGACGCGCGCGACCCGGCCGCGCTGCGGGTGGTGCCGGCCCGGCATCCGGGCCAGGCGCTCGGCACCGTGCTGGCGATCGCGATCATCCTGGCGGTGCTGCAATCGGTGCTGGGCAACCCGCGCTGGGGCTGGGACGTGTTCGCCGAGTGGTTCTTCGCCGCGCCGGTGCTGGAAGGCCTGGGCCGCACCCTGCTGCTGACCGCGCTCGGCACCGTGATCGGCTTCGCGGTGGGCACCGCGCTGGCGCTGGCGCGGGTATCCGGCTCGCCGCTGTTGGCCGGGGTGTCGTGGGGCTATGTGTGGCTGTTCCGCTCGATCCCGCTGCTGGTGCTGCTGCTGTTGCTCAACAACCTGGGCTATCTGTACGCGACCATCGAGCTGCGGGTGCCGTTCACCGACGCGGTGCTGGCGTCCTGGCCGACCACCCAGCTGATCAACCAGTTCGTGGCCGCGGTGCTGGGGCTGGCGCTCAACCAGGCCGCGTTCTCGGCCGAAATCATCCGCGGCGGCATCCTGTCGGTGGACCAGGGCCAGTTCGAGGCCGCCGCCGCGCTGGGCCTGCCGCGCGCGCGCCAGGTGCGCCGGATCGTGCTGCCGCAGGCGATGCGCACGATCCTGCCGGGCGCCTTCAACGACATCATCGACCTGGCCAAGGCCACCTCGGTGGTGTACGTGCTGGCGCTGCCGGAACTGTTCTACACCATCCAGGTGATCTACCGGCGCAACCTGGAGGTGGTGCCGCTGCTGATGGTCGCCACGGTCTGGTACCTGGTGATCCTGACCGGGCTGTCGCTGCTGCAGATCCGCATCGAGCGGCGCTTCGCCCGCGGCGCGCTGCGCGAGCTGCCGGCGCGGGTGCGGCGGCGGGCGAAGCAGG
>JASGDF010000211.1:0-3685 GCA_047607345.1 Pseudomonas sp. | reverse complement strand
GTTTTTGAGCGTCCCCTTTTTGTCTGCAAGTATTCTATCAACCAATGTTATGACTTTTGACAATGTTTCATCGGACATCTTAGAATCCTTGATGTGGGTTTCATAACAATACCAACATTTGAAATTGCAGTTCATCGTTGGATTGACAATAAGTTCAAATTTTTCATCACTAAAGTCTGTTTCGTAACTAATTCTTTTAATTTCATCCAATTCGTTTACTTCATCGTTGATAATAAAGCCATTCGTTTTTAAGGTGTCAAAAAGCTCCTCATGAACATCTCTTAATGCTTCAATTTCGCTTTCTGCAACAGCTGCTTCAAAAAGTTGATGCAGGAACGAATCCAAAATAATAAAGTTGTCAGAAAAAGAATTGTAACCAATTGTGTTGTTTTGGTACAAAAAAAAACATATTGTAGCTACTTGATTTCATGTAATATAGTTTTATGAATAATAAAAAATGAGGCTGTCTAATGTTACTTTGACAGCCTCTGAACCAACATCTATTTTGTTGTTGGTTTTGTTAGACATATTCCATTTACACAGAGAACATAGTTAGTGGCTCCCGCACTTGCGACACTTACAGCACTTGACAAAGTGCTTACACCACCTTTTAATTTACCTTGCTCAGTTTCTGTGAGCGTTTCCATTTTTGCTACAAGAGCTTGGAAATTTGATTTTGTGTTTTCCATTTTATTTCAATTTAATTGTTTAGCGGAAGAGCCATGGTTTTTAGAGAAGAATATCCCTTCCAATATTTCACTTCTTTTGCTTGCAAGCGGATTATTGAGATGTCTTTTTTCTGCATTACGTACTACAAAATACTCGACAGTTCAACCGTGTTATTGTTTTACTCTGTTTCTTTCATCCTCGTTTCCAAAATTTCGTTCCTGGGCTTGGATTTTATTGTTACCAAAATTGTATTGTAATGACACTCGGAAAAATCGGTTGTTCTTATATGTGTACAAATTTTGTTGCACTCCACTGGTAAATGTCGTAACCTGTTGGGCACTTGTTTTAAAAATATCATAGACATTCAGTGCGCAAATCAATTTTTTGTTGAGCAATAAAAATTTCATTCCTGCATCTACGCTCGTAACACTACGAATTTGGTATATCATTGCATTCCTCGGACTTGCATAAGATAAATTAGCTTCACCAAGTATAGTTCCACCTTTGTTCAACACAAAATTGTTGTTCAGATTTAGGTTAAATCCTATTCCATTCTGCGTAGGAACTGCGTTTTTGTATAAATCATTCGCCGTTGTGCGTGAGTAAAAAGCGGAGGCTTGCGCCGTGCTTTGCCACCAATGCCAACGATTGAAAACATAATTTTGCACAAGACCATACACGTAACTTTTGAAAAAATTTAGTCTTGTGAAAATCTGTTGAAAATTGACACTATCTACTAATGGCACTTGAGCATATCCATTGTTTGTTATTTGTGCAAATGCAGTTGTAAACCATTTTTGTTTGTAACCGTAGGTCAATTCTACATTATTATTGAACGAGGGTTGCAAAAAAGGATTGCCCTCTACATAAGAATTGGGATTGATGTACCAGCGAAACGGATTTAATTCCCAAAAATAGGGACGGCTAATCCGTCGGCTGTAGTTCAAATTGATAAAATTATTTTCGTTGATGGAATACAATAAATAAGCCGTTGGAAACAATTTTCCATAATTGTTTTTGACAGGTGTTGCATTGTTTTTCGCAACTCCTTGTGTCTGCGTGCATTCGTATCTTAACCCGATTTTCGCCTGCCATTTTGAGCCAATTTTTTTGGCAAAATCGGCATAGAGTGCCTGCATGTTTTCCCGATATTCAAAATTATCAGACTGTGCGGTATCGATTATTGCCGTTCCGCTTGTTTTGTCTGCAAACAAAATCCCACTATTCGTTTGAACAAACGATGTTTTAGCTCCGTAGGTAAATTTGCCAAACTTTACAGGGTGTTCAACATCTATCTTCACAGCATAATTGTTGATTGCAAGGTTGCCATTATTATCCGCAATAAGTCTATGTAAAACATTATTGTCCAAATCATTTAATTTACTGTCAAAAGCATTGTTTTTAGTTTCTTGATAGTTAAAATAATCAACATCTACCGACATAGTTTTACCATTGCTGTCCAACTGTTGGTTGTAGTGCAGATTGAATGCAGCGTTTTTATTAGTTTCATCCGTAAAACTTTGCGTATTCAAAACGTTGAACAAGACCTTATTTTCATCGTAAATATTTTGCATTGTACCACTTCTCGAATCGGGCGTGGATTGATAGTATTGAGCAATCAAGCCAATGCTTGATTTTTCGGATAGCTCATAATCGGCATTTAATTTTCCGGTATAAAAATCTTTCTTGTCCTTTTGCTTCGAGTTTGAATTCCATATTTGATTAGGGTAGTCAACGCTTATCTTATACAAAGCCGCCTCATGCCCAGTTTTGGCATCTGCCGAAATCAATAGCGACAATTTATTTTTATTGTAAGTAAACGTGTTGCCCAAAGCAAAGGCAGGGTAAGTTGTTTGCACATAACTTGTGCGAATACTGCTGTTCCAAGCATTTTTGCGCCCTTTTTCCAATTTTATGTTGAGCAAACCGCTATTGCCTTCTGCGTCATATTTTGCAGGTGGCGTGGTAATCACTTCTATACTCTTAATGTCATCGGCAGCAATGGAGCGCAAATAGTCCATCAAACTTTCGCCCGACAGTTGCACCATCCTATCGTCAATCATTACCGCCAAACTCGATTTGCCCACAATGGCAATTTGGTCGCTTTTCACCTGTACGCCCGGCGTAATCCGCAATGCGTCCAAAGCATTGCCACCACTCGCCGCCACGCTGTTTTCTACATTAAACACCAACCTGTCCACCTTGCGTTCTATCAACGCCTTGCGTGCCACCACTTCCACGCCTTGCAGTTCGGCAATAGCTATGCTGATGTTGATTGTGGTGTCGGTATTCAACTGTATTGCCGTAGTATCTCGGCTGCCTACATAACCTGCAATAATTTGATAGCTTCCTTTGGGGATTTTCTCAAACACAAAATTGCCTAAACTGTCCGTAAGGCTACCCGAAACAAAAACACTTTCGGCATACAAAGCCACATTGGCAAACGCCACCGCTTGCTGTGCTTTGTCCCACACCCTGCCTTGTATCTTGAGTTGTGCTTGCGCCCATCCAACACACATAAGTAGCATCATCGTCCCTAATAATCCTTTCATTTGTTGTCTTTCGTTTTTAGTGACACAAAAAAATATCGTGGGCATTTTTCGCATCACTTGTACTTTAGGCGGTTCGAAATGCCCTGCACACAAGTAATGCTAAAACGCCCACGATATTATGACCCGTGGACGTTTAGCATTTTACCCGGCTGTGTGCTTTTAAATCTTCGAACCTTTAAAGTACAGCTTCGTTAAAATAGCTAAACGCTAAAAATATTTTATTTGTCCATTCACCGTTTGTATCAGGCAAGCACCTGATGACAGCAATGAAGAGCCACAGAGATTTGAAGTATTTCTGTAAATTCCAAATTTTACCTTATTAAGGGAATTATAATTATTTTTGGCATTGTTAATCTGATATAGTTTTTAAAAACTTTGCCAACTTTTTGAAAGTTGGCAAAGTTGTAAATCAAACAAAAGTACATGTAGATATGTGTTCTGTGTCTGTAAAGCTATATCACTTT
>JASGDF010000210.1:0-5822 GCA_047607345.1 Pseudomonas sp. | reverse complement strand
CGTCGGTCGCGCGCGCGGCCGGCACTCCCGCGCGCACGCCGGCCAGCGCCGCCGAGCTGGCGCGGTGGCTGGGCATCTGGCGCGATCCCTGGTTCGGCGAAGTACGGCTGTGCCCGGCCGCCGCCGGTGTGGAATTCGCCGCGGCCAAGTCGCCGCGGTTGCGTGGCACGGTGCTGCATGTGGGGGAGCGCGTGCTGGTCGACTGGCACGACCCGAGCGTGGATGCCGAACCCTGGCTGCTGTTCTCCGGAGAAGGCGCCACGCGCCGGCTACGCCTGGCGCCGGTTGATCCGGACGCGGACTTCAGCTACGACTGGCCCGACCTGGATTTCAGCTGGACCGGCCCATGCCCGGCGCCGTAGCCGGGCGCGCCGGCACTTCACCGGGAACGCCCATCCGGGCAAGCTGTGTACTGTGATCGAGCCATCCCGCGAGGCGCTCCAATGATCCGTTGCCCACCGATTCGCGCCTGGCTGGTCGGCCTGCCGGCGTTGCTGGCCTGCGCTGGCGCCTTGGCGCAGGCGCGCTCGGCGGCCACCGACGCGGCGCAGGCCGGCATGCTCGATGTCGCCACGCTGGCGCCGGGCTTCGTCGTCGACATGCGCTATGCCGGCCGCGACAACTTCACCGGCCGGGTCGTGCCCGGCTACGAGGCGCCGCGCTGCCTGCTGCTGGCGCCGGCCGCCGAGGCGCTGGCGCGGGTGCAGCGTACGCTGCGCGCGCAGGGCTATGCGCTGCGCCTGTACGACTGCTACCGGCCGGTGCGCGCGGTGCAGGCCTTCGTCGCCTGGGCGCGCGATCTCGACGACCAGGCCACCAAGCCCGAGCACTATCCGGACGTGGACAAGCGCGCGCTGCTGGGCGACTACATCGCCGAGACCTCCGGCCACAGCCGCGGCGCCACCGTCGACCTGGGCCTGCTGGATTGCCGCGCCGGTCCGTGTCGGGACGTGGACATGGGTACCGGCTTCGACTTCTTCGACACGCTTGCCAACACCGACTCACCGCGCGCCACGCCGTTGCAGCGTCGCCATCGCCGGCAGCTGCTGGAGGCGATGCGGGCACAGGGCTTCGCCAACTACCCGATGGAATGGTGGCATTTCACGCTGACCCCGGAGCCGACCCCGGACACTGCCTACGACTTCCCGATCCGCTGATACGTCATGTCCGGCATCCAGAGCTTCGTCGACATCGCTTGCCCCTATTGCGGGGAGTGGATCGACATCGTGGTCGACAGTTCGGTCGAGCGGCAGCAATACATCGAGGACTGCCAGGTGTGCTGCCGGCCGATCGTGATCGACGTGGCGGTGGACGAGGATGGCGAGGTGCGGGTGCAGGCGCGCTCGGAGAACGAAGCCTGAGCGCTGCGCCGCCGCGCGGGATCGGGGCCGCAGGGCAGGCGTGCTTGCCAGTCCACACTCCTTGCGCCGACTAGAATGGCGCTCCTCCCACCGGAACCCCCCGCATGAACCTGCCGCTGCACTACGGCCTGCTCGGATCGCTGGAGGCTGGCCTGATCGCGTTGCTGGTGGGGCTGGGGGTGTTCGCGCTGTGCGAGTGGCTGCGCCGCCGGGCCGGCCTGTCGCATGGCCAGGCGCTGGGCGGGGCCTGCGTCGTCGCCGCCGCGATCGCGGCCGGCTATGACATCTGGAACCTGTTCTACACCAGCATCGTGCGCCTGGAGTCGCCGCTGTACGCGCGGCTGGCGCTGGCCGGCATCCACGATCCGAACGAACTGGGCACGCGCGTGGTGCTGGAACTGACCGGTGCGCTGGCCGGCATCGGCCTGGGCTGGCGGCTGTTCAGTGCGCAATCAGAAAAAAACGACCCTGGCGAGGGCTGAGCCGGCCTGCGCGAAACGCGTGCTGGCTCGCAGTTTGCGCGGCGTTGAATGCGCGCGTTACCGACGCATCACCTGCCGCTAACTTCGGCCTAGCCGCATTCGCGGATGAGGTGGTTAAGAGCCTGTTTCGCCCTCGATCGCGGGGCAAGGCAGGTTCATGCGCGGCCGGTAGGTTGGGGTCCCATGCACGTCCGCCGTGCATTACCCCGAATCGCAAAGGAGACATCCGCAATGAATAACCGCAATCGCAAGATGTTGATCGCCGTCACCGCCGCACTGGCGGCTGCCCTCGCGCTGCCGGCCATGGCTCAGAGCGCCGCGAAGCAGGACTCGACCGCCGCGACCTCGGCCCAGTCCGCTCAGGCCGCCGGCCAGTCGTCCTCCGGCGGCGGGCAGACCTGGGCCAGCGTCGATACCGACAGCGACGGTGCGATCAGCAAGCAGGAGGCTCAGGTCAATGCCGGTCTCGCCCAGGTCTTCGACCAGGCCGACGGCAATGGCGACGGCAAGCTGACCCCGGACGAATACAAGGCCTTCGTCGCCAAGCAGCAGAGTGGCGCCAACAGCGCCCCGGCGCAGCAACAGAACTGATTGCCAACGGAGCATGGGCAAATCGAACGGGAGTGGCTTTGCCACTCCCTTTTTGTGAGTCCTCGCAAGGGTATGGCATTTCCTCGTGCCGGAGCGTTTTCCGCTTGCCCGGACAAAAGCCCGGCAGACTCTGCACTACAATCGGCCGATGAACTCTCCCGGCACACGCGACGGCCACGCGATCCAACTGGTCGGCTTCGACGGCGACGATACGCTCTGGAAGAGCGAGGACTACTATCGCGCCGCCGAGCGTGACTTCGAGGCGATCCTCGGCCATTACATCGACCTGAGTGACCAGCGCATGCAGCGGCATCTGCTGGCGGTCGAGCGACGCAACCTCGGGATCTTCGGCTACGGCGCCAAGGGCATGACCCTGTCGATGATCGAGACCGCGATCGAGCTGACCGAGGCGCGCATCAGCGCGCAGGACATCCAGCGGGTGGTGGAGATCGGCCGCGCCACGCTGCAGCACCCGGTGGAGGTGATCGCCGGCGTGCGCGAGGCGGTGGCGGAGATCGCGCGCGAGTTCCAGGTCGTGCTGATCACCAAGGGCGATCTGTTCCACCAGGAGCAGAAGATCGCCCAGTCCGGCCTGTCGGACCTGTTCCAGCGCATCGAGGTGGTGTCGGAGAAGGATCCGCCGACCTATGCGCGGGTGCTGGCCGAGTTCGGCCTGCCGGCGCAGCGCTTCGTCATGGTCGGCAATTCGCTGCGCTCGGACATCGAGCCGGTGCTGGCGCTGGGCGGGTGGGGCGTCCACACGCCTTACCACGTCACCTGGGCGCACGAGGACGAGCACGGCGTGATCGCCGGCGATCCGCGCCTGCGCGAGACTGCCGACGCGTGGGGTTGGCCGGAGGCGGTGCGCACGCTGGATGCGGTCGCGGGCGGCCCTCGCGCCGGTTGAGCGCGACACCCGGCGGGGCATGCGGCATCATCGCCGGATGATGCTTCGCATGCTTTCCGCCGTGTTCGTGCTCACGCTGGCATCCGCCGCCGGCGGGCTGCGCGCACAGCCGGCGCCGCAGGTCGTGGCCGTCTATGCGCCGGATACTGGCGATGCCTGGATCGATCGCCAGCTGGCCGACATCAACGCCTATGCGCGGCGCTACCCGGACAGCTTCGTCGACGAAGTGGCACGCTACGCCAACGTCCGCCGCGGCTACGTCCAGGCCCTGCTGGAGCAGCAGCGCTGGCAGCCGGGCGACATCTACTTCGCCTGTGCCTGGACGTTCGCGATGAACCTGTCGTGCGGCGAGGCGGTGCGCGCCTGGAGCCGCGACCACCGGGACGGCTGGAAGGGCGTGGTCGCGCGCCTGCCGATCGCGCCGGACAATCTGCATTACCGCGCGGTGCGCCATGCCATCGTCGCCAGCTACGACCGCTGGGATCGGCCGATCCGACTCGACGCGTTGCTGCTGCGTCAGCTTGGCGACCGCGCGCAGCGTCTGCGGCGGGCGCAGGACGCGGCTCGCGCCGCCGAAGCGGCCGAGCAGGCCAGGTTGCCGTAGCCCCCGGAGCGGGCGCGGGGCAGGCCGTGTTGCCCCGCGACTGGCCGTCGCGCGCGGTATCCCCGAGAATGCCGCCTTGCCGGATTTCCCGGCCAGCCAGGCCCCATCGATGAGCGACACCGCATTCGTTCCCCCCGACCAGATCCGCAGCCTGTTCGCGCAGGCGATGTCGGACATGTACCGCACCGAGGTACCGCTGTACGGCGAGC
Organism: Pseudomonas sp.; assembly: GCA_047607345.1. Taxonomy (GTDB): domain Bacteria; phylum Pseudomonadota; class Gammaproteobacteria; order Xanthomonadales; family Xanthomonadaceae; genus Pseudomonas_S. The sequence goes on along the minus strand of JASGDF010000210.1, from coordinate 1,668 downwards.
TGATGGCGCTGGTGTCGCAGGTCAACGCCGACACGCTGGCGGCCGACCCAGCGCTGGCCGCGCAGTTGCAGCGCAACGACGAGCGCGCGCGGCTGGACCTGGAGCGGCACGGCGCGATCCGGGTCGGCACCGCGCAGGAGCTGGCCACGCTGCGCCGGCTGTTCGCGGTGATGGGCATGCAGCCGGTCGGCTACTACGACCTGTCGGTGGCCGGCGTGCCGGTGCATTCGACCGCGTTCCGCCCGGTGAGCGCCGCGTCGCTGGCGCGCAATCCGTTCCGGGTGTTTACCTCGTTGCTGCGGCTGGAGCTGATCGAGGATCCCGCGCTGCGCGCGCAGGCGGCCGCCATCCTGGCGCGGCGCCGGATCTTCACCGACGCGGCGCTGGCGCTGATCGAGCAGGCCGAGCGCGACGGCGGCTTGCGTGATGCCGATGCCGTGCGCTTCGTCGCCGAGGCGCTGGAGACCTTCCGCTGGCATCGCGAGGCGACCGTGTCGCAGGCGACCTACCGCGCGCTGAGCCAGGCGCACCGGCTGATCGCCGACGTGGTCTGCTTCCACGGCCCGCACATCAACCACCTGACCCCACGCACGCTCGACATCGACGCCGCCCAGGTCGAGATGCGGCGCCGTGGTATCGAGGCCAAGGCGGTGATCGAAGGCCCGCCGCGCCGGCGCTGCCCGATCCTGCTGCGCCAGACCAGCTTCAAGGCGCTGGAGGAGCCGGTCGATTTCCCGGGTACCGAGCGTGCGCAGTCCGGCACGCATACCGCGCGCTTCGGCGAGATCGAGCAGCGCGGCCTGGCGCTGACCCCGAAGGGCCGCGCGCTGTACGACGCGCTGCTGGCCCAGGCGCGCGACGCCGAGGGCGCGGGCAGCACCGGCGGCGACTACGCGGCGCGGCTGGAAGCGGCGTTTGCGGATTTCCCGGACGACTACGCCACCTTGCGCCGCGAAGGCCTGGGCTACTTCCGCTACCGCCTGACCGAGGCCGGCCAGGCCGATCCGGACAGCGCCGGGATACTGCCGGCCGAGGCCGCGATCGAGGCGGGCCTGGTCAGCGCCGACCCGGTGGTCTACGAGGACTTCCTGCCGGTCAGCGCGGCCGGCATCTTCCAGTCCAACCTCGGCGGCGGCGAGCAGCGCGCCTATGCCGCGCACGCCAACCGCGAGGCGTTCGAACAGGCGCTGGGCGCGCCGGTGAGCGATGAGTTCGCGATCTACGCGGCGATCGAGCGCGATTCGCTGGCGGTGCTGGCCTGACCCGCGTAGGAGCGACTTCAGTCGCGATGAGGCTTTCCCCGGAAGGCCCCATCGCAACTGAAGTCGCTCCTACAGGGGCGGCGGCTAGGCCCTCGCCAAAAAGGGGGCAGAGTAAATTATTGTTTCAAACAAAAATTAACTCTGGCCCCTTTGTCGGGCCCCTTTGTCGGTCGACAGCGCCGGGATACTGCCGGCCGAGGCCGCGATCGAGGCTGGCCTGGTCAGCGCCGACCCGGTGGTCTACGAGGACTTCCTGCCGGTCAGCGCGGCCGGCATCTTCCAGTCCAACCTCGGCGGCGGTGAGCAGCGCGCCTATGCCGCGCACGCCAACCGTGAGGCGTTCGAACAGGCGCTGGGCGCGCCGGTGAGCGATGAGTTCGCGATCTACGCGGCGATCGAGCGCGAT
>JASGDF010000209.1:0-3581 GCA_047607345.1 Pseudomonas sp. | reverse complement strand
GACCAGTACATCGGCGGTATCGAGCACGCGATCCTGCACCTGATGTACTTCCGCTTCTACCACAAGCTGATGCGCGACGCGCGGCTGGTGGACAGCGACGAGCCGGCCACCAACCTGCTGACCCAGGGCATGGTGATCGCCGAGACCTTCTACCGGCAGAACCCGGACGGCTCGAAGGACTGGATCAACCCGTCCGACGTCGAGGTGCAGCGCGACGACAAGGCGCGCGTGACCGGCGCGGTGCACAAGGGCGACGGCCAGCCGGTGCTGATCGGCGGCATCGAGAAGATGTCCAAGTCGAAGAACAACGGCGTGGATCCGCAGGCGATGATCGCCCGCTACGGCGCTGACACGATGCGCCTGTTCTCGATGTTCGCCGCCCCGCCGGAGCAGTCGCTGGAGTGGAACGAGGCCGGCGCGGACGGCATGGCGCGGTTCCTGCGCCGGCTGTGGGCGCAGGTGCACAAGCATGTCGCCGAGGGTGCCGCGCCAGTGCTGGATGTGGCCACGCTGGATGCCGGGCAGAAGGCGATCCGTCGCAAGACCCACGAGACCATCGGCAAGGTCGGCGATGACTACGGCCGCCGCTACAGCTTCAATACCGCGATCGCCGCGGTGATGGAGCTGTCCAACGCGCTGGCCAAGTTCGATGACGCCAGTGCGCAGGCGCGCGCGGTGCGTCAGGAGGCGCTGGAGACGATGGTGCTGCTGCTCAATCCGATCACGCCGCACGCCAGCCATGCCTTGTGGCAGGCGCTGGGCCATGCCGAGACCCTGCTGGAGGACGTGGCGTTCCCGGTTGTGGACGAAGCCGCGCTGGTGCGTGATGCGCTGACCCTGGCGGTGCAGGTCAACGGCAAGTTGCGCGGTACCATCGAGGTTGCCGCCGATGCGCCGAAGGATCAGGTCGAGGCGCTGGCGAAGGTCGAGCCGAACGCGGCCAGGTTCCTGGAAGGGCTGACGATCCGCAAGGTCATCATCGTGCCGGGCAAGATCGTCAATATCGTCGCGGCATAGCCGCGACGATATTGACGGTCCCGGGTTCCGCGCAGCGGAACCTGGCCCCGACGTCGGTAATTGCTTCCGGCCCCGAACCGGGGCTTGCACGCCGAACTTTTCACCCGTCATCCCCGCGCAGGCGGGGATCCAGGGACTTCCGGGCCGATCGCGGCAACGTCACCGGCTCCCGCTTGCGCGGGAGCGACGAGCGGATTTCCCGGCCGGCGGCGGTCGGGACTGGGTTTGCGCTCGCACTCGAAGGTCGCTCCGGCAGCCTCATCTCAACCTGCGTTCACACGGTTTCGGGCAGGCTGACGCGCTGTCTCCTGTTGCCGCTCCCGGCCCGCTCATCCAGACTGTATCCATGATCCGACTCCTCATCGCCCTGGTCCTGGCCACAGGATTGACCGCCTGTGGTTTCCATCTGCGCAGCAAGATGGTGCTGCCGCCCGACGTGCCGGCGGTCAAGGTGACTTCGGCGTCTCCGTACAGCGAGCTGGTCAAACTGCTCAACCGCAGCCTGCTCGCCTCCGGCGCCACACTGGCCGACGAGGAGGCCAAGAGCGGCTTCGCCCAGTTGAACGTCCTGTCCGAGCGCTGGGGCGACCTGGCGATTTCGATCGACGCCGAAGGCCGCGCCCAGGAGTACAGCCTGCGCTACGCGGTGATCTTCACGATGCTGGGGTCCGACGGCTCCGTGGTGGTGCCGCAGCAGGTGATCGAGATGTCGCGCGACTACGTGGCGCCGCCGACCGATGCCACCGGCACCACCACCGAGCGCGAGATGCTGGCCACCGAACTGCGCCGCGACATGGCGGCCTCGATCCTGCGTCGCATCGACAGCGTGGTGCGCGCCCGCCTGCAGGACGGGCAGCCGCAGGAGGGCGCGGTGGCACCGGCCGTCCCGGCCACGCCGGTCGAGCCGGCCAAGTGAGCGCGCGCCGGCGCAGGCCGGCGCCTATCGCGGGAGTTGCATGGAACTGCGTCCGGAACAGTTAGCCACCCAGGCGGCCTCGCAGCCGCTGCAGCCGGTCTACCTGATCGCCGGCCCCGAGACGCTGCGCGTGCTCGAGGCTGCCGACGCGATTCGCGCGCGCGCGCGCGCCGAGGGCATCGGCGAGCGCGAGGTGTTCGACGCGGACGGTCGCGACTTCGACTGGAACCAGCTGGACTCCACCTTCAACGCGCCCAGTCTGTTCAGTGCCCGCCGTCTGGTCGAGCTGCGCCTGCCCAGCGGCAAGCCGGGCAAGGACGGGGCGGAGGTCATCACCGGCTTCTGCGCCAACCCGCCACCGGACGTGGTGCTGCTGATCACCGCCAACGAATGGAGCAAGGCGCACCACGGCAAGTGGGCCGATGCCATCGCGCGGATCGGCACGATCGCGGTGGCCTGGGCGATCAAGCCGCACGAGCTGTCGGACTGGATCGAGCGGCGCCTGCGCGGCAAGGGCTTGCGCGCCGACCCCGACGCGGTGCAGCGGCTGAGCGAGCGCGTGGAGGGCAACCTGCTCGCCGCCGCGCAGGAGATCGACAAACTGGCGCTACTGGCGCAGGGCGAGACGCTGGATGCCGCCGCGATGGAATCGCTGGTGGCCGATGCGGCGCGCTACGACGTGTTCCGGCTCGCCGAGGCGACGCTGTCCGGGCAGCCGAACGCGGTGCTGCGCATGCTGGCGGGACTGCGCGCCGAGGGCGAGGCCGCCGCGGCGCTGATGCCGATCCTGATCAAGGAGCTGGTGCGTACCGCGGCGCTGGCGCGGGTGCAGGCGCGCGGCGGCAACCTCGCCGCCGAGATGAAGGGGCAGGGCATCTGGGAGTCACGCCAGGCGCCGTTCAAGCGCGCCTTGCAGCGCCATGCCGAGCCGCGGCGCTGGGATCGCTTCGTGGTCGAGGCCGGCAGGGTCGACCGCATCGCCAAGGGCCGTGGCGACGGCGATGTCTGGGTCGCGCTGGAGCGGCTGCTGGTCGCGGTCGCCGAGGCGCGGGCGGTGCGATTGTTGGTCGTGTGATGGCCAGGAGCGAGGGCGGGACCCGGGATCCGGCAAGAGCGCAGGCTCGCCAGCGTGCTCCCGGCGGTTGCTTCCCCGGGTCCCCGGTCCCGGGTCCCCGGTCCCGGCTCCACCTCTACTACGGCGGCACCTTCGATCCGGTCCACGATGGCCACCTGGCGATCGCCCGCGCCGCGCGCGACGAACTGGGCGTGGCGGTCAGCCTGATCCCGGCGGCTGATCCACCGCATCGCGCGCCGCCGGGTGCCGATGCCGCTCAGCGCACGCGGATGCTGGAGCTGGCGCTGGTCGGCGAGACCGGGCTGGTCCTGGACCGGCGTGAACTCGAACGCGCCGCGCACAGCGACCAGCCCTCCTACACGATCGATACCCTGGCCGGGCTGCGTGACGAACTCGGCGCGGATGTGCCGATCGCCTGGCTGCTCGGTGCCGACAGCCTGCTGTCGCTGGAGCGTTGGCACCGCTGGCGCGAGCTGTCCGGGCTGGCCCACCTGGTGGTGGCCGAACGTCCCGGCGCCGCGCTGGACGCCGCGCTGCCCGAGGCGGTGCGCGCGCATTTCGCCGGGCGCTGGG
>JASGDF010000208.1:0-17856 GCA_047607345.1 Pseudomonas sp. | reverse complement strand
TCGAGGTGCTGGCGGCGCTGGCGCGCGACGGCGCGCCGAAGCCCGCGCGCAAGCGCCCGGCGCAGCGGCCGCTGAGCGTACTGTGGATCACCCCGCTGCGCGCACTCGCGACCGATACCGTGCGCGCGCTGCGCGAGCCGTGCGAGGCGCTGGGGCTAGCATGGCAGGTCGGCCTGCGCACCGGCGATGCCGGCGCGCGCGAGCGCCGCTGGGCGCGCGAGGGCCGGCTCGACGTGCTGGTCACCACACCCGAGTCGCTGGCACTGCTGCTGTCCTACCCGGACGGGCCGCCGCGCTTCGCCGGGTTGCGCTGCGTGGTCGTCGACGAATGGCACGAGCTGCTCGGCAACAAGCGCGGCGTGCTGCTGCAGCTCAACCTCGCGCGGCTGCGCGCGCTCGCGCCCGCGCTGCGCGTGTGGGGGCTGTCGGCGACGCTGGGCAACCTGGCCCAGGCCCGCGACGTGCTGCTGCCGCACCAGCCCGCGGCGGCGCTGGTGTCCTCGCCGCGCCCGCGCCCGGTACTGCTGGAGACGCTGCTGCCGGCCCACGGCGAACGCTTCCCGTGGGCCGGGCACATCGGCCTGTCGCAGTTGCAGCGGGTGCTGGAACGGCTGCTGGCCGCGCCCACCAGCCTGCTGTTCACCAACACCCGTGCCCAGGCCGAGCTGTGGCACCGCGCGCTGGAGGCGGTGTGGCCCGAGGATCCGGCGACGCTCGCGCTGCACCACGGCTCGCTCGACCCGACGCTGCGCGCCGCCACCGAGGCCGGCCTGCGCGAGGGCCGGCTGCGCTGCGTGGTGGCCACCTCCAGCCTAGACCTGGGCGTGGACTTCCCGAGCGTCGAGCAGGTGCTCCAGGTCGGCAGCCCCAAGGGCATGGCGCGGCTGCTGCAGCGCGCCGGCCGCGCCCGCCACCGGCCCGGCGAATCCGGGCAGGTGGTGTGCGTGCCGACCCACGCGCTGGAGCTGGCCGAGTACGCCGCCGCCCGCCACGCGCTCGCCGCCGGACGCGTGGAAGCGCGCGAGCCGCCACGGCTGTCGCTGGACGTGCTGGTCCAGCACTGCGTCAGCTGCGCGCTCGGCGGCGGTTTCGAGCCGCGGGCGCTGTTCGAGGAGGTGCGCGGCACCGATGCGTTCGCCGCGCTCGACCCGGCCACCTGGCAGGCGGTGCTGGACTTCATCGTCCATGGCGGCCAGGCGCTCGGCCAGTATCCGGACTTCCGCCGAGTGGTGGTCGACGCCGACGGCCGCTACCGGGTCGAGGACCGCCGCATCGCGCTGCGCCACCGGCTGTCGATCGGCACCATCGCCAGCGACGGCAGCATCCGCGTGCAGTTCCTGCGCGGCGGCGCGCTCGGCTCGGTCGAGGAGCCGTTCGTCGGCCGGCTGCGCCGCGGCGACCGCTTCCAGTTCGCCGGCCGGCTGCTGGAACTGGTACGGCTGGAGGACATGACCGCCTACGTGCGCCTGGCGCGCGGCGGCGACGGCAGCGTGCCGCGCTGGATGGGCGGGCGGCTGCCGCTGTCGGGCGAGCTCGGGCGCGAGGTCGAGGCGGTGCTGGCCGCGCCCGCGGCCGATCCGGAGATGCGCGCGCTGGCGCCGCTGCTTGCGCTGCAGCGCAAGCTCTCCGCGCTGCCCGGCCCCGGCCGGCTGCTGGTCGAGCACCTGCACGTGCGCGGTGCGCAGCACCTGTTCGTCTATCCGTTCGCCGGCCGGCTGGTGCACGACGGCCTGGCCGCGCTGCTGGCCGCGCGCTGGGGCCGGCTGCACCCGAACACCTTCGGCCTGGCCGCCAACGACTACGGCTTCGTGCTGTCGCCGCAGCGCGAGGCGCCGGTCGATGGCGCACTGCTGCAGGCGCTGCTGTCGCCGCAGGCGTTATTCGAGGACCTGCGCGCCAGCCTCAACCTGGGCGAACTGGCGCGCCGGCAGTTCCGCGGCATCGCGCGCGTGGCCGGGTTGCTGCCGCCCTCGCTGCCCGGGCGCGCGCCGCGCAGCCTGCGCCAGCTGCAGGCCTCCAGCGGCCTGCTGTATGACGTGCTGCGCCGCTTCGATCCCGGCCACCTGCTGCTGGCACAGGCCGAGCGCGAGGTGCTCGAGGGCCAGCTGGAGCTGAGCCGGCTGGCGCATGCACTGCAGGACTGCGCCGCACGCACGCTGGCACTGTGCACGCCTGCCGGGCTCACGCCGCTGTCGTTCCCGCTGTGGGCCGAGGGCATCCGCGCCCAGCTCAGCACCGAGGACTGGCAGACCCGCGTGCGGCGCGCAGCCGAGCAACTGGAGCGCCGCCATGGCCGATAGCGTGGCGATCGACCTGGCCGGCGAGCCGGTGCAACTGCTGGGCGCGCGCGCGCTGTATCGCCCGCAGCGGCGCGCACTGCTGATCGCCGACCTGCACCTCGGCAAGGCCGACCTGTTCCGCCGCGCCGGCATCGCGCTGCCGGCCGGCGGCACCGCCCACGATCTGGAACGACTGGACGCACTGCTGGCACGGCGCGAGGTCGAGACGCTGTGGATCCTCGGCGACCTGCTGCACGGCCCGGCGCCGCGCGCGGCCTGGCAGCGCCGCTGGCAGGCCTGGCGCGAGCACCACGCCGCACTGCGGGTGGTCGTGCTGCGCGGCAACCACGACCGCGCCCTGCGCAGTGGCATGCTGGGCATCGAGGCGGCCGGCGAACAGGTCGAGGACGGCCCGTTCCTGCTGCGCCACGAACCGCAGCCGCACCCGGCGCTGCATGTGCTGTGCGGCCACCTGCACCCGCAGGTCCGGCTGCCGGGGATGGCGCGGCGCTGGCCGGCGTTCTGGCTGCGCGACGGCCTGACGGTGCTGCCGGCGTTCTCGCACTTCACTGCCGGGCTGGTGCCGGTCCCGCACGTCGGCGAGCGCCTGGTGGCCTGCGTGGAGGACGCGGCGATCGCGCTGCCGTCCGTTCGGTAGACCCGATCGACCCTGCCGTCCGCCGTTGAACAGGTCGCTCTACGGCCGTGGCGGCAGGGCTTCCAGGAACGCATCGTCCAGCGCGATCCTGCCGAACCAGCCATGCTGGGTGCCGCTGAGCACGCGCAGCATGTGCCCGCGCCCGCCCGGCAGCCGCCCCAGCGGCAGGAATGCCAAGTCGCGCGCGCGCGCGAGGCGATCGTGCTCGGACTGGAACAGCGGCGTCAGCCAGCGGCTCCAGAACTGGTAGATCGCTACGTGCGCGCGCCGCCGGCGCTGGTAGTCGGCGAGCGCCGTTGCCACGTCGGGTTCGTGCCTCAATGCCTCGCACAACGCCCAGGCGTCCATCAGCGCCATGTTGACGCCCTGCCCCAGCTGCGGGCTCATCGCGTGCGCGGCATCGCCGACGAGCACCACCCGGCCGCGATGCCAGCGCGCCATCACCGCATCGCGGTAGCTGGCGCGGGCCAGCTGCGTGTGCACGCTGACGTCTTGCAGGCGCTCGCGCGCCTGCGGCCACAGCCTCCCCACCTCCTCCAACCATGCCTGCATGCCGCGCGCCTGCCACGCCTCGAAGTCGTCGCGCGGCAGGCTCCAGAAGAAGCTGAGCCTCGGCGTGGCGTCGCCCGGGCGCGTGCCGACCGGCAGCAGGCCGATCATCTTGCGTGCGGCGACGTAGCGCTGCCGCAGTTCGTCGCCGAACACCCAGTCGCCACGCGGCAGCAGGCACCACAGCGCGCCCCATGGATACTCGCGGTCGAGCCGGGTGCCCTGGACTTCCTGCCGCAGCGTCGAGGCCGAACCATCGGCCACCACGATCAGATCATAGGGACCGTGCCAGGTGCCATCGCCATCGCGCAGGCGCTGCCGTTCGTGGTCGATGGCGACGACCTGGGTGCCGGCGTGCAGACCGGCACGCTGCGTCCAGGCCTGTTGCAGGATCGAGAACAACGCGCCGCGCTGCATGCCCAGGCCGAACAGCGCCGCATCCAGGTCGCGGTAGCGCATGTCCATCACCGCGCGGCCGGCCGATGTCTCGCCATACAGGCGCGCGACCGGCGCGCCATGCGCCAGCGCCTGCGACAGCAGGCCCATCCGCCACAGCACCTGCAACCCGGTCGGCTGCAACAGGAAGCCGGCGCCCACCGGCCCCGGCTCGGCGGCGCGCTCGAACACCTCCAGCCGGTGCCCCGCGCGCTCCAGCAGCACCGCCAGCGCCTGGCCGGCAGTGCCGTATCCCACGATCGCGATCCGCAAGCTGCCCTGCATCCGTCCTACCCCACATTCCACAAAAAACCCCGCCGGAGCGGGGTTCAAGGCACGACCGGGCGATGGATCAGCCGATCGGCGTGATATTCGAGGCTTGCGCGCCCTTCGGGCCCTGGGTCACGTCATAGCTGACCTTCTGGCCTTCCTGCAGGCTGCGGAAGCCCTTGGAGTTGATCGCGGAGAAGTGCGCGAAAACATCGGCGCTGCCGTCCTCCGGTGAGATGAAGCCAAATCCCTTGGCGTCGTTGAACCACTTGACGGTACCGTTCGGCATGGTGATGCGTGACCTTGTTTACAGTGAATTGGGTGGTGTGCGGCAAGCGCCGCCCGCCGAGTATGCAAAGCTTATGCCCCGATGACAATCACCCGCACGCACCGTCATCCGCGGGCAAGTTCGCCGATCAGTTCAGGCAGGCCGGCCGAGGCCGCCTCGACGTTGGCCAGCACCTCGGCCATGGTGATTTCTTGTGCATCGCCACATCCGGCAGCCCAGTTGGCGACGATCGCCAGGCACGCATAGTCCAGCCCCAGCTCGCGGGCCAGTGCCGCCTCGGGCATACCGGTCATGCCGACCAGGTCGCAGCCGTCGCGGCGCATCCGGGCGATCTCGGCGATCGTCTCCAGGCGCGGGCCCTGGGTCGCGCCGTAGCAGCCGCCCTCGGCCAGCTTGACCCCGGTCACCCGCGCCGCGGCGATCACCTTGCCGCGGAACAGCGGCGAGTACGGATGGCCGAAATCGACGTGCAGCACCTCACTACCCGGCTCCTCGCAGATCGTCGAGATGCGGCCCCAGGTGTAGTCGATCAGCTGGTCCGGGCAGGCCAGCACGCGTGGGCCGAAGCCCTCGCTGATGCCGCCGACCGTATTCAGCGCCAGCACCCGGGTCGCGCCGATCTGCTGCAGTGCAGCAAGGTTGGCGCGGTAGTTGATCCGGTGCGGCGGGATCGAGTGGCCTTCGCCGTGGCGCGCCATGAACGCCACGCGGTGGCCGAGCAGCGTGCCGACCCGGACCGGGCCGGACGGGCTGCCGAAGCGGGTTTCCAGCTGATGGGTCTGCACGTCGTCGAGCTGGGCAAGCCGATAGACGCCGGTGCCGCCGATGACGGCCAATGCGATGGGGTTCATGGATGCGGGATTCTCGGGAGCGGGAGCCAGGCAAGGTCGGAGCAGGGACGTGTGGGAGGGACTTCAGTCCCGACCGGCCTCACCGGCCAAGCATCGGGACTGAAGTCCCTCCCACAGGATCCTCGATGCTCGGCGCTATGCCTTCATCGCATAGATGGCGGGGATGCCGCGCAGCTGCTCGCTGACGTCCATGCCGAAACCGAACACGTAGCGGTCCTCGACCTCCACGCCCAGGTAGTCGGCGGCGATGCCCGGCACGCAGCGGTCGTGGCGCTTGACCGTCAGCACCGCCAGGCGCACGTCGGTGGCGCCCTGCTCCAGGCACCATTGGCGCACGCCCTGCAGGGTGTAGCCCTCGTCGAGGATGTCATCGACCAGGATCACCCGGCGGCCGAACAGCGCGGTGGCCGGGCGGTGCTTCCACACCAGCTCGCCGCCGGTGGTCTCGCCGCGGTAGCGGGTAGCGTGCAGGTAGTCGAACTGCACGTCCTGGCCGCGCGCGCCCAGCTCCAACGCAAGCTGGCCGGAGAACGGCAGCGCGCCGTGCATGATCGTCAGGTACACCGGCACCTCGCCGCGGTAGTCGCGGGCGATCTCGTCGGCGATGCGGGCGATGGCCGCGTCGATGGCGGGACGGTCGACCAGCAGGTCGGCCTGGTCCAGGGCCTGGGGGATGGAAAGAGTGGGCATCAGGCGGTTTTTCCGAGTTGTTGCAGCAAGCGGGATTGTGAGGCGGCATGGCGGCCGTCGGCCAGCAGGCCGTCCCAGCCGAGCACGCCGCGGCCGATCAGTCCGATCAGCGCGGCGGTATTGAGTTGGCGGCCGGCGACCACGGCGAGTGCCTCGTCGACCAGTTCGGGATGGCAGACCAGCACCGCGTCGCAGCCTGCGTCGAGGTGGGCGTGCACGCGCGCGGCCACGCCGCCGGCGCCGTGCGCGGCGGCCATGCCGATGTCGTCGGAGAACACCACGCCACGGAAGCCCAGCTCGCCGCGCAGGATCTCGCCGATCCAGCGCGGCGAGTAGCCGGCCGGCTCCGGCGCGACCTGCGGGTAGACCACGTGCGCCATCATCACCGCGTCGGCGCCGGCGCGGATGCCCTCGGCGAACGGCACCAGGTCCTCGCGGCGCAGTGCCTCCAGCGGCCGCGGGTCGATCGCCGCATCGACGTGGGTATCCTCCAGCACCGTGCCGTGGCCCGGGAAATGCTTGAGCGTGGCCGGCATCCCGGCCTCGTGCATCGCCTCGACGTAGGCGTGGGTGAACGCGGCGGCCACCTCGGGGTCGCCACTGAAGGCGCGGTCGCCGACCGCGCGGTTGCCCCGCGCCAGATCCGCCACCGGAGCGAAACTCAGGTCCACGCCGCTGGCACGCACCTCGCTGGCCATCAACCAGGCATGCTCGCGCGCCAGTTGCAGCGCCGCGCGCCGGTCGCGGGCATAGAGCGCGCCGAAGCCCTGCAACGGCGGCAACGCACTGAAACCGTCCTCGAAGCGCTGCACCCGGCCGCCCTCCTGGTCCACGCAGATCAACTGCGGCAACCGGGCCGCGGCGCGGATCGCGGCGGTCAGCTCGGTCAGCTGCGCGCGCGAGACGAAATTGCGCTTGAACAGCACCACGCCGGCCACGCAGTCGCGCTGCAGCCAGTCACGCTCCTGGGCGGTGAGCTCGGTGCCGGCGACGCCGATCAGCAACATGCAAGGTTCTCCGCGGGCGCGCGCCGGATGGCGCGGCGCCGCATTGTCGCAGAAGCCGGCCGGTGACGCGTCCCGAAGGCTGCATCGGGCTCGCTACTCCCGTTCAGACCAGGGCTCCCGGGCCGGCTGCCGCGATGTTCCAGGACGGCGTTCGCGCGACCGCGCAGCCGTTTCAGGCATGGCAACCGTCCAGACCACAGGCATCGCCGGTCCGCTCCTCCCCCAGGCGCCCCTCGGCGACGACCTTGGCCGGACCGATATGAGGCCGCCGCCATGCCAGCCAAGTCCGGCCGCGACGATCGCCCGGATGCCCGTGAAGCGGAGCTTGCCCCGCTCCACGCGACGGCGGTTCAGCCGCCGCCCCAGGCCGAATACGGGTGCGCGGCCAGCGCCAGGTTGTAGTAGCGCACCTCGTCGGTGACTTCCGCGCCCAGCCAGTCCGGCCGTGCGAACGCCTCCTCGGCGCTGTCCAGCTCGATCTCGGCGACCACCAGCCCGGCGTTCTCGCCGAGGAACTCATCCACCTCCCACAGGTGCCCGGCATGCTCGACCAGGTGCCGGCGCTTCTCGACCCGCCCGCCTACGCACAGCGCCAGCAGGTCGCGCGCGTCGGCGACCGGGATCGGGTAATCGAACTCCTGCCGGGTATGGCCCAGCTCGCGCGATTTCAGGTTCAGGAACGCCTGCTCGCCCTGGATCCGCACCCGCACCGAAGCCTTCTGCTCGCCCCGGTCCATCGCGCCGAGGTCGTTGATGTAGCCCTGCGCCATCGGCACGACCCGGTGCGTGGCCGCGCGCCAGCCGTCACCGGCGACGAGGAATTTGCGTTCGATTTCCAGAGGCATGGGATTGGGGATTCGGGATTGGGGATTGGTAAAAGCAGAAGCATAAGCCACGGCTAGCAGGCGTTTATGCTTTTGCGAATCCCCAATCCCCAATCCCCAATCCCGAATCACGGCCGTTCAAACAGCGCGATGCTCTCCACGTGCGCGGTATGCGGGAACATGTCCATCGCGCCGGCCGCCTTCAGCGTGAACCCCTGCTCGTTGACCAGGTAGCCGGCATCGCGCGCCAGCGAGCCGGGGTGGCAGCTAACGTAGACGATGCGCTCGAACTTCTTCAGCGGCAGCTGCCTGAGCACGTCGATCGCGCCCGAGCGCGGCGGGTCCAGCAGCAGCTTGTCGAAGCCCTGGCGCATCCACGGCGCGCCGCGCTGATCCTGGGTCAGGTCGGCGGCGAAGAACTGCGCGTTGTCCAGGCCGTTGCGGGCGGCGTTCTCCTTCGCCCGCGCCACCAACCCGGCGTCGCCCTCCACGCCGACCACCTCGCGCACCCCGCGCGCCAGCGGCAGGGTGAAATTGCCGAGCCCGCAGAACAGGTCGAGCACGCGATCCTCCGGCCGCGCATCGAGCAACGTCAGCGCGTGCGCGATCATCTTCTCGTTGAGCCCGGCGTTGACCTGGATGAAGTCCAGCGGCCGGAACGCCAGCTCGACGTCCCACGGCGCCAGCCGGAACGCCAGCGGCACCGGCACCTCATCCAGCGGGTGCACGCTATCCACCCCGCCGGGCTGCAAGAAGATCGCGAAACCGTGCGCGCGACCGAATCCGGCCAGGGCGGCGCGATCGGCCTCGCTCAGCGGCTGCAGGTGGCGGAACGTCAGCGCGATGGCGTCGTCGCCGGCGATGAACTCGATCTGCGGGATGTCGCGGCGGCCATCCAGGCCCTCGACCAGCGCGGACAGCGCGGTGATCTTCTCGCCGATCTGCGGAATCACCGTGTAGCACACCGACAGGTCGGCGACGAAGCGCGGGTCCTGCTCGCGGAAGCCGACCAGGGTCCGGTCCTTCTTCTCGACCCGGCGCACCGAGAACCGGCCCTTGCGGCGATAGCCCCAGCTGTGGCCGGCCAGCACTGGCAGCACGGTGGCGGGGGTGACGTGACCGATCCGCTCCAGGTTCTCCATCAGCACCCGCTGCTTGGCCAGGATCTGCCTGTCCTCGTCCAGGTGCTGCAGCACGCAACCGGCGCAAACGCCGAAATGCGGGCAGCGCGGGGTCACCCGGTCCAGCGAGGCGTCCAACACCTCCACCGTCCTGGCCTCGTCGAAATGCCGGCTGCGCGCGGTCGGCTCGGCCAGCACGCGCTCGCCCGGCAGCGCCCCGCTGACGAAGGTGACCTTGCCGCCCTCGCCGTCGCGGCGGGCCACGCCACGGCCGTCGTGGCTGAGGTCGCTGATCTCGGTCTGGAAGGGCGTGCGGTCGAAGCGGTTTCTGGATCTGGCCACGTGGCGGAAGGCTGCGGGCGAAAAGGGCGCGTATTGTCGCAGAACCCAGCCAATGCCGGCCGCAGGCCGGTCGTTCATTGCCGCTTTTGCCGACCGGCGACACACTGCGCCTCTACAGCTCGCGCTACGCTACGGAAAAGCTGACATGGAGGCAGCCCGATGGCATCACAGAATCCCCCACGCCTGTTGTTGGTCGAGGACGACCCGATCAGCAGCGGCTTCTTCAGAATCGCGCTGGAAGCGCTGCCGGCCCGGGTCGATTGCTGCGACTCCAAGGCCTCGGCACTGGCGCTGGCCGCCAAGCGCGCCTACGACCTGGCCCTGATCGACGTGAACCTGCCCGACGGCAACGGTTCCGAACTGCTGGCCTCGCTGCGCCACGGCCATCGCCATCTGCCCGCGCTGGCGCATACCGCCGAGCTGTCGCCGGAAGCCGGACAGGGCCTGCGTGCCGACGGCTTCCTCGACGTCCTGATCAAGCCGCTCTCGGCCGACCGCCTGTTGCAAGCGGTGCGGCGCGGCCTTGCCCAGGCGCGCACGACGACGCTGGGGACGCCCCAGAACGACAGCGATTGGGACGAGCACGCGGCGCTGCTGGCACTCAATAGCCAACGCAGCCATCTCGAGGCGCTGCGCGAGCTGTTCCTGGCCGAGCTGCCGGCCTCCCGCGACGCGATCGATTCAGCCCTGCGCGCCGACGATACCCAGGCCCTGCGCGGCCATCTGCACCGGCTGCAGGCCAGTTGCGGCTTCGTCGGCGCGGCCCGCCTGGCCGGCGCGGTGCGCCAGCTGCGCGACGACCCGCACTCGGCGCAAACGCGCGACCGCTTCCGCGAGGCGGTCGCGGCGCTGCTGTAGCGCGGAGCTTGCCCCGTTCTACTCGCGCGCCGCGGGCGTCCGCCCCAGCGCCTCCAGCATCTCCCATGATTTCAGCCCACGCGCGCCCAGGTGGTGGGCGAGCACCGCGCGCAGGCCCAGGCGCAGGCCCGGCATGTCCTCGGCGACGGGCCGTTGGTCGGCGGCCAGCGCAAGCAATGCGCGCCCGGTCGCGGTCTCGCGCCGCTCGCGCGGGCCGCGCTCGCTCAGCAGGCGGCGCGGCCCTTCCATCGGGTCGAGCAGGTAGCGCGCGGCCGGGTCGATCGGCAGGCCGTCGGCGTCGTGTTGCAGGTCGAAGCCGAAGCCAAGGATCTCCAGCAGGTCGCGCTCGAAGCGGCGCAGCGTCCAGGCCAGGCTCCCCGCCTCCGGCAGGCGCGCACGCACCTGCGCGTAGAGCGCATGCAGTTCCGGCAGCGGATCGTGGCGCGGCGCCAGCCGCAGCAGCAGCTCATTGACGTAGAAACCGCCCAGCATCGCGTCGCCGGACAGGCGCGGCGCGGCGTCCAGCGCCTCGGCCTGACGCAGCTGCGCCAGCTCGCCACGCTGCACGGCGCTGAACACGATCGACTGCAGCGGCTGCAACGCGGCCCGCAGCACCTGCTTGCGCGGCCCCTGCACGCCGCGGGCGAGCAGGCCGAGCCGGCCATGCTCGCGGGTCAGCACCTCCACCAGCAGGCTGGTCTCGCGCCAGGGCCGTGCATGCAGGACGAAGCCGGGTTCGTGCTCGATCAGCATGGCTGGAGAAGCCGGGACCGGGGACCCGGGACCCGGGACCCGGGAAAAGCAGGGGCGAAAGTCGTAGCCGGGCTGGTGTCGCGTGTGGATTCCCGCGCAGCGCTGATCGTTGCTCCGACGCGCTTCCCGGGTCCCCGGTCCCCGGTCCCCGGTCCCGCCCTCATTCGTACCCGAACGCCTTCAGCGCCGACTCGTCATCCGACCAGCCCTCGCGCACCCGCACCCAGGTCTCCAGGAACACCTTGGCGCCGAACAGCCGCTCCATCTGCTGGCGGGCCTTGGCGCCGATCTCCTTCAGGCGGGTGCCGCCCTTGCCGATCACGATCGCCTTCTGGCCCTCGCGCTCGACCCAGATCACCGCGCCGATCCGCAGCAGGTTGCCGTCCTCGGCGAAGCGCTCGATCTCCACCGTGGTCGCGTACGGCAGCTCCTCGCCAAGCTGACGCATCAGCTGCTCGCGCACCAGCTCGCCGGCCAGAAAGCGCTGGCTGCGGTCGGTGATCTCGTCCTCGCCGAACATCGGCGGCGCCTCGGGCAGCAGCCCGAGCACGTCCTTGACCAGCACCTCCAGGCCCTTGCGCTTGAGCGCGGACACCGGATGCACCGCGGCGAACATGCGCCCTTCACTGACCTGGGCCAGGAACGGCAGCAGCGCGCTCTTGTCCTTGAGCCGGTCGACCTTGTTGACGATCAGCACCACCGGGATGCCGGCGTCGCTGAGCACGTTGTAGGCCAGCGTGTCCTCTTCGTCCCAGCGCCCGGCCTCGATCACCAGCAGCGCGGCATCGACGTCCTCCAGCGAGCCGCGCGCGGCTCGGTTCATCACCCGGCTCATCGCCGATGCCTTGAACTTGCCCTGCTCGCGGTGCAGGCCGGGCGTATCGACCAGCACGATCTGGCCGGCCGGAAAGCTGGCGATGCCGAGCAGGCGGTGGCGGGTGGTCTGCGGCCGGTTGGAGACGATGCTGACCTTGGCCCCGACCAGCGCGTTGGTCAGGGTCGACTTGCCCACGTTGGGGCGACCGATCACGGCGACGCTGCCGCAACGATGGGAGGAGTTGTCGCTCACTTGCTCGGATCCAGTTGACTGATGAGGGTCGCCGCGGCCTGCTGCTCGGCGAGCCGGCGCGAGCTGGCCTCGCCCTCGGCCCGCAGCGGCGGGTCGCCCAGGGTGCAGGCTACCCGGAATTGCTTGGCGTGGTCATCGCCGGTCTCGGAAATCAGCTCGTAGCTCGGCAGCGGCCGCTGGCGTGCCTGCAACCATTCCTGCAGACGCGTTTTCGGGTCCTTCTCCGGCTTGCCGACCGGCAACGCGGCCAGCGCGCTCTCGAACCACGGCAGCACGACCCGGCGGCAGGCCTCGAAGCCGGCGTCGAGATAGATCGCGGCGACCACCGCCTCCACCGCGTCGGCGACGATCGAGTCGCGGCGGTAACCGCCGGACTTCAGCTCGCCCGGCCCCAGGGTCAGCCGCTCGCCCAGCTGCAGCTCACGGCCGATCACCGCCAGCGACGCCTCGCGCACCAGTTCGGCACGGGCACGGGTCAGCGCGCCCTCGTCCGCCTTGGGCCAACGCAGGTACAGCGCCTCGGCGACCAGCAGGTTGACGATGCCATCGCCCAGGAACTCCAGCCGCTCGTTGTGCGGCGCGCCGGCGCTGCGATGCGTCAGCGCCTGCCGCAACAGCGCCGGGTCGGCGAAGGCGTGGCCGATCCGGTCGCCACGCACCATGGTCCTACTCGTCGCCACTACGTCGGACCAGGTCCTGGCTGCTTTCGAACTTGCCGACCACATCGAGGTTGCCGACCAGCGGACGGCGCACCTCGTAGGCGACCTTCATGCGCCAGCCGCCGTCGATGCGCTCGAACTTGACGTCGTCCTTCTGCACATTCTCGGAGTAGTTGATGTACAGCCGGCGGAAGAACAGGTCCTGCGCCTTGACCGGATCCAGGTCGGCACTGCCCGGCTCGCTGGCCAGGCCCTTCATCGCCGTGCGTACCGCGTAGTACTCCTGATACATCGGGAACAGCTTCATGCCGATGTAGAGGGCAAAACCAGCCAGCCCCAGCACCACCACGAACGACAACAGCGTCATGCCGCCCTGATCGCGCTTCATACGTCTGCCCCGGCGCGCTTCACTGGATGCCCGTCCCGATCCGTGAAGGATCGAAGCTCCCCTTGCAGAACCAGCCTTCGCAGTTCAGCCAGATCAGGAACGCCTTGCCGCGCAGGTTCTGCTCCGGCAGGAAGTGGGTCTGGGTCCAGAACCGGCTGTCCTCACTGTTGTCGCGATTGTCGCCCATCACGAAATACTTGCCCGGCGGCACCACCCAGTCCCCCTGGCCGGCCGGGTTGGCGCGGTCGATCCACTCCAGCACGGTGTGCGTGCGCCCCGGCAGGTCCTCGGTCAGCAGCGTGGTGCCGGTCATCTCGGCGCCACGGCCCTTGCCGATGTACTCGCCCTTGACCTGGTACTTCAGCGGCTTGCCGTTGATGTACAGCGTGTCCCCGTGGAAGCCGATCCGGTCGCCGGGCAGGCCGACCACGCGCTTGATCCAGTTCTCGTCCGGGCGGTGCGGCGGCTTGAACACCACCACGTCGCCGCGCTTGGGCTCGCCGGTCGGGATGAACTTCGTGTTGGTGATCGGCAGGCGGAAGCCGTAGGCGAACTTGTTGACCAGGATGAAATCGCCGATCAGCAGATTGGGCATCATCGAGCTGGACGGGATCTTGTACGGCTCGGCGACGAAGCTGCGCAGGATCAGCACCACCGCCAGCACCGGAAAGAACGCCTTGGAATAGTCCACGATCGCCGGCTCGGCCTCGAGCAACCCGGCCCTTGCGGCCCGGCGCCTGGCGAAGAACAGCTTGTCCAGCAGCCACACCAGGCCGGTGCCCAGCGTCAGTATCACCAGCGCGATTTCAAACCATTTCATTCGGGTTCCTTCGGAACGTGATTCGTGATTCGTGATTGGTGATTCGCAAAATCGAGAGCTTGGCTCTTGCCCATCACGAATCACCTATCCCGGCTACTTGTCCATCTGCAGAACCGCCAGGAAGGCCTCCTGCGGAATCTCCACGCGGCCGACCTGCTTCATGCGCTTCTTGCCTTCCTTCTGCTTCTCCAGCAGCTTCTTCTTGCGCGAAACGTCGCCACCATAGCACTTGGCCAGCACGTTCTTGCGCATCGCCTTGACCGTGGTGCGGGCGATGATCTGCGAGCCGATCGCGGCCTGGATCGCCACGTCGAACATCTGCCGCGGGATCAGCTCCTTCATCTTCTCGCACAGCTCGCGGCCACGCCGGTCGGCATGGCTGCGGTGCGCGATCAGCGACAGCGCGTCGACCCGGTCGCCGTTGATCAGCACGTCCACGCGCACGAACGGGCCGGCGTCGAAGCGCACGAAGCTGTAGTCCAGCGAGGCGTAGCCGCGGCTGACCGACTTGAGCTTGTCGAAGAAGTCCAGCACCACCTCGGCCATCGGCAGCTCGTAGCTGATCTGCACCTGGCTGCCCAGGTAGTTGATGCCGAGCTGGCTGCCGCGCTTCTCCTCACACAGCTTGATGATGTTGCCGATGTACTCCTCGGGGGTGAGGATGTTGGCGCGGATGATCGGCTCGCGGATCTCCTCGACGTAGTTGCTCGGCGGCAGCTTGGCCGGGTTGTCCATGTTGATGATCGAGCCGTCGGTCTTGAGCACCTCGTAGATCACCGTCGGCGCGGTGCTGATCAGGTCGAGGTTGTACTCGCGCTCCAGCCGCTCCTGCACGATCTCCATGTGCAGCATGCCGAGGAAGCCACAGCGGAAGCCGAAGCCCATCGCCTCGGAGCTTTCCGGCTCGAAGCGCAGCGCGGCGTCGTTCAGGCGCAGCTTGTCCAGCGCCTCACGCAGGTCCGGGTAGTCCTCGGCGTCGACCGGGAACAGGCCGGCGAACACGCGCGGCTGCATCTCCTGGAAGCCGGGCAGCGGCCCGGGCGCCGGGTCGCCGGCCAGGGTCAGGGTGTCGCCGACCGGCGCGCCGTGCACGTCCTTGATCGAGGCGGTGATCCAGCCCACCTCGCCAGCGGCCAGCTTCGGCAGCACCTTGCGCTTGGGGGTGAACACGCCGACGTTGTCGACCTGGTGGGTACGGCCGGTGGACATCACCAGCAGCTTGTCGCCGGGCTTGATCTCGCCCTGCATCACCCGCACCAGCGACACCACGCCGAGGTAGTTGTCGAACCAGGAATCGATGATCAGCGCCTGCAGCTTGGCGGTGTCGCGCGGCACCGGCGGCGGGATGCGCTGCACGATCGCCTCCAGCACGTCGCCCACGTTCAGGCCGGTCTTGGCACTGACCGCGACCGCGTCCTCGGCGTCGATGCCGATCACCGCCTCGATCTCGGCCTTGGCGCGCTCGATGTCGGCGGTCGGCAGGTCGATCTTGTTCAGCACCGGCACCACTTCCAGGCCCTGCTCGACCGCGGTGTAGCAGTTGGCCACCGACTGCGCCTCCACGCCCTGCGCGGCGTCCACCACCAGCAGCGCGCCCTCGCAGGCGGCCAGCGAGCGGCTGACCTCGTAGGAGAAGTCGACGTGGCCGGGCGTGTCGATGAAGTTCAGGTGGTAGACCTGGCCGTCGCGCGCCTTGTAGGGCAGCGAGACCGACTGGGCCTTGATGGTGATGCCGCGTTCGCGCTCGATCGGGTTGGAGTCGAGCACCTGGGCTTCCATCTCGCGGGCCTCCAGGCCGCCGCACAACTGGATGATGCGATCAGCCAGGGTGGACTTGCCGTGGTCGACGTGGGCGATGATGGAGAAGTTGCGGATGTTCCGCATCGGATCGGAGGACATGGAGGTGGGCGCCGGCGCAGCCGTCGTCAGGATAACGGTCCATTATCGCATGGCCAGCCCCAAGGCGTCCGCGGAGAACCCGGAGATGATGTGGGAGGGGCTTCAGCCCCGACGGACATTACCGGGTAACGCCCGTCGGGGCTGAAGCCCCTCCCACAAGCCCCCTCCCCAGGATGGAGGGGGTCGCGCGACACCAGTGGCTCAGCCGCCGGCCTTGATCGCCACGTAGCTGGTCGCCTCGCCACTGGAGACCAGCAGCATCACCACGTCGCCCTTTTTGTAGCTTGCCAGCGCGCGGTTCAGCTCGGCCACGCTGCCGACCGGGGTACGGCCGACGCGCAGGATCGCCAGGTTCGGCTGCAGCCGCGCGTTGCGCGCCTGCGACCCGGTCACCGCGACGATGCGCACGCCCTGCCCGGCCTCCAGGCCCAGGCGGCTGCGTTCGGCGGCACTCAGATCGGCCACCTGCAGACCGAGCAGGGCCACGCTGGCCGGACCGGCGGCGGCACCTTCGGCCGCACCATCGCGGGCGGTGGCCGTCTGCTTGTCCGCATCCAGCGCGGTCAGGGTGACACTGACCTCGCGCGGCTTGCCATCGCGCAGGATGCCCAGCCGCACCTTGGCGCCCGGCGGCAGCAGACCGATCAGCGGCGGCAGGTCGCTGTAGGACTGGATGTCCTTGCCGTTGACGCTGCGGATCACGTCGCCGACCTCGACGCCGGCCTTGGCCGCCGCGCTGCCCGACGGCAGGTCGTTGACCAGCGCGCCACGGGTGTCGGGCAGGCCCAGCCCCTGCGCCTTGAGCGCATCGATCGGCCCCACCGCCACCCCGAGCTGGCCGCGGGTCACGCGCCCGTGCGCCTTGATCTGCTCGGCGGCGCTGACCGCCAGGTCGATCGGGATCGCGAAGCTGATGCCCATGTAGCCGCCGGAGGCGGAGAAGATCTGCGAATTGATCCCGACCACCTCGCCGCGGGTGTTCAGCAGCGGGCCACCGGAATTGCCACGGTTGATCGCCACATCGGTCTGGATGAACGGCACGTAGCGCTGGTCGGCGTAGGGGTTGCTGCGCCCGGTCGCGCTGACGATGCCGGCGGTCACCGAGTGATCCAGTCCGAACGGCGAGCCGATCGCGACCACCCACTGGCCGGCCTTGAGCGTATTGGAATCGCCGATGCGCACGGTCGGCAGGTTGTTCGCCTCGACCTTCAGCAGCGCCACGTCGTACTGCTCGTCGCTGCCGATCACCTTGGCCTTGAGCTCGCGCCCGTCGGACAGCTTGACGGTGACCTGGCTGGCACCGTCGATGACATGGTGGTTGGTCAACACGTAGCCATCGGCCGAGATGATGAAGCCCGAGCCGGTCGACTTGCCGGCGATGTCGTCGCCGTCACCGTCGTCACCCGGCGCCTGGCGTGGCGAACCCGGCATCTGGAAATCCGGGCCGAAGAAACGCCGGAAGAATTCCGGGATCTGGTCCTCGTCCGGCGTCTGCTGGCCGCTGCCCGAGCGACGCAACATGTCCTTGCGGGTCACTGTGCTGTCGATGTTGACCACGCCGGGGCCGACCTGCTCGACCAGGTTGGTGAAATCCGGCAGCCCCGTCACCAGCTGTGGCGCGGGCGCGGCACCGCGGTTGGTCGCGATCGGCGAGGACGCCGGCGCCGACGGCTCGGGCTGCTGGGCGCAGGCGGCCAGCGGCAGCGTCATCGCCAGCAGGCCGAACATCTGATTGCGGATACGGGGATTCATCGGAACATGCCTCCAACGGCGATCGATCGCAGACAAAGGGAATGCGTGCCGCGCGACGCGCGGCACATCGGTGACCAGGGCTAGAGCTGCGGCAGTGGCAGCTCGGACACGGCCGGCTGCGCCGGCAACGTCGGCTCGAACGGATAGAACGCCGGCTGCCGGCCGAAACTGGCATTGAGCGCGCTATCACCGGCGATCACCGACCGCGGCCACGGCTTGGCCTGCAGCGTGGCCGGGTGCGCGAACGGATCGGCCGCCGGTGCCGCGACGGTGTTGGTCGCCGGCAGCGGCGCCGCCTGCGCCGAGGCGACCCGGCGCTCAGGCGCCTGCTGCTGGCGCGAAG